>DATDCV010000211.1:0-38358 GCA_036524155.1 Verrucomicrobiia bacterium
GGTGCTGAGCTCCTTGTTCGCGGGGAGCGCGTACGGGGGCCGGTTCTGGGCGTTGTAGAAGCTGCTGGTGACCACCGGCTGGTCCGGGTCGCCCTGGAGGAAATCGACCAGGACCTCATCCCCGACCCGGGGCAGGAACAACATCCCATGACTCGCGCCCGCCATGGGAGTCGCGACGCGGATCCAGGCGCTCGAATTCTGGTCCGAAACCCCATAGCGATCCCAGTGGAACTGCACCTTGACCCGCCCATATTCGTCAACAAACGCCCGGTCTTCTCCTGCCGGACCCGTGACGTTGGCGGTGCACGCGCGGGCAGACGGCTTCGGCGTTTTGAGCGCGGGCCGATAGACCATTTCCGAGGGGATCACCTCGAACTGGTTTCCATAATAGAAGGTGGGGACTCCATTGGTCATGCGACGGAACGCCGAGTGGCGCACGCTCGTCACCACGTAAGCGCCGCGCAACCCTGAGGCCGTGCGGTCATCGAGCTCGAACGTGTACCCGGGCCGTAGATCCGGGGCATTGGCGAGACCAAACACCGTAGCCCGCTCGGCGTCCTGACGCTCCTGCCGCAACCGCGCCTGCCCGGCCAGAGTTGCCACAGTGTTGGCCGAGGATCCGAATTGGTAATACTCCCCCCGTCCGGCCGTGCTCTGGGCAGTGGCCGACAGGTCGAGAGTCGGGCGCGTAAAATCATAGGCGGCAATCCGGGTGGTTTTGGTGGATTCGCGGGTGGCCTTCTCGAAGCGGCGGATGTACTCCGTGCCTGCTGACACTTCGGCGACATTGTTGCCGTAATAAGCAAAAGGGGAGTTGGGGGCAGCCAGGTATGCATGCACGCCATCGGCGATCGTCAGCGCCGTGCCAGCCGCGTTAAAGAAGTAAAAAATGCCCTCGTCCTCGAGCAAACGATTGAAAAAGTTCAGCGCGGTTTCGCCGTATTGGATGGCGCAGGGGCGGATGGCGTGAGTTTGGACTAACGACTGGCTCAAGGTGTTGGTGGTCAGGTTTTGGTAAAAGCCGGAGACGATCGCTGGAGCATTCCGGTCTTGATAGACGCGGTAGTCGGTGGTCTGGGCCAGGAAGGCGAGCGGCGGCTCGATGCGGAACGTGTAGAGGGCGCTTTTGCCGTCAAAAGAGGATAGCGCGCAAGCGGTGACCAGCCCGCTAAACCGCGTGGATCGCCCATTGCGCGCGAACGTCAGGCGGGCCTGGCGTCCAAGCTGGGCGGCGGGGTCGAGCTCAGGCGCGGGAATCACGACCTCGACCACGTACTCGTAGGGTGCGGACATGGCCTCACGGCCAATGAAGCCCACGGCGGTGCCCAAAGCCGCCCCATCGAGGGCTAGAACCAGCGCCGGCGGTTCGCCCGTCACCGGTGACAACTCGCTGAACGGAAGCGCCTCGGCTGTGCCCAGCGGCCGCGCAGCGCCGAGCATCGTCTCGTACGACGCGCTGCCGCCATCATCGATGTTCGAGGGTTTCACAGCGGCAGGGCCAATCTTGCTCGTGGTCACCGCGCCATCGGCCAGCATCGCGGTGGTCACCGCGCCGGCGGGCAGGGTCGCGGCCTGCGCGGCGGCGCCGGCGTTGGGGGCATACAAAGCATAGGGGGCGGGCGCCAACTCCTGGCGCGGAGTCAGGCTCACAAAGGAACCAACTCCATTCGTGCGCACACCGATTTCAAGCCACCGTGCATTGCTGTCGAAGACACCGCCGCCAAAATCCAACGTGACCGTGAACAAGCCGTTGCTCACCGGAACGGTCGCGTTGGTAATCGTGACGCCAAGCTGGCCGCCGCCGGTGACCGCGTTCCAGATGCTGAACGTCAGATCATAGCGGCCATTGGCCAGGCTCGCGCCGCTCGCAAGGCGGCCCTGGTAGGTGAACGCCGTGCCCAGTGGGTCGGCGAAAACCAAATCAAGCGATAGCGCCATCAGACTAATTACCAGCGAAGAAGATTTCGGGTTCATGGGAGTGGTTCATCGGCCTGCGCGACCGCCGATAACGGGCGCACCGACCTGGTTGTGGTCTTCCGCACAGATGGAACAACTTGTGCCTTAGGATTTCCTGGTTTTCGGTTTCAAGCTCGCCGGCCGGCAAACTGTTCCCGAACACAGACGTGACGATGGAAGCAGGACCAAGGCGATAGTCAATTCTAATTTGGCGTCGGTCAGCGCGCTGCCTTTAGTCCGCAGCAACACCCACCAACAGGGGCGCCTTGGCATTCCGGGGGCAATGAGCGGGCGGATATCGCTGCGGACTAAAGGCCGCGCGCCGCCGCGGGTGTTGACCGGAAACGGCTGAGCCGCCACTCTGGGCTCATGCAAATCAGAACCCTGGGAGAGCCCCGGCTCAACTCGCCTTTCGATCGCGCGGTAAGCGACCTGGCCCGGATCCCGGCTCACATCGTGCGCGAAACCGGCGCGCCCCACACCGATGAACTGCTGTTCGAACGAGCAGGACCTCGCGCCAGGATTTTTTTTGATCCACAGCACGCGCGCGCCGGCATTGTCACTTGCGGCGGGTTGTGTCCGGGCTTGAACAATGTGATTCGATCTTTGTTCCTTGAACTGCACCATTGTTACGGCGTTAGGAACGTATTGGGATTTCGTGGAGGTTACCAGGGCCTGGACCCACGGAACGGCGCTGAACCGCTCGAACTCACCGCCGACCTGGTCGACGACATTCACCGCGAAGGCGGAACGATCCTGGGTACTTCGCGCGGACCAGTGGACGCCGGGGTGGCGGTCGAGAACCTGGTGCGCCGGGGTATCAACATGCTGTTCGCGATCGGGGGCGACGGCACCCAGCGGGGAGCCCGGGAACTGAGCGAGGAGGCGACGCGCCGCGGTCATACCCTGGCCGTCGTCGGTGTTCCCAAGACGATCGATAATGACGTGCCTTTTGTGTCCCGGACGTTCGGCTACCTGACAGCGATCGAGCAGGCCGCCAAGGTGCTCGAGTGCGCCCACACGGAATGCCATAGCGTGCGTAACGGCATTTCGGTGGTAAAGCTAATGGGGCGCGAAGCCGGTTTCATTGCGGCCGGGGCGACCATCGCCAGCCAGGACGTGAATTTCACGCTGATCCCCGAAGTGCCGTTCAAGCTCGAGGGCGAGCGCGGTTTTCTGCCGCTGCTGAAAAAGCGTGTGGTCAATCGAGCGCACGCTGTGATCGTGGTTGCGGAGGGAGCGGGCCAGGATTTGCTGGGCGGCGGGGACGAGGCGCGGGATGCCTCAGGGAACCTGAAGCTGAAAGATATCGGGGTGTTCCTGCGCCGCCGCATCGAGGAATATTTTAAGCAAGAGCAGGTGCCGGCCACCTTGCGCTATTTTGATCCAAGCTACGTCATCCGCAGCGTGGCGGCTGATTCGGAAGACGCGATCCTTTGCGATCTGTTCGCCCGAAACGCCGCTCATGCCGCCATGGCCGGCAAGACCGGGCTGATTATCGGGTTGCTGCATGACCAGTTCATTCATGTCCCGATGGAGTTGCTGGCGGCGGAGAAGAAAAGGCTGAACCCCAACGGCTCAATCTGGCACGCCGTTCTGGCCGCCACCGGCCAACCGGCACGGTTCGAGTAAACGTCGGTCGCGCCGGTCAGAACTTCCAGATCACGCTGATCCCGATGAAGTGATTGAACAGCTCTTTGGTTTCTAGCTTTTGGTTGCCGAACGAGTAATCCTGTGCGGCCGTGGAAAGGAGTTTATATTCCGCATCGATCCAGGCCCGCTCATCAATCTTGTAAATGACGCCCACCTTTCCCTGCCACGCGAACACGGTGTCTTTGTCGCTGTCGTCGGCACTTTCGCTGGCGATCCGCAGTTTTGTCATAACACCGCCAGCCCCGGCGCCCACGTACGGGACGAACGCGGAGTCGTTTTCGTAACGGAGTACCACGTTGGCCAGCACGGGGATCTGTGAAAACGACGAATCACCGTGGAGTCGCAACTGATTCGCGCCGAGGGTGACCTTATCCAAATTGTTCTCGGTGTAGCCGCCTTCGACCTCGACCGCCAGCCAGCGGTTCAACTCGTAGCCGAGCGTGCCATCCACCCGGTAGCCAGTGTCCAACGACATCCGGCCATCAACCGCGTTGATCTGCAGGTCGGAGTCCGAGACGAGATTCATGCCCCCGCTCGCTTTCAGGTAAGGACCGAAGTTCTGCGCCGACGCCGGTTCCTCTGCAAGGAACACCAGCCCGATGCCCGCGAGCACAAAAAAGCCAGCCGTATGTTTGATAACTTTCATAGATTACATGAGTCGTTGCTTCAGTGTCGCCACCAGCAGCCGACGCCCTCGGTGGACGGTGATGTCCGGCGTCCGCAGTGCCTTGCCCTCACCGATTATATTATCCGGTGGCCGAGAAGCTTCTAAAGCGAGGAGGCGACACCGTCAAGGCGGTTTTTTCACAGGATTCGTGGCCAGGCTGGCCCCGGAGGAGGGCCGGCTTCACCGGAGCCGGCAAGAAAACGAAGCCTTTCTGCCGGCACTCAGAAATGTCTTTTGCGCGGGATCCGCCCATGAGAAACTACCGAGCCAATGGTCTGGAGATCGAAGAAACCGGGACAACACGGGGACGGAGTGATGGTGTTGGGTGTGGGGTCTTTTGCGCACAGCACGGCCCAGATCCTGAAGGACGCCGGGGCGGTTGTTTCCACCTATCTCACCCGCGACTATGGGCAGTACGCGCCGTCGCTGGCCGGGCCCGTGTATCACCGCGAGCAGTTTCCCTCTCCCGTTCCTTTGGTGAAACAGAATCAGGTGGAGCTGGTAGTGCCGATGTCCATCGACTGGGCACAAGCTCCCTGGGGAACGGAGTTGGTCGCTTCCCGGGCGCCCATCTTTGGGCCCAGCGGCGAAGGGATGCGCATCGAACGGGAGCGCGATTTCGCCCGGCAGCTTTGCCACACTTGCCGGATTCCGTTTCCCAAAGCGCGCGTGGCGCGGAACCGCCTCGAAGCCGAAGCGATTCTCGGCGAGCACCCGAGACCTTTTGTGCTCAAGAACCCGCTGTGTTCCCCCACCAGCCCCATCCACACGATCCTGTGCGAAACAGTTGCGGACACGCGTTCGTGGCTCCGGCACGTGGATTACGCGGAAGGCGTGTTCCTTCAGGAATACCTTGGCCGGCGCGAGGCGGGCCATATCGCGCTGGTCAGCGGCGGGGAAATATACTCGCTCGTCACCAACCAGGAATACAAACGGGCCTTCGCAGGTGACATGGGGATTGTGGCCGGCGCACCGCTCGGAGGATTGGTCGAAAAAGATCCGGCTGACCGGTACGGCCTGGCGCGGGAGCTGTTGCATCCGCTGGTACCCTGGTTTCGGAAAGTGAAATATCACGGCCCGATTCAGGTCACCGCGATCCACCACAAACAAAGATGGCATGCGATCGAATACAACATCCGGATTGGGGTCACGTCCGGGGCCATGATCCTGCGGTTGCTGGCCAATCCGCTCGAGACGCTGCTGGGGACCGCGCGAAACCGGAAGCTTGACCCGCGCTTTGTTTCAGGGCGGGCGTTCGGCTGTTCGGTGACGCTCGCGGGCTATGGCTATCCTTACGTGCAAATCCAGGGACCTCGATTGCCGGTGGAGCTCTTGGCCCCCGTGGACTGCGATCTTTGGTGGAACGAAGTCGCACCTGATGCGACGGGCCGGTTAATGACCACCGGCCACCGCATCGCCGACGTAATCGCGTTTGGCGGCACGGTTGAGGCGGCCATCCGGCAGGCTTACTCGAACATCCGCAAACTGCGCAGCCTCGGCAGCTATTACCGCCCGGATGTGGGCCGCAGCCTGTGGCCGCCCGGAAATCCTTGATTTTTGTTATCGATGAGCTTTTTGCCTGATGAAATCGCCGACCTGGCGCCGGCGAGCGTTCTGCTCCCAACCAGACCCGCTGTCGGCGGGTCCGACCCCGACCCCGGCATCCCGCCGCTGCCGACCCCTCCACGTCCGGCGTGGGTAGAAATTGATCTGGGCCGACTCCGGCGCAATTTTGAACTCATCAGCCGGGAGAAACCCTTCGGGCTTCAAATCCTGTCGGTCGTTAAAGACGAAGGCTACGGGCACGGGGCGCTGGCGGTCGCGAACTCCGCCCTGGCCACAGGCGCCGGTTTCCTGGCGTTGAGCACGATCGAAGAAGCCATGAGCCTGCGCGACCGGGGCGTTGCCGCCCGCATGTTGTTACTGGGCGATCGAGAGGAACAAGAGCTGCCGTGGTGCGTGGCCCACGATTTGACTTGTTGCATCGGCGAACCGCGCTCGGTGGACGCCCTGGCCCGGCTGGCCGCTCGTGCCGGCAAGCGCATCCCTGTGCACCTGAAGATCAACACCGGGATGAACCGTTACGGTGTGCGTTGGACAGCCGCGCCGGCGCTGGCGCGACATATCGCGGATGGCAAATCGCTCGAACTGGAGGGTGTGCTCAGCCACTTTGCCCAATCGGATGAAGCGGACAAAACGTTTGCGCTGCTCCAGCTTTCCCGTTTCCAGGAAGCTCTGGAAGGGATGCGCGCTTGCGGGGTGACTCCCCGGCTCCGGCATTTGTGCAATAGCGGCGGATACCTGGACCTGCCCCAGGCCCATTTTGACATGGTTCGCCTAGGCATCCTGCCGCTGGGCGTTTTTCCCTCGTCCGTGTGCCGCCGCATTGCCGGCGTCGCCCCGGTTATGTCGGTGAAAGCCCGCATCGCCTCGATTCAGCGACTCCAGGCGGGCGATCATGTCGGCTATGGTATGCGCTACACTGCCGACTCTGCCCGCCGCATCGCCGTGCTGCCGATTGGCTATGGCGATGGCTTCCCCCGTGTGCGGAACCAGGGCTTTGCGCTCATCGCCGGGCGCCGCGCCCCAATCGTGGGCGGTGTTGCCATGGACGCGTTGACCGTCGATATCACGCACATCCCGGCGGCGCAATTGTGGGACGAGGCGGTGCTGATGGGCCGCCAGGGCGCCGAAGAAATCTCGGTTCATGAAGTCGCCCGGCTCAAGAACTCCGTCTCCTATGACGTGCTGACCAGTTGGCGCTCGCGGTTGCCACGCGTGTATGTCTCCGAGCGCGCGGCATGAAACTTCTCTTCTCCGAGAGCAAGCCGGATTACAGCCACTACGTGTTCCCTTACGCGATCTGGGCCTTTCCGGAACCGGAGGAAACCCCAGCGATCCTCTTCGACCACGGGTTCCTCCCGTCATCGCGAAACCTCGACCGCTTTTACCTGTGCCGACAGGTGCGCGTCCAACTCGAGACCTTCAGACCATCTTCGGAAAACCGCCGCATCCTGCGGAAAGGCGAGGGGATAGCCGCCGCGCTGGTGCCGCGCGACGAGTTCGACTACACCCCCCGGCGGAAAGAATCCTACCTCACTTACGCCGATATCCGGTTCGGCAAAGGCGTCATGACCGGAGAGCGGCTCGACGCGCTGTTCCACGCCCCGATTACATCACACGTCCTGCTCTTCACCGATATTCAGTCGGGAACCGAAGCCGGTGTGGCGACGCTTTACCTCGAGCCACCCGCTCTTGCCTATTATTATTACGCTTTCTACGACCTGAACTTTTACCGGCGCAACCTCGGGATGTACATGATGACTTACGCGGTCAGATTCTTCGCCGAGAAGGGATTCCAGTTCCTTTACCTCGGCACGTGCTACCAACCGAATGCCCTGTATAAGACCCAGTTTGCCGGAGCGGAGTTCTTCAACGGCGTCCGCTGGTCTAAAGACCTGAAGGAGTTGAAATACCTGTTGCGGCGCGACGAGCATCTGAATCGCGAGCACCTGCTCGAATGCGAGGAATACCGCCGCATGTATTACGGTCAGGAGCCGTCCGGAATCGCCACTGCGGCTGGCGTAAGACTTCGGCTACGCGACCCGTAGCCTGGATGGTTTCATGGACCGCGCCAACACGGTACAAATTGTAGGCGCCGACGTAAGGAGGCGAAACGTTGGCAGACGTGGTTGTTTTCGCCTCCTTACGTCGGCGCCTACAGTCGAAATATTCGGGGTAGGGCCGGTTGGCAAAGTCCAAATTCACGGTAAGACTGCGCGGAGAGGCTGGCGCTGGAGGTCAAAGCGGAATCGTCGCCAGCGTCGTGTACCGGGCTCCCTGGGAGCAGAGCTCGCTGCGAATGAGTTCCACGGCCGTGGCAGTCCATTCGCCGAAAGTTGCCCAGCCGGCCTCGGTCGCGGCGGCTATGAGCGGTTCCGTCTCGCGGGGCCGAATTGACTTGATGCGGGCCAGAGTAATGTGACCGCGGAACCGTGCCTCGGGCTCTTCGTTCGTAAAATTGTTCGTGGCGGACACAACCGACTCCGCCAGGACGGCCAGTCGGTCCTGTTCGTCTGTCAGGCCTACCCAAATCACGCGCGGCGCTCGCGGGTTTGGGAAAAAACCGATCCCAGCCGCGCGGAGGCGCAGCGAGCCGAAGGCGTGACACGCCGCGCGCAGAGCGTCGATCAGCGCATCGGTACGCGAGGCATCGACGTTGCCGAGAAATCTGAGCGTGAGATGAAACTGCTCGGGTCGTGTCCAGCGGGCGGCGGGGGTCGGTAGACAGCGGCGCAGGAGGAGCTGCGCCTCAACGATTTTAGCTTTCACTTGCTCCGGGACGGGCAGGGCAACGAACAAACGGTAGGTGGACGGCGAACCGGGATCAGGCATGCGCTTGAGTAGATAATGAACGCGCGCCCGGTTTGCCTGGGAGGATACACATGCTCGATGCGACTCTCAATGGCTCAAGGCAAAGGTTCGCCTCTTGCCGCCAGCAGGAGCCGGTACCATTCCTCGCGCGAAAGGTCGACTGTGTCAGCCTTGGCTGCCTCGCGGATCCGTTCAGGGTTGGTGGAGCCGACGATGGGCTGGATTTGGGCCGGGTGCTTGAGGAGCCACGCCAGCGCAATGGCTGTGCGGGTCACTCCGTGAGCGCCGGCAAGGTCGTCCAACACCGGCAGGAATTGGTCGGGACGGTAGGTTTTCTGCGACGGAAGAAGACGCGTGGCCCCGCCGCCGATGAGCCCGGCCGCCAGGGGACTCCACGCTTGCGGCGTGAGTTTTTCGATGAGGCACTGATCGAGTGTGCCGTCGGTTAACGCATCGAGTTTGGCGAGGCTGATCTCGACCTGGTGGGCGATTAGGGGCATGGGGCACGCAACCTGCAACGCTGTAACCAGGCTGGGGCGAAAATTACTAATGCCGAAATATCGCACCTTGCCTGCGGCCTTGAGATCGGCAAAGGCGCGGGCGATTTCTTGCGGGTCGGCCAGGTAATCAGGCCGGTGCAGCATCAGCAAATCGATGGTCTCTACCCCCAGCCGCCTGAGGGACTGCTCACACGAGTCTTTGATGTGCCCCGCGGAAAAATCATAACGTTGGGGGGACGCCGGCTGGGGCGTGCCCGGCGGCCGAATGCCGCACTTGGTGGCGACCAGCACCTGCTCGCGCATGCCGCCCACTTCCTTCAGCGCCGCGCCGAATACACGTTCGGCCTCGCCGCCACAATAAATGTCGGCGTTGTCAAATAAGGTGTACCCGGCCTCGTAAGCGGCCTGGACAGCGCGTCTTCCGGCCGCCCGGGTATCCGCCGTCACTTCAGCCGCGTTCCAGCTTCCGGCGACGCGCCAGCACCCGTAAGCCAGCCGGCTCGCCTTGAGCGAGCTCACTCCCAGTTCGATCGTGCGCATATATTTGGAATTGCCGCGCAGATTAGGAACGGAACTGAAAATGTGGCAAGGAAAATTGGGAGGCCGGGATACCATATTCCCAAGCAGCTGAACCGCTGGCCTCAATGGGGGCGCGGGCGACTTGGCTTCAACCTGGTTTTCTAAACACGCCCAAGGGTTTTGAGAAGCTCGCCTGCGGCGCCTGCACGAGTTACTCTGGGGAACAAACACTCTTTATGGTCGAGTTTACTGGAGAGCGTAGGGGAGGTGGGCGTTTTCTTCCTCTTTTTCTGGCGCTGGGGCTGGTGTCGAGCGCTGAGGTTCCGGGTGGCACAGACGGCCGAGCCAACAACCCTACTGCAGCCGCCGGCCTCGTGTACGACGCGATCTACCTCAAACACGAGACCGGCGCAAACCACCCTGAGCGTCCGGAACGGTTGACCGCCATCATTCAGAGGCTGGAGCAAACGGGCGTTCTGACGAACCTGGTCAGGCTGAGGGCCGCGCCAGCTTCCCTCGAGTGGATCACCAATGTTCATACCCTGGACTACGTCGAGCGGGTCAGGAAGAGTTGCGAGACCGGAATCGGATACGTGGACAGTACGGACGCTCCAGCCTCGCAAGGTTCATACGAGGCGGCCTTGAATGCGGTGGGCGGGGTGCAAGTTGCGATCGACGCGGTGGTAAAAGGACGAGTCACGAACGCCTTCTGCGCCGTTCGTCCGCCGGGGCATCATGCGCTGAAGGACAAAGCGATGGGGTTTTGTTTGTTCAACAACGTCGCTCTCGCCGCGAAGTACATCCAGAAAAAGCACAAGCTGGGCAAGGTGCTCATCGTGGATTGGGATGTGCACCACGGCAACGGCACGCAAGCGATTTTCTACGACGACCCCACGATCTTCTACTTCTCCGTCCACCAGTCGCCCTTTTATCCCGGAAGCGGCAGCGCGGAGGAGAAGGGGGCGGGGAAAGGTGCGGGGTTCACCCTCAATGTGCCGTTGCCGGCCGGCTCCGGTGATGGCCAATACAAGAAGGCTTTCGTCAATGACCTGGAGCCCGCGGCGGCGGCGTTCAAACCGGACTTTGTGCTGATCTCCGCGGGTTTCGACGCCGCGCAAGGTGACCTGCTGGGTGGAATGAAGGTGACGCCGGAAGGGTATGCCGAGTTGACGCGCATTGTGAAGCGGATCGCGGACCGCTATTGCCATGGTCGCATGGTTGCGGTGCTCGAAGGCGGCTACAACCTGGACCGCCTGGCCGAATGCGTGGAGGCTCACGTGCGTGCGCTCGGCCGGTGACCGAGGCGAAGTGATCCGCGTTGCGCGTCACAGCCTCCGTTACGGCGACCGCCCGGACCCAAAGCGATTGGACGGCAGAGTCGATTCTGCTTCGCAGCAGCGTGGCTGGTGCTCCGTTGTTCTACCGACTTGCCCAGCGGCAGGGAAAATTGCTATACATAGGCTGCCGTTTATGCGGATTATTGCCAGCTTTCTTCCCAACAGCTTACTCCGGATCCATTCTCTGGCGCTCGGTCTGTATTGTGCGAGCGCCGTTGCCCAAACCAATGGTGTAGTTCGCGAGCTGTACGCCAGATTGCCGGGATCCAGCATTCCGGACCTGACCAACTCGGTGAACTTTCCGTCCAACCCGGATGCGATGTTCATCGAGAGCGCGTTCGAAGCCCCGGTCAACTTTTCAGACAACTATGGCCAACGAATGCGGGCGCTGCTTTGCCCGCCAGTGACGGGGGCTTACACGTTTTGGATTTCAAGTGATGATAATTCAGTCCTGTACCTGAGCACCGACGAAACTCCCGGGCACAAGGCAGCGGTGGCGTACGAGAGCACGTGGAACAACTCGCGCCAGTATAATTTATACGCTTCTCAGAAATCGGCGGCGGTCAACCTATCGGCGGGGAAGCGCTATTACATTGAGGCGTTGCAGAAGGAAGGTGGTGGCGGGGACAACCTCGCCGTGGCGTGGCAGAAACCCGGTGACCCGGCGCCTGCCGACGGGGCCCCTCCCATTCCGGGCGCCTACCTTGTGCCGTATGGCCTGGGCCCCCCGGTGATCGCGGTCCAGCCGGCCAGCATTTCGGTCGTCGAAGGCGGAAGCGCTGGCTTCTCGGTGCAACTCGCCCAGAAACTGGGCGCGGTTTACCAATGGAGCCGGGATGGGCTTCAAATCCCGGGGGCGACTAACGCCTGGCACACGGTCTCGCCCGCAACCCTGGCCGATAATGGGAGCGCGTTTCGATGTCTAATCACCAATTTCTACGGCTGGACGAACAGCGCCGCCGCAATCCTGACCGTGTTGCCCGACGTCACCAGCCCGACCCTGGTTTCCGCCGGCGGCCTCGGCGACCCCCGGATTGTGACGATAGTTTTTTCCGAGCCGGTCGAGCCCGCCGACGCCACCAACACCGCCAACTATTCGATTAGCGGTGGGGTGAGTGTTCTGGCGGCCAGCTTCGGATTGGACTCGCGCACCATCGTCCTGACAGTGAGTTCGCTGGCGCCGCACATCACCTACGTGCTTACGGTCAACAACGTCCGCGATTGCGCGGCCGCCCCGAACACGATCCTGCCCAACACGCAGCAGTCTTTTTCGATCGATGGTTCGCCTCTGGACATAGCGCTCTTACGGCCCTATCCCGAGCCCATCTCGGCCTCCAGCCGTCACGGGCCGATCATCTTCTCCGAGATTATGTATCATCCTCCGCCGCGCCCGGACGGGAAGAACCTCGAATTTGTCGAGTTGTACAACTCCAACCCGTTCTCCGAAGACATCAGCGGATTTCGGCTGACCGGGCAGGTCGAATTCACTTTTCCCACGAACACAGTGATTGCCGGGCGCAGTTTTCTTGCGGTGGCCGCTGCGCCGGCGGATTTGCTGAGCGTCTGGGGCGCGATGAACCTCCAGGGGCCGTACACCAATAGCCTGTCGAACCGTTCCGGCACGTTGCGGCTGCGCAACCGCCAAGGGGGGATCCTGCTCGAAGTGAACTACTCGAGTGAGCCGCCCTGGCCGGCCGCGGCTGACGGGGCGGGACACTCGCTGGTGCTGGGCTGGCCGTCGCTGGGTGAGGGTAACCCGGTGGCCTGGACCGCCAGCGCCGTCATCGGCGGTTCGCCGGGAAAGATGGAAGCCTCCCAGCAAAATGCCTATCGCACCGTCCTCATCAACGAAGTGCTCGCCCACACAGATCCGCCGGATTACGATTTCATCGAGCTATATAATTACAGCTCTTCGCCCGTCAACATCAGCGGGTGCACGCTCTCCGACGATCCCGCCACGAACAAGTTCAGGTTCCCCAGCACCACCATCATCGAACCACAGGGCTTTATCGCGGTCGATGAGACTCAGCTCGGCTTCAGGCTCGATGCCGCGGGTGAGACAATCTACTTCAAGGACCCCCCGGGGACCCGCGTCCTTGATTCGTTCAAGTTCGGCGCGCAGCAAAATGGGGTCTCCTTCGGCCGCTACCCGGATGGCGCCAAAGATCTCTCGCGGCTGCAGAATAAGACGCCGGGTTCGAGCAACGCACGGCCACGAGTGGCGGACGTTGTGATTAACGAGATTATGTACGCCCCTTTCAGCGGGCAAGACGACGACCAGTATGTCGAACTCCACAACCGGACGGACAGCCCGGTGGATGTGTCGAGGTGGAGCTTCGAGGACGGGGTCGGCTACACCGTGCCTGGCGGGGTGGTCATCCCGGCTCACGGTTACCTCGTGGTCGCCAGGAACGCGGCGCATCTCATGACCAATTATCCCAACCTGACCGGCGGGAATACCCTAGGCAACTTCTCCGGTTCGCTGGCGCGCGGGGGCGAGCGGTTGGCGCTGGGGATGCCTGATGAAATCATCGGCACGAACGCCGCCGGTACGAGGTTCACGAATTTCATCCACATCGTGGTGGATGAAGTCACCTTTGGGACCGGCGGCCGCTGGGGTAATTGGGCCCACGGTGGAGGCAGCAGCCTCGAACTGATCGACCCCCGCGGCGACCACCGGCTGCCCCCCAACTGGGCCGACAGCGACGAAACCGCAAAGAGCGGTTGGACCACCGTCGAGGTGACTGACGTGCTCGACAATGGCAACGGCGCGGCGGATTCGCTCCAGATCATCATGCTCGGCCCCGGGGAATGCCTGGTGGATGACGTTGAGGTATTCGCCGCCGGCGGCGCGAACCGGGTCGGCAACTCCGGCTTTGAAACGGGCCTTGGGGGGTGGGTCGCCCAAGGCAACCACGAGGATTCGTCCTGGGAGGCGGGCCAGGGCTACAACAGCGCCCATTGCCTCCATGTTAGAGCTGCTGATCACGGCGACGCAGGGGCAAACCGAATCCGGACGTCGTTGACCTCGGCGTTGAATCCGGGGCAGACAGCGACGATCCGGGCCAAAGTGCGGTGGTTGGCCGGATGCCCGGAAATTCTGCTGCGCCTGCGCGGGAACTGGCTGGAAGCGACTGGCAGTATGCTGCGGACGACGGCCTTTGGCACACCGGGGGCGGCGAACAGCCGTGCCCTGCCCAACGCGGGTCCCGCCATCACCGAGGTGAGACATTCCCCCGTTTTGCCGGGCGCCGGTCAATCTGTCACGATTATCGCGCGAGTCGATGACCCGGACGGATTGGCCGGCCTGTTTCTCAACTACCGCGTTGACCCGGCGACCAATTATACCGTGGTCAGCATGGCCAACAACGGTGCCGGCCTCTTTAGCGCAAAACTCCCCGGCCAACCCTCGGGCACACTGGTGGCCTTTTACCTCGAAGCTCTCGACAATCATGCGCCGCGCGCCGCTGCCCATTTCCCGAATGATGCGCCGAGCCGCGACTGCCTTGTGCGCTGGGGCGACCCCGGCCAGGGCGGCACGTTCGGGACTTATCGCCTATGGATGACCCAGGCGACCTTCAATCGCTGGTCAGCGCGGGAAAAGCTCAGCAACAAACCGCTGGATTGCACGTTCATCTATGGGCCATCGCGCGTGATTTACAACGTCGGCGGCCAATATTCGGGGAGCCCATGGCACGCTCCCGGCTATGACTCGCCGACCGGCAACGTCTGCGACTATCTGCTGACCTTTCCCGGGGATGATCGTTTGCTGGGGGAAACGGACGCGACGCTGCAATGGCCCGGCAACGGCGGCGGCGACAACACCTACCAACGGGAGCAGACGGCCTATTGGATCGCCGAGCAGATGGGCTTGCCCTACTGCTACCGCCGGTCCGTCAACCTGTTCATCAACGGCAGCCGCCGTGCCGAGTTGTTCGAAGATGTCCAACAGCCCAACGGCGACATGAGCGACGAGTACTACCCGAACGGAACGGGAGGCGACCTGCACAAAGTCCAGATCTGGTTCGAATTCGACGACGCCGCGAGCACGTTCACCGCGGCGGGGGCGACCCTGGGAAATGTCACGACGACGGGCGGCCGGAAGGATTCCGCGTTTTACCGGTGGACGTTCGCCAAGCGGGCGATTCACGGTTCCGCCAACAATTACGCGAACCTGTTCGCGCTGGTGGACGCCGCAAATTATCCGGGGTTGGGGGCGGCCTACCGCCGCCAACTCGAGGCGAAGGTCGATACGGACAACTGGCTCAAGACCTACGCGGTCGAGCACATCGTCGGCAATAGCGATTGTTTTGCCTACGGCGGCGGGCAGAACATGTACACGTATAAACCCACGGGTGACACATGGAAGATGCTGATCTGGGACATCGACTTTGCGTTCGCCGCACAGCCGCCCGACAGCGATCCCTTCCAGGGCATTGGTCGATCCAACGGGATTGACCTGGGCGAGCCCGCGTACGCGCGGCGTTACTGGCAATGCCTCCAGGACCTGGCTAACGGTCCGTTGAACGGGACGAAGCTGAACTCGCTCGTGGACTCAAAATACAGCGCGATGCTCGCTAACGGACGGACGGTGGACAGCCCCTCCACAATCAAGACTTATGTGAGCCAACGCCGCGCCTATCTACTGAACTTCATCGCCACTAATGTTCCTTCCGGCTTTTCCATCACCCTGAATGGCGGCGCCGGCTTCAGCACTGGCCAGAATCTTGTTTCCTTGCAGGGCACGGCGCCCATTGACGTGCGAACCATCACGTTTAACGGAGTGGTTTTTCCGGTTACGTGGACTTCCATAACCCGCTGGGCGGCGCAAGTCGCGCTGGCTTCGGGACCGAACCCGCTGCTGGTCCAGGGCTGGGACGCCGCCAGCAACGCCGTTTCCGGGGCCACCGCGGCCATCACTATTACCAATACTGCTGCTGCCGAATTGCCTCAGGACAACCTGGTGATTAACGAGATCATGTATCGTCCGGCCGCGCCGGAAGCCGCGTTCGTCGAGATCCACAATCGCTCTACGGTCAGCGCCTTCGACCTGTCGGGATACCGATTGGATGGGGTGGATTTTCTGTTCCCTGGCGGAAGCGTTGTGGCCCCGGACGGCTTCCTGGTCGTGGCCAGCAACACCAACGGCTTTTGGGACGCGTATGGCACTGCGACGCCAGTGGCAGGCGAGTTTGGAGGCAAGCTCGAAAACGGCGGGGAGACCCTCCAGTTCATCCAGCCGGGACCAACTCCCGCGCAGGACGTCGTCATCGACGAAGTCAGATATGACAGCGAGGCTCCGTGGCCCGCCGCCGCGAATGGCGACGGAGCGTCTCTGCAATTGATCGACGAGTCCCAGGACAATAACCGTGTCGCCAATTGGGCCGCGGTCCCCGCCTCCAGCGGGCCGGCCGGGCCGCAATGGCGCTACGTGGTGGCACCTGGGACCGCTTCCAGTTCCACCCTTTATATCTATCTCCAGAGCGCGGGGGAGACCTGGATTGACGACCTCAAAATCGTCGCCGGGACCGTCGCCGAATCCGGGCCGAATCTGCTCGCGGATGGCGATTTTGAGGCCGGGTTTCCGGGACCCTGGGTGGTTTCCGCAAATCTTGCCGGCTCGGGGCTCAGCACAAGCCTAAAACATGGCGGCGCCAGCAGCTTGCATCTCGTCGCCAGCAGCGGCGGGACCACGCGTGCCTCTTCCATTTACCAGGACCTCTCGCCCGCATTGACGCTCAACGCTCCCTACACTCTTAGTTTTTGGGTTCTCGAGAACACCAACGGCGGCATGCTTACCCTCCGTTTGTCTAATAGCGGCATCATCACCAACGTGAACCTGCTCCCGGGCGCAGGTGCGGTCTCGCTTGCGCGATGCACTCCCGGGGCGGCCAACTCCGTCCGCAGCAGCCTTCCCCGTTTACCCACGCTATGGCTGAACGAGGTCTTGCCTGATAACGTCACTGGCGCGACGGACCGGTTTGGACATCACCATCCCTGGGCCGAGCTTTACAACTCCGGACCCACGAATATCGGCCTGAATGGGATCTTTCTCGCGAACAATTATTCAAACCTCTTGCAGTGGCCATTCCCGTCCGGCGCCAACCTCGCCGCCGGGCAAAGGGCTTTGGTTTGGCTCGACGGAAATCCCGGCGAATCCGTGCTCAGCGAGTTGCACACCGGATTCACAACCGCGCCCGGGAGCGGCTCGTTGGTCCTGGTGAGCACCAACGGCAACCAGCCGAACATTCTCGATTATCTAAACTACAAACTCACTCAGCCGGATCGCTCCTACGGCGCGTTTCCGGACGGTTCGCCCGGCCACCGGCAAGTGTTTTATTACCCGACCCCGGGTTCTTCCAATAACCCAGCCTCGCCGCCGCTCAGCCTGCTCATTAACGAATGGATGGCCGACAACAAAACCACTGTCGCCGATCCCGCCGATAACGATTTCGAGGATTGGTTCGAGATCTATAATGCCGGCGATACTCCGGCCGATCCAACCGGCTTTTACCTGGGTCAAAGTCTGACCAACCGCACGAAGTTCCTCATCCCGGCCGGCTACGCGGTACCGGCTCGCGGCTACTTGCTCGTTTGGGCCGATGATGAGACCGCCCAGAACAGTTCCAACCGCGCCGATCTCCACGTCAATTTCAAGCTCTCCAAGGACGGGGATGCCATCGGGCTGTTTGCTCCGGATGGAACCGTTATTGACTTCCGGACCTTCGGCGCTCAAGCCACCGATGCCAGCGAAGGCCGCTATCCGGATGGAGCGGGCTCAATCCTCGCTTTGACCCAGCCGAGCCCTCGGACCACCAACTCAGTCCTGTACCCCAACACGGCACCGGTAATGGACGCAATTTCGAACCTCACCGTATTTGAGGGCCAGTTGCTTTTGCTCAATATCTCGGCCCACGATTCAGATTTGCCCGCGCAGCACCTGACTTTCAGCGTGGCGCCTGGTGCCCCCGCCAACGCCAGCATCAATCCCGACACCGGTTTGTTCGCGTGGCGCCCCACTGCCACCCAGGCGCCGAGCACCAATCTGATTGCCTTATGCGTTACCGATGACGGTGTTCCCCCGCTTGGCGCGACAACTGTCTTCACCGTCCGGGTAGCTCCGCGTCCAAGAATCACCTCAATCCGGCTGCTGCCTGACGCGAACGAGATCGCGTTCCCGACCGTGCCGGGAAAGACTTACCAAATCGAATTCAAGAATTCTTTGCTCGAGGAGAATTGGACCCCGCTTGGGCCGGCGGCCAGGGCGGTGGGCGAAAGCGTGGCTATTCTTGACGAGGCCGGCATCGGGTCGCAGCGCTTTTACCGGGTGGTCGCATTTGACTGAAAACGACTTGTTTCGAGGCGGGGCTTCCGCACAATAACAATGTGTCAAATCGGGCTCGAGCCTCATGGTGGTGGCTGCTGCTGATTCTGGCCGGTTGTGCCGGCGGACCGCATCGCAAAGCCGCCGAGGTGCCGAATTGGGAGGACATTCCAGCGACACCCAGTGTTGTCCCGCCCTCGCCGGCGCTGGCGCAACCCGCCTCGAGCATTCCGCAACCCCAACCGCCTAACGGCGCGGCTTCAAGGGCGGGACAAACCGCCTTTCCCGCCGCGACTGAACCCTCGCGAACCGCCAATTCTGGCAGCATGTCTTCCGCCCTTCACGGGTCCTCGTCTCTCGATTCAGGCTCGAGATGGATACCTTTGCAGCGATGGTCCAGGACAAGCGGAGGGGCTAGTTTGAGTCGGCTGGCGTCTGGCGGCCAGCCTGCTTACGTCTTGCAGGGCCCTCAGGGCACTATGGTGATGCATCCCGGGACCTTGCTGGCGCAGTGGGACGGCTTGGAAGTGCGGCTCGGTTTTGCCCCCCAGCTCATTGATGAACAGCCATATGTGCATGCGCTGGACCTGCAGAAGACCATTCTCCCGCTGCTCAATGGTCCATCCGGCAAGAACCTTCGCGAGCCGGTGGTGATTGATGCCGGCCACGGGGGCGAAGACGCCGGAGCCAGGGGGTCGTTTAACGGCTGCAAAGAAAAGGATCTTACTCTCGATTGGGCGCTCCGGCTGCGGCGATCGCTCGCAGAGAAAGGAGTCAACGCGCTCCTCACCCGCTCCAAGGACGCCAGCCTGACGCTCCCCGACCGCGTGGCGGTGGCCGTGGCAGCACATGCCGGGATGTTCATTAGTCTGCATTTCAACTCGGCGGCGCCGAGCCGGAACGAGGCGGGACTGGAGACTTATTGCCTGACACCAGCCGGGATGCCTTCGAGCCTGACGCGTAGCGACGCGGAGGAGATCGCGCAAGCATACCCGAACAACAGTTTTGACGCGCAAAATCTGCAGCTAGCGGTGCAACTCCACCGGGCGCTGTTGCAGGTCAACGGCCACCAGGACCGTGGAATCCGCCGCGCGCGTTTCCCTGCCGTTTTACGCGGACAACAATGCCCCGCGGTGCTGATCGAAGGTGGTTACCTTTCCAGTCCCGCCGAAGCCCGGCAAATCGCCGATCCGGCTTATCGCCAAAGACTGGCCGACGCGCTGGCGCGGGTGTTGGCGACGTGGATTGGGAAGGGGGCACCATGATCCAAATCCGAAATCCGAAATCCGAAGTCCGAAGTCTGAAATCCGAAGTCCGAAAGAAGGACGAGAGCCTGTCCTTGTGCCCGTCGCTTGCGCATTGTGCGGGTTCATCCGCCTGGTTGTGCCTGCGAGAGACTTGGATTTTGTATTTCAATTTTCTAGGAACTTTCCCATGACCCGAAGCCCTCACGTTTTGGTCACGGGCGGCGCTGGGTTTATTGGTTCCCACCTGGCGGAACGGCTGTTGGCGGAGGGCAAAGGGGTGGTGGTGATGGACGATCTTTCCACCGGCAGCCTGGCGAACCTGCAGTCGGTTATCAAGCACCCGAAGTTCCGGTTCGTGCAGGCCAGGGTTTCCCGGTGCCCCGGCCTGGCTGATTTGGTGGCGCGAGCGGAATCGGTTTTCCACCTGGCGGCGGCCGTCGGCGTCGAATTGGTGGTCAATTCGCCGATTCGCGTGCTGGACACGAATTTGCAGGAAACCGAGGTGTTGCTCGAAGCGGCGGCGGCTCAGTCCACACCGGTATTGTTGACGTCGACCTCGGAAGTTTACGGCAAGAGCCAAAAACCAGCGTTTGGAGAGGAAGACGATCTGCTTATCGGCCCGCCTCACCAGGCCCGTTGGAGCTATGCGTGCTCCAAACTCATGGATGAGTTCCTGGCGCTTGCTTATGCCAAAGAGCGGCGGTTGCCGGTCGTCATCGCCCGGTTGTTCAACACCGTGGGCCCGCGCCAGACCGGGCGCTACGGCATGGTCCTGCCGCGCTTCATCGCTGCCGCCGCCGCCGGCCAACCGCTTAGGGTTTTTGGGGACGGCCAGCAGACCCGCTGTTTTTGTTACGTCGACGACACGGTGGAAGCGCTGCTCCGGCTGCAAAACAGCCCGGCCGCCCGCGACCAGGTGTTCAATGTGGGCAGCACTGAAGAAATCTCGATTGTGGCGTTGGCCCGGAGAGTCATCCGTCTCCTGAAGTCGAAATCCGAAATCGAGTTTGTGCCCTACGGCGAAGCTTACGCTCCCGGCTTCGACGATATGCGCCGACGCAAACCGGTGGTCGAAAAACTGGAAAGGGCCGTCGGATTCCGGCCCCGGCATTCACTGGACGAGATTATCCGGTTGACCAGCACGGCGCTGACTCGATGAGCGACGCCTGGTACCTGAACCAGCCGGGCAGGCGGCAACCTCACGGCACGAAACGAAACAAAAAAGGCATCCCGAAGGATGCCTTTTTGTTTCTAACAAGCTGGCCTGTGGCCGAGGGGTCTTAAGGGAACTGCAGACGATTGATGTGCGGGTTCGCCGGCGAATGGCCAGGAGCGAGAACCCAACCGGCAGACGGAGGCTGGCCGCCGTCACCGCTGTTGCGCAGGCCTTCATGCAGCCTGGAACGGCTGAACTGCTGCACGCTGCCGTCAGCCAGACCCACGTTGCCCTGCTTCGAGTGCATCGTGTCGAGCCAGCCGACATAGGCGTTGTTATTGGCCGCCGGGAAGTTCGTGCCGAGCGCGACCGCGTACAATTGGTTGCCAGTGGTGCCGGGTTGGAACGGCGAGTTCGGCGGATTGGCGCCGACGCCCAGGTTATGGTCGCCAGTCAGGAACATCTGAGGCTGGGTGTCGTTCGCATCAACACCAACAAAATAGCTGATGTTCAAGTCGTTGGTGTAGGGAATGCTCGCGGCCGAACCGGCGGGAATCGAGTAGCCGAACGCGGTGGCGATTTGCCGAATGGCGTCAGACTCGGACGGGCACACCAACACTTTGGGTGTGCTCAGTTCGTTCGACATCACGCCGAACATCATATTCACGCCGTTGTGGGCAGCGACTGCGCCGGGGCACTGTCGGATGCCGACGCTCTCCGAAGCGCCGCCGGACACACCGGGCACGCGCATTGGGTATTGGTCACCGTTGTCGATCGCCCAGGTCTTAAAGGCCAGGCCGATTTGCTTCAGATTGTTGGTGCAGTTAATGCGCTGGGCGCGGGCTTTGGCACGCGCAAGCGCCGGCAGCAACATGGCCGCCAGAATGGCGATAATGGCGATCACGACGAGCAACTCGATCAGCGTGAACGCACGTATTCTTTTGCGTAAGGTCATCATATACTCTGCTGGTTTGTGTTTGGTTTCCGGCCGTCAACTTGCGAACATCCAAGTGATCTGTTCCAGGTTGTCAAACCGATTTGCATTGTACTTTAGCAGTGCCGATGCCAACCGCGCAATACTTAAAATCACTCGGAAAAGAAGATTTTTGTTTCCTGTTTCACACCGCAGGCGCGTGATTCTCACGCATTTCGCGTGAAAATCACGCAGCCTCGATCTCTTGCTTCAGCGGCCTTTAGTGGCCGCATAAGCTCGACGGCAGCGTCGCTTTCAACCCCCCACCAACAGCCCGACATTCTCCTGCCACACGGAAACCCGAACCCTGGGAGTAGCTTGCACGACTCGACCACCAAGCGATCTTCGGATTTCGGATCTCGCACTGGTTCCGCGGGTTCCGCAGGCGTGATTTTCACGCGCGAGGCGTGAGTTACACGCTGGGAAGAGCACTTGGAGGGCAAAAAACGGCTGATTTTTGGGAATTTAAGGTCGTGGCACCGGCTATGCTTTTGCAGGTCAAGAGTGCGCGCTGACATTGTGACGCGGGACGAGAAAAAGATGAGAACATTGCTGAGACAGGCTGCCACCGGACTGTATTTTGAAGGGCCGGATAGATGGACTGCCAGTCCTTCCGCAGCGCACAACTTCAAGATGATCGACCGGGCGCTCGACTTCGTTAGCCGCTGGAACCTGCGCGACCTGGAGTTGGTGTTTGCCTTCGATGACGTAGAGGAAGTGACGACCGTGCCGATCGACAAAATGGAGCTAAAGTACTCCCAGTCCTGAGGCGCGACGGAGACGCGGCATTACCGGGCCCGCGACGCCGGCGAATCCGAAGGCCGAAAGCAAACAATCGCCCCCCGCCCTGCGGTTGGCGGAGTGGTGAGACGCAAATGCCGCCTCCCAACTTCGGTGAAAAGCGGCAGACCGAATATTCCCCTGTTGTTTGTTATGGGAATTCGGTTCTTCCACCTATAATTTTCCCTGATGGTTGCGGAGAGTTCGGCGCTCAGGCCGGTCGATATTCACGTCCACATGGTCGGCAACGGCAGCAGCGGGAGCGGTTGCTGGCTGCGACTGAGGGCGTGGCGGCGGCCGTTCGCGGCGTTGATGCTCCGGCATTGCGGCTTGAGCCAGGCGGCCCTCCGCGGGGACCTGGACCGGATCTATCTCGAGCGATTACTCGAGTTGGTGAGGGGATCTTCGCTGGGCGCGGCAGTCATCCTGGCTCAGGATCTTGCTTACGACGACGCCGGGCGGCCGCTGCCGGCCGCAGGGATGTTTTACGTTCCCAACGAGTACGTGCTACGGCTGGCACGGGACCACCCGGAATTCCTGGCCGGGGTTTCGATTCATCCCGGCCGGCCCGACGCACTTGAGGAGCTGGAGCGCTGCCTGGCGGGCGGGGCGGCGTTGATGAAATGTTTGCCCAACTGCCAAAACATTAACTGCCTCGACCGACGGTTTACCCGGTTTTGGGAGCGGATGGCTGAGGCCGGCTTACCCCTGCTGGCCCACACCGGCGGCGAACACACTCTGCCGGTGTTGCGGCGAGCTTACAGCGACCCGCGGTTGCTGGCGCGCCCACTCGAGTGTGGCGTGAAGGTCATTGCCGCCCACTGCGCAACCAAAAGCGGATTGACTGACCCGGACTACTTTGGCGTCTTTGCCGACCTGACGCGCCGGTTTGCGAACCTTTACGGCGACAACAGCGCCTTCACGATGCCGATCCGCGGACGGCGAGTTCCGGAGTGCGCCCGCGAACCGCTCGCGGGGCGACTGCTGCACGGCAGCGATTTGCCTGTCCCCGTCTATGGGCATTTCCCTTGGGCCCGGGGTTTCATTGATGGGAAGACGTTTCGGCACTGGCAGCGACAAGCCAATGTGCTGGAAAGAGATTACCAGTTCAAACGGGCGATGGGTTTCCCGCCCGAGACGTTCACCCGGGCGTGGGGCGTGCTGCGGGTGCCGAAGCCCGCGCGAGCAAGCGGTCGCTGAACACGTCGTGTCTGCTTGCGTATCCGCTCTGTCTTGGGTCGGAGCGCCGATTTTTAATCGGCTTAAGCGGGCCGACGGCCGCTTGTAAGCCGAGTGCAAGCCGAGTGCAAGCCGAGTGCAAGCCGAGTTCAACTCGACGCTCCGAACCCAAGCCTGCTTGCGCGGGTTTCACTTGTTTCGGGACCCCGAAAACGACAAGCTGTGCCGTGCCGGTTTTCCACCGGCAGGATTCCGAGAACGACTTGAAATGGTAACGAACGATCCGCCTGTAACGCCGGAGTTGGTCCGCAAGCACAACTTGTTGCCCGACGAGTATGAGAAGCTCAAGGCCATCCTGGGCCGTGAACCGAGCTACACCGAATTGGGCATTTTCTCCGTCATGTGGAGCGAGCATTGCTCCTACAAGAACAGCCGGCGGCTGCTGAAAACTTTTCCCACCAAATCCAACAAGATCCTGGTTGGCGCGGGTGAGGAGAATGCGGGCATTATCGACATCGGGGACGGTCTGGCGATCGCCTTTAAAATTGAGTCGCACAACCATCCCAGCGCGGTTGAGCCTTTCCAGGGCGCGGCCACCGGGGTTGGCGGAATCGTGCGCGACATTTTTACGATGGGCGCGCGGCCGATTTGTTCGATCGATTCGCTGCGGTTCGGCCCGATTACCCCAAGCCCGAGGTTCGAATCCGCCGCGTCGGACGGCGAGGCGATCGCGAACAATCGCCGGCTGTTTGCGGGAGTCGTCGCCGGGATTGCGCATTACGGTAATTGTTTCGGGATTCCGACGGTTGCGGGCGAGGTTTATTTCGACAAATCGTACGAGGGCAACCCGCTGGTGAACGCGTTTTGTCTCGGGGTGCTGCGGCATGAGCAAATTGTTCGAGGCGCGGCTCACGGCGTGGGCAATCCCGTCTTCTACGTCGGGCCGGCGACCGGGCGTGACGGCCTGGCGGGCGCGGCATTCGCGTCGCAGGATTTAACCGAAGAATCGGCGGAGCAGCAGCGCGGCGCGGTGCAGGTGGGTGACCCATTCATGGAGAAGCTGGTTTGCGAAGCCTGCCTGGAGTTGCTGGCGACCGGTGCCGTCGCCGGTATCCAGGACATGGGCGCGGCCGGCCTGACCTGTTCCACTTGCGAAACCGCTTCCCGCGCCGGCACCGGTATCGAGATCGAATTGGCCAAGGTTCCGCAACGCGCCCCCAACATGACTCCGTACGAGATCATGCTTAGCGAATCGCAGGAACGCATGCTGATCATCGTCCAGAAAGGGCGCGAAGAAGAAGTCAAACGCATCTTTGATAAATGGGATCTGCCATGGGCGGAAATCGGGCGTGTGACCGACACCGGACAGATGGTGGTCCGCAATCACGGTCAGGTTGTGGCCGACATTCCCGCCCGGAAACTGGCTGACGAGGCGCCACTCTACGACCGTGAAGCGCGCGAGCCGGGTTATCTCAAGCAGGTGCGCGCGTTTACCCTGGCGAGTGTCCCGGATGTTCAAGATCCCGTCGCCGTCCTCAAAGCTTTGCTTGCCTGGCCCACCATCGCCTCGAAGAACTGGGTGTATCGGCAATACGACCACATGGTGCGCGACGGCACCTCCGTTTGCCCGGGCTCGGACGCGGCAGTTCTGCGCATCAAGGAAGACTCGCTCCCGCCCGCAGGACAGGCATCCCGCCTGTCTCAACTGGACCAGGGCACCGCAGGCGAAGGAGATGGCGACGGGCAGGGGGCCTGTCCTACAAAGTACATCGCCCTCAGCGTGGACTGCAACGCGGTCTACGTGTATCTGAATCCTTACGAGGGCGGTAAAATCGCGGTGGCAGAGGCTGCCCGCAACCTGGCGTGCAGCGGCGCCGTTCCTCTGGGTGTGACCGACAACCTCAATTTCGGCAATCCCTACAATCCGGAAACCTTCTGGCAGTTGCGCGAATCGGTGCGCGGCCTCGCCGAGGGCTGCCGCGCGTTTAACGCGCCCGTCACCGGCGGCAACGTTAGTCTGTACAACCAGAGCCCCAACGGCCCCATTGACCCGACTCCCACCGTGGCAATGGTCGGACTGATCGAAAAACCCGAGCATATCACCACCCAGTGGTTCAAGGATGAAGGCGACGCCATTATCCTGCTTGGAGATCTTTTGGATTCGGCAGACCCGCTCCAGGGCCTGGGCGGCTCCGCCTGCCTGCAGCAGGTTCACGGGCTGAAAACCGGCGCACCACCACGCTGCGATGTCGAAAAAGAAAAAGAACTCCACTTGGCTTTGCGCGCTCTCATCTACACCGAAACGATCAAAAGCGCCCATGACTGCAGCGACGGCGGGCTGGCCGTTGCCCTGGCGGAAGCCTGCCTCAGCCAGCAGGTCGCACGGGACACTCCACGCCTCATTGGCGCGCGGATCGACCTTTCGTCAAACCCTGTCCCTGGCGCGCGCCTGGATGCTCTGCTTTTCGGTGAAACCCAGGGCCGGGTCATTATTTCCACCAGCGCGCTGGATGCCGTCAAAGTGCTGGAGCGAGCGAAGATCCTGGGTATCAACGCGGTGCGCTTCGGCACCGTGGGTGGAGACAAGCTGACCCTGAAAATGGCCGCCGGAGAGTTCAGTTGGGATGTCAAGGAACTCTACGATCTTTGGTGGAATGCCATTGCCCGCGCGATGCGTTAAGGCATGGACCGACCAGGCGGTTCTGAATAGCTGGATTTCCGCCTGCGCTCATGAGATAGTGATGCGCAGTGATTTCTTATTCGATGCAGGGCCATCCAAAACACTACTGCGGAGTCTTCGGCGTTTATGGCCATCCCAACGCCGCGGAGTTGACGTACTATGGCCTCTATGCGCTGCAACACCGGGGCCAGGAGAGCGCCGGCATCGTCACCTGCGACGGCACCCAGTTTTACGCCCACAAGGGCATGGGGCTGGTGCCGCAAGTGTTCCGGGGCAGCATCCTGCAGGAGTTGCCGGGGCAAATGGCCATCGGTCACACGCGCTACTCGACCACTGGGTCGTCTCATATTCGGAACGCGCAGCCGCTGACGGTCGACTGTGCTCGCGGTCAGATCGCCATCGCGCACAACGGCAACCTTACCAACGCTGCCCACCTCCGCGACGAACTGGAAGCCAAAGGCTCCATTTTCCAAACCACGGTCGATAGCGAAATCATTCTGCACCTGATGGCGCAGCCGAGCCAAAACGGCAGCGGCAACAATTTACTCCAGGCCGTCCGACGCATCGAAGGAGCGTACTCGCTGGTATTGGTGACGGAAAAGGACCTCATCGGCGTTCGCGACCCGCACGGCTTCCGCCCACTCTGCCTTGGCCGCCTCGATCAGGCCTGGGTTCTGGCGAGCGAGACCTGCGCCCTGGATCTCATCCACGCGGAATTCGTCCGGGACATCCAGCCCGGAGAGATTGTGGTCATCAACGCAGACGGCGTCACCAGTTTGCAGGCTTTCCCCGACCACCAGCGCCGGGCTTTCTGCATTTTTGAATACGTTTATTTTGCCCGGCCCGACAGCACGATCGCGAACCGGAACGTGTACCAAGTGCGGGTCGAGATGGGGAAGCAGTTGGCACGCGAGAACCCGCTGAACGCCGACCTGGTTGTCCCGGTGCCCGACAGCGGCAACTGTGCCGCCCTGGGGTATTCTCTCGAATCGGGAATCCCGTTCGAGATGGCGTTTGTCCGTAATCATTATGTTGGCCGCAGCTTCCTGCAGCCCACGCAACTGATCCGCGACTTCGATGTGCGCGTGAAGCTCAACCTGATCAAAGAGCTGGTTCGAGGAAAACGGGTCATCGTGGTGGACGATTCGATTGTGCGGGGAACCACTTGCAAGGCTCGAGTCAACAACCTCAAGGAGGCGGGGGTCAAGGAAGTTCATGTGCTGGTGAGCTGTCCCCCGCACATGCACCCCTGCGTTTATGGAATAGATTTTCCGGACCGGAAGAAGCTGATGGCCGCCAACCATCCCCTCGAGGAGATCCGCAAGTATCTCAACGCGGATTCCCTCCACTACCTCTCCCAGGAGGGCATGGTTAAAGCCACCGGGCTGCCGGCGAACGCGTTCTGCATGGCCTGTTACGATGGAAAATACCCGGTCCCATACGACCCCTCCGTGGACAAGCACATCATCGAGCGGCGCAACGGCAAACCGCCCACCTTCTCGGAATCTCTCGCCAAAGAGAGAGCGCAGATCAAGCTTCTGTAACCAGCCGCGGAGCCGGGTGTCCGGGGGTTATTTCGCAATTTCCCCGTCGCTGAACCGGAAATTCCTGGTGCGGATGGTGGTTGTCGGCCTGCCATCCACCACCGCGAGTGATTGCTCGATGCCAGGCCCCTTCACCGCGAATCCATTCTGCGGGAGCTGGTAAGTCTTCCCCTTCAGCCTGACCGTGTAGGGCTCCCTGCCGAAATTGACAATCGCTTCCGTGCCGCCGGTGAAACTTGTCCGCTGGACGGCACGATCCGGGGTCAGAAATTCGTGGGTCAGGAGTTCCTTGCCGGCAACCAACTCGTGCAGTTTGCACGTATTGCGATAGGTGCGGAGGAACGTCTCGCGCGCGGTGGTCCACGAACCTTCCTTGTTCGCCCACAGCAACGGGATGGTGCCGTAGAGAACGTTGAAGGCGTCCTTTTTGGCGGTGATTTCGGGCGCGGCTTCCAGCAGGAAATCGCTCGAGTCTCCCCAATACCACGTCGAGACAACGCAATCGTGGAACACGAGCTCCCAGAGGGGCACGCGGGTTTGGTGGCCGATGCCCCATTTCTCGTAACCGGCCCATTTGCCGAATTTGCCGCCCCAGGGGTTGTCAAATTCCTGGTCTTTGGATTTGGGCCGCATCAGCCAGCCGGCCGGCCACGAGAAGGATCCCCCGCTTTGCATGCCCTCGATGTAATCCAGGCAGGGAACCGCCCAATAACGGCCGTGTTCGCCCCCGGTAACCAGCCCGAGCGAACGAGTGTAACTCAGCAGGTCGACTCCGCACTGCCGCTTGGCGCTGCGAGTCAGGGGATGAGTTGTGTCATAGCATTCGTATAAGTCTTCCGCGGTCGTTACGTCGATGAACCGGCCGAGGAACGGGCGATCTGAGAGCACTTTCGGGATGACGATTCGGGCCGCGGGGACCCACAACGCCGGACAGCGTTTCATGTATTGCTTCTTGTCCCAGGTCAGCCACGCCTTCATCCGCTCGCCGTCTCCTTTGAGCACCGAATCGTCCGGAAGGTGGCCGTGGTGAGCATCGACCTCTTTTCCCGGCTCTAACTGGAAGATGTCGGTGTAGTTATCGTATTCGCTCGTGACGTAGCCCAGAGCGTTGATCGCCTTCATTTCTTCAGCGGATGCGCGACCGTGGATGATCATTTTTTCAACCCCGGCTGCCCTGGCTTCGCGCGCGAAATTCAGCGACGCGTTCCCCCATACATCCGGGGCGCCAAAGATCCGCGAGATGGTGGGATTCGCTTTCAGCTTCCGCGCGAAAGTGACCAGGAAGCCGCGTTGACGGGCATAATCCCGGAAACGCTTCGCCAATGAGACATAACCGCCCTTGGGGCTGAAGTGGTAGAAGAAGGTCCGCGAATACCGGAACTCGCCCTGGCTGGGGCGGAAGCCGGGTTGAGGCAGCCACAGTTCACCGGTCGCAGTTGCGGTTTTCACCAGCCGGATTACCGCGTCGTCATCCGTCTCGACAATCACCGCGTAGCCCTGGCCTGTGGTCGTCTCGCAGACTCCGGCGAAGGGCATATCGATGGACCAAAGATCGAACCACGTGCGTGGCGGCCGCGAGGCCAACGGATAGAAATGGCCGTCTGAATAGTCGGCTATAGCCATCGCCAGGTTGGTCGAGCGCAGCGCCAGAGGCGGCAGGGGAAACAGATCCCCCGGTTTGGCGTGGTGGTCGGCCAGATCCACCGTAACATGCAAATCGGCGCCAGTTTCCGCCGTAGCCAGCCGGATCAGACAGGGCGGGCCAGCCGCGTTGCCGGCGGCAACTTCGAACTGGAGACCGGCACTCGACCCGTTGAGGCGGCGGACGTTGGCAAATCCGGAGCCGGTTCTGCCCTCGGGATTGACAGTGCTGAATTCGAGTCCGGAGCGCTTCAGGATAACGGAAATCGACCCGCTCGCTGGTGTCACCTTCACGGCCAGCGACCGGTTTTCCAGCAGCCAGGAATCGCTGGTTTGCGAGACTCTAGATGCACCTGCGGCGGAGATGACCGCAGCAACCAAAACGGGCAGGGCGAGGCCACGGCGAAGCGACATCAGGGGCGCAAACGACAAAAGCGATCTCAAAGCGCGTTTCATGGCGGGCTATTTCGACGAGGTTTCAGAGGCCGCGTGTCGGTAAAGCTCGTCCAGCAACCGGACGGCGGCGTCCACGAGCTTTTCGCCTGAGCCCGGGGCGCAACGGGCGCTCTCGGGCTCGTAATTGCCTTCCGCGTAACTGCGGCGGTCGGGGATGTAACCAATGCTCTCATTTGCCAACTCGACCACAAAGGTCTGGCGGAAGGGAGAGCGCTTTTTGATCGCCAGACCGAGTTCGACAAAGACCTCACCCGGCAGGCCGACCCACGCGGCGTCCCGGCCAAGACTGACCGCTTGCACTTCGACGCGGTGGGGCTTGCCCTGCCGCCCCGCCACATCGAGTGCACGGTAGGAACGCACCAGCTTCATGAAATTGCCCGAGCGATCATCTTTCGTGGCTGCGAGAGTCTTTCGAGCCTCTTCGACCTGCTCAGGGCTGATCTCCGGCAACGCCAGTTCGACGGTTTCGCTTTTGGCAGCCAAGCCTCCCGTCCTCAACGGCTGCAGGTTCTTGTAGCCTTCAAGAACCGCGGCTCCCAGGACGACCGCGATGCGGTTTGCCTCGTTTGTGCCGGAATTCAACCATTGCCAGGAGAAGTCGCAATGGTTGATGTTGCCGCAGGTGCCGTTGGCCACCAGCGTGACATGCTGCAGGCCGTGGTAAGCGGCCAGAACGCGCCCGAGCGCGCCGGGCCAGTCCGCGCTGATCTTGCTGCCGCCGGTGGTGTCAGGGTGCATGGCAAAATTCACGTAGCTCGCGACGGAGTCCGTGGGCCTGCCTGCATCCGGTTTTTCGATATAGAGGATGCTGACTTCAGGGTCGGTCGGGCCGGCCGGCATCACGATATTGGGGTTCATCTTGCCCGGGTTCCAGCCTACCGATCCGTCACGCATGTAATAGCGCCGGTTAAACGCGAGGCCTTCGCACCGGCCGCGTGCAACACTCACCCGGGCCGGCTGCAAGCGCTCGTTGGCGGCGCGGACACTCTCAGCGATCTTTCCAGGCAGTGCCCGGGTGTAATCCACTGCCAACTGTTTTTGCCCTCCCATGTCACCGCTGAACTTGCTCGGCGCTGCGAGTTGGGGGCCGGTATGCGCGTGCGTGGCGCTGACCATCACGTGGGTGCCGGGGATGCCGGTGGTTTTCTCGATTTCGCCCCGGGCTTCGTCGGTGACCGCCCGGGTAACGGTGATGATGTCCAGCACCACCAGTGCCACACGCTGTCCGCCCGTTTCGATGACCATCGCCTTGCTGAACAGCGGATCGAGCACGCCGTCGGCGCCTCGTTCGTGATAATACCCTGCCATGGGAATGCCCGCCGGGGGTGTGATATCCACCTGCGCCACTCCCGCGCGGATGTCGGCGGCCGGAATAGTTGCCACTGACAGAAACCAGGCAACGATGGCGTATAGTGTCGTGTGGTGAGTTTTCATAAATCAGGCTTCAGGTCAGACCGGCTGGACTGGTCGCATACGCAGGTCGGTCTGAGGTATTAGTTCACTTCGCCCATTCCACCTGGCTCAGCGCCTCGGTTTTGGTCCGCAGTTGGAACAGGTTTCGGGCCGTACCATTCATCAGGGCCGGTATCAGCTCGACAGCATCCCCGAGCGTGAGCCAACTCTCTTCCACCAATTCACCCAAGGCCTGGGCGATGCCGCGCCTGGCAAGGGCGGCATGGCCCAGCACTGGCTCGACGGGGATGTAATCGCCGCCGAACGGCAGCACTTTGTTAAGCGGGGCGCTTACGATATGTTTCTTGAGGTAGTCTTTCGCGGCGACCGGGTTGATCAACCAGGACCAGCACATGTCAACGTGAGCGTTGGACCACTGCTTAGCCAGCGCCAGCATCTCCTCGTAATACGGATAACAGATGTGCATGAACACGAACCGGGTGTCCGGTGAGAGACGGCACAACTCCGCGGCGGACGCCGGGTTGTGCTGCAAGCGAGCAAGCGGCATTGAATTTTGGCCCGCGTAATAGCCTGTGTGCAGCTTTACCGGGAGATTGTGCGCGGTCGCCTGTTCCACTGCCTGCCAGAACAGATGATCCTCAAGTAACTTCCGTTCGGCCTCGGAAACCGGCTCTTTTTGGACCACTTTCCGGAAGACAGGTTCCGCCGTCTCGGCAGGCACTTTGGCATAATCGATGTCCCGCCCATAAGCGTTCTGCGACTTCACGGCGACCGCATATTTCCCACAAGTATCAAACCACCACGCGATGACTCTGTGCCAGTCGGAAAGCGCTTTCACCTCAATGCCCGGAGGTGAAGCGTATTGCACAAGGTCGGGGCCGGAAAACATGCCCACGATGCTAAGGTCCTGCATGAGGAGAGCGGGCATCGCGGACTTCTTGAACGGTTCCGAAAGACAGTTCACCTGACACGATTCGATTTTCGCCCGGTCCCGCAGGATCCGCCCGTAAAAACCGGGACGCCGGGTCTGCTCATAACCGCTCTGGACCTTTTCGACAGTCGCCCCCGAGAGGTCCTCCACGCCGTAGAGCTCATGAACGGCAATCCGCACTGCCTGCGCGTAGCCGGTGTTCTTGACGGCGGGCCAGTGCGGCGCCAACAACCGCCACTTGGCGCCTGGGTCCAGCCCCGGAGAAAGAAATGCATCCAGATCCTTGCGCGGCATGCCCGCCACCAACAGGTCGGAGTCCAGGTAGTGGCTCAGAAGGATGGACCAGTCATCGCTGCGCAGGCGCGGCCGCGCTGGGCCCCGGAGCCGCTCGCTCTCCTCCAGCAGATGCTCGTGGGTGTCGATCAGCGGAGTGCTCAAGACGCGGTTGAGGATTTCCTCGCGCGGGTTGCGACCAGCGGGAGCCGCGCCCGCGGAAACGCCCCCACCCCAAGCGAGCACCACCCCTCCGGCAGCACCGACATTCTTGAGCAGAGCGCGGCGGGTAAAAGTACGACGGGTTTTCATAAGCGCCGACCGAGCCTTTGCCGATTCGGCTCCGTTTTCAATCCAAAAAGATCGGCTGATTAATTTTGCCCTCAGCACAATTTACTGCTCACATAGCTTTCGGCAGATGAACACAAATACTCTGGAACCTCCCATCCCGACTAACGCTCGGCGACGTTTTCCGCGAAAGTCTTCGGCAGCTCGCCCTAGCCAGAGAACCGCCCGGCTGGCTGGCCGGGCCCTCCTGCTGGCGGGCATTGCGGCAGTCACCGGCGCCTTCGCCCAAACCCGCACCCGCGCCGAGTTGACCTTTCCCGACCTGCCGGGTTTCGTCACGCTGCGCTGTGATTTCCACATGCACTCGGTGTTTTCCGACGGCAGCGTGTGGCCCAGCGTGCGTGTCGAAGAAGCCTGGCGAGACGGCCTCGATGTGATCGCGATGACTGACCATCTGGAGTACCTGCCCCACAAAGACGACCTTGGCGCCAATTACGCCCGTCCCTACGAGATCGCCCGTGCCGCGGCGCGGCCACTTGGACTCGTTGTGCTGCGCGCGGCGGAAATCACCCGCGGCGAGCCACCGGGACACAACAACGCCATTGGGCTGACCAATGTCCCCGCAGTGAATGAAAAGGACAACGCGCTGGCGGTCAGCAACGCCTTCGTTCAGGGGGCTTTCATTTTCTGGAATCACCCGGGCTGGAAGCAGCCGGAGAACAAATCGATCTGGTACCAGGAACAGGACGACTACTTCCAGAAGGGATGGCTGCGCGGGATCGAGATCGTCAACGGTCCCGATTACGACCCCATCGCCCACCAGTGGTGCCTCGACAAGAAGTTGACGATGCTCGGCAACTCCGACGCGCATGACCCGATGGCCTTCGATTACGGCAGCACTCCGAGCGACCGCCGCCCCGTAACGCTGGTGTTCGCGACAACACGCAACCCGGAGGCCGTTAAAGAGGCTCTTTTTGCCCGGCGCACCGCGGTGCTCAGCCAGGGTCAGCTCATGGGCGAACCCGACTACCTCGCTCCGCTGTTTCAGGGCTCCCTCGAGATCGTGAACCCGGAAATCCGGATTTCCGGCAAAGGCCGGGCCCTGGTCCAGATCCGCAACAAAGCCCCCATCAACTTCGAGTGCCGGCTCAGTCCCAAGCTCCCCGAGTGTGACGTGCAGGAAAAAGCAGTCTTCGTGGCAGGCAAAATATCGTTGTTCGAGGTGCGCTGTGTCTCTGACCGGGTGAACGGGGAGCAGGAGATCCTGCTGCCGTGCAAGGTTCTGAACCTTCTCGTCCAACCGAACAAGGGCCTGTCCACCAGCTTGAGACTCCGGATCAGATTCGAGCCGGCGTCGTAGCGAAAGCGGACTACTGTTCGACGCGGCAAAAACTGCGGTTTGCCAAACCCGCGGCATCTGGTAATCGTATTTGGTGCAATTCTTTGTCCAGCGCAGTGAACTCCGCGACCTCTATAACAAGGTCGCCGCCGGGGTGAGAATCTCCGAACCCGAGGCGCTGCGGCTTTTCGAAAGCAAAGACTTGAACATGGTCGGCGCGATTGCCGACCTCGCACGCCAGCGCAAAGCCGGCAACCGTGCCAGCTACATCCTCAACCGGTACATCAACTACTCCAACTACTGCATCCTGAGCTGCCAGTTCTGCGCTTTTGCCCGCAAGAAGCGCGACGCGGACGGTTTTGAACTCTCCATCCCGCAGGTCGTGGAAAAAGCCCGGGAGGCGCTGCGCCTGGGCATCACGGAATTGCATATTGTCGGCGGCCTTCACCCCTCCCTGCCGTTCGACTACTATGTCGCCCTGCTCAAAGCCCTCAAAGCGCTCGACCCCGCGCTGCAGCTCAAGTGCTTTACGGCGATCGAAATCCTGCACCTGTCCTGGCTAGCCAGGAAATCCGTGGAGAGCACATTACGCGAACTCCAGTCGGCCGGTCTCGACTCCCTGACCGGTGGCGGCGCCGAGATTTTCAACCCGGAAGTGCGTTCGCGCATCGCCCGCGGCAAAGAATCGGCGGCGGAATACCTGGACGTGCACCGGACGTGGCATCGCCTGGGCGGCCGCAGCACCACCACGATGCTCTACGGTCATGTCGAGTCGCTCGCCGACCGCGTGGACCATCTCCGGCAGATCCGGGAGCTGCAGGACGAAACCCGCGGCTTCGTGGGCTTTGTCCCGTTGCCGTACCACCCCGACAACAACGACATCCCGGTCACGAACACTCCGACGGGCTTCGACACACTCCGGACCATCGCCGTGAGCCGGATTTACCTGGATAACTTCGACCACATCACGGCCTATTGGATCGCGCTCGGGGTGAAGCTGGCCCAGGTGGCGTTGAGTTACGGGGCGGATGACCTCCACGGCACCATCCTCGAAGAGCACATCTTCCACATGGCCGGCGCGCAATCACCTCAGGCCCGAACCGAGGCGGAGATGATCAAGGCCATTTGCGAAGCCGGCCGCACCGCCGTCCAGCGCGACACGTTTTATGAACCGATTCGCGTGCGCGAAGAAACCGCCGCGACCCAGACGCACCCGGACGCGCAGACGTTGAAAATGCTCGAGCAGAACCTCGCCAGTGCCTAAGGTACGCCTACGGTTTGACTATGGCTTCAGACAATCCCCCTAAACTCCGGATGGCACCGCCCGAGACGGCGGAGGCCCTGGCCCGCCGGCTCGAACACGAACAGCGCGCGGCAAATCTGCAGCGCGAAAGCGGCCTCGAACAATCACTCGCACCCTTCCGGGTCGGGTCGGTTGCCTATCTTAACGCGGTGCCGCTTACTCGCGGCATCGAGAATGAGGTCCTCCTCGCCACCCCTTCCGAGCTGGCCAGGAAATTACGCCAGGACGAACTTGATGCCGCGCTCGTGAGCGTCGTCGAGGTTCTGTTCCAGGACCGCTACGACATCCTGGAGGGAATCGCCATCGCCTCACTCGGTGAAGTGCAAAGCGTGCTCCTGGCACACCGGCGTCCGCTCGAGGAAGTCCGCGAGGTCTATTGCGACCCGGCGTCGCTCACCAGCGTGGAGTTGCTCCGCGTGCTTTTGGCGGAGCGAGGACTCCACCCCGTGTTCAAGGCGCTTCCCGGCTATGATTTCGCCCAACTGCCCGACTATGCGTTGCTGATCGGCGACCGGGCGCTGGACTTGCTGGTCGGCCCTCACGAGCACCAAATCTGGGACTTGGGCGAAGCGTGGTACGACCTCACCAAGCTGCCGTTTGTGTATGCGGTTTGGGCCTTGCGCCGTGGCGTGTCCAACGCCGACCTGCGGCAGCGGCTGCGCGAAGCGCGCGATTTCGGCCTCGACACGCTTGACTCCATCATCCGGACCCGCCCCGAGTACACGCTCGATTTCCGCAAGGATTACCTGGGCTGGCACATCCATTACCACCTTGGCTCGGACGAAAAACGGGGCATCGCGAGGTTCATTGAACTGCTGCGGAAGCACGGCGCCAGCCTCATCTTCGAGCCGAGATTTGTGACCTAGCCGCTCGCTCAGAGGAACTGGGACATGAAACGGCGCGCATCCATGGTGGCTCCGTAGGTGCGGGCGCGTTCAGCCATCCCCTTGCGCGTGGCGTCATCGAGCCCTGCCAGCCTGGCGACGGCGACGCTGAAGCCTTCCGCATCATCCAACCGCACGACCTCCCCGAAATCGTATTTCCGGACCGCATCTTCCATCGCGCCCCCCGGACAAACCAGCGCGGTGTTGCCGTACGTCGCCGCGTGTAGCAACACACTGCTGGAGCCGCTGAAGTCTTTGTAGAGACATACGGCGCAGTCCGCAGCGGCAAAATAGGCGGGCATCTCCGTCCGCTGGATGAATCGGTCGTGCCGAATGACGCGGTATTTGCGCGCCGCCGCGGCCAACTCCAGGTCGAGTTGTCGCTGGAGGCCAGGCGAGGCCGGGCCGGCGACCAGCAACACCGTTTTCGCGGCCGGCAAAGGGGCTTCGCGCAGCCGGGCCAACGACTCGAGGATCCCCTTGCGATCGCTCAACAACCCGAAAAGCAGGAACACAAAATCGTCCCGGGCCAGCCCGAACTGTGCGCGGGCAGCCCCCGGGTCGCACGGCCCCGCAAAGACCGGATCAACGCCGTAGCCGCAACGATCCGTCTTGAGGAGTTCCCGCGCGCGGTCCGCACACCAGGGGTCCAGGAACGCGGCCTTCCGGACGCCGCCGCTTCCCAGGGCACGCCGCAGAATCCACAGGTCCATCACGCTGCGCGCCCGGGCCTTAAGCGCCGGGTTCGCCGGGGGGCGCAGCCCGTTATCCCGAAACAGGGCGCCGGCGACGCCGGCCTGGCAATGCGCGCGAATGTGTCGACGGAACGCCGCGATGGCAAAGTAAACCAGGACCACGTCCAGGCTCAGATAGGCCACTAGATCAAATCGATCCGATCGCAGGATCTGCTCGATCGCCCGCATCGACCTGCCAAAGCCTCGCCAGCATTCCCAGCGCCCCAGGCACCGGCCCGGATCCACGTCCAGCCGCCGGAGTTTCAGCCGCGGCCGCGAACGGCTGAACTCGGTCACACGATCCCAGTCCTCCTCGCGCTGTACTGCCGCAGCAACAGTAAATTCCGTTTCCTCAAAGCCCGCAGACGCCAGCGCCGCCTCATAATAGAGCAGGGAATGGCTGACGACCACCGGGTCGGCCAGCAGAACTTTGCGCGGGGCGCTCATGCCTGAGTCGCGGACGAACTCATTGAGGTGATTGTATGGCGCGGGACTTTGGAAGAAAAAGAGAATCGTGCGGGCCGTGGCACCCGGTTGAACACCCTATCAGGCCGGCGAAGAATTCTCTTTCCCTGGTTCGGCCTTTTTCATTAGAGTGGCCCCATGCCCGAGATTGTTGATTTTGTCAATCGCGGAGCGGCAACGATCAGTCCGGCCGTGGTCGAACGGATGTTGCGCCATCTGCCGCAGTGGAAGCTCGAATTCACGCAAATTTACGAGCCGCTCTTTCCTCACCTGGTTGACCAACTGGACTTTCTCGCCAACGCCGTCGAGGACACCGCTGAAGGCGCCTACAAGGACCTGCCCTACATCGCCTTTTCGCAGGCGGTGTTCGCCTTGCTCTACTCGCATAAAAAAGTCGGCATCATTCCCGACAGCGTGCTCAACCTCGGCCGCGCCGACGACTCGAGCGTCGTGCGTGCGGTGCTGATTCAAAACGAAAAGGCGTTCGCCATTTACGCCGCCTCCCAAAACCAGGAATGGTCGAAGGTGACCAGCCAGCCGTAGCTGCTTCGCTCCCAACCCCGACCCGGACGGTTCACTTTGCTGATGTTTCCCCCCTTGCGCAGAGATTTTTAAGGGGTAAACAATTTGACATCTTCCGGTTTTTTGAGTCCTGGGTCTTACTTGAAACGGAAGTCAATTTTGAAATTGTAGAGCCACGGAATTTCCGGGCTGACGCCCTCGCGCGCTAGCTTCTGCGGCA
>DATDCV010000212.1:0-2183 GCA_036524155.1 Verrucomicrobiia bacterium
GCCACGAAACGGCCGTTGGGGGAGATGGCCGCATTGCGGCCCACATTCTTTGTCTCGAATCCCCGCGAAGGGCTGGGCCTGGCCGGATCCCACACCTTCACCTCCTTCACACTGCCGGAAAGCAAGCGGTCGCCTTGGGGCGAGAACAGGAGGTGTCTAACTTCGGCCCGGTTACCCTGCAGGCAATTTTTCTCCGCCAGAGTTTTCGAGTCGCAAAACTTGACGCGACCACCACCGGCGCGGAAGGCGAGAGTCGAGCCGTCCGGCGAGACGGCGATCAATCCTACGCCCAGAGGGTTGTCAAACGATCTCTCGAGGCGGCCGGTCTGGACGTTGATCCGTTCCAACAATGACCCGCCGCCAACAAATAGCGAACCGCTGTCGGCGGAGAACGCCAGGCCGTAGATCTCTCCCATCCCTCGAGGCGTTCCCAAATAGCGCACGAGCGAAAGATCGGCCGTGCGCCACACCGCCGCCCGGCCTCCGGAAGAAGCCGAAGCCACAAACTGGCTGTCCGGCGAGAACACAACATCGTTGATCCGTTCCGCTCCGGTATTGGTCGAACAGACCTGGACCCGCCGGCCCAGATCCGCGATGACGAGGTAGGCCCCCGCCGTTCCGGCCAGCCACTTGCCATCGGGAGATATCTCCACGAAACTGATCTCCTGGGAAAGGTCCACTGTGGCTTTTGTTTCGAGGGAGGCCGGATCCAGCAACAAGACTTCACGCTGGAAGGTCGAGGCCGCAATCACCTGGTGGAGCGCCGAGAACGCCAGGTCCACCACGTGAGTCTCCATCGGGCGAGCCGCCAGCAGTTGTTGCTTTCGAAAGTCCCAAAGCTCGATCTTCGCCCCGTTTTCAACGCTCATTGACGCCCTGGCGAAGCGGTCGCCGGAGACGATCGCCAGTCCGCCGGAGTTTGCGGTTGGCTCACCCAGCGTATAGAGCGCGTCACTTTCCACCTGTTTCCACAGATAACGCCATTCCCAGCCCGGCTGTTCAGGCTTCTTGGGATCGGGCCGACTGCGCATCAGGAGATTGTAGGCCGCACCGGGGCTATCTTGCTGGAACTCCCGATTGGCCAAATAGATGTCCGAGGCGTAGGCCATGACCTGCGCCTGGTCGCGCTCCTGCCGTGCCTGGCGCAAGCCGTAGCCGAGGGCGGCGGCAATGATGAGCAGGGCAGCGGTGGTCACGCCGGAGGCAACCAAAAAACGTCGCCGCCTCGCCGCTACTTGTTGCTGGCGCTGCTGCTGCGCGGCGGCTTCCTGCCGCTTCGGGTGGCTCCGCAGTTGCTCCGCCAACAAGCCCGCCGCGGCAAAGCGTTCCTCGGGTGCCCCCGCGAAACAGTTCTCCAAATCCTCCCGAAGCAATGCGTCCTGGACATGCCGGGGCCAATCAGAGGTCAACGGTTTGCGGAAATCCCCAACCACCATCTGATAGAGCACGACCCCTAATGAGTAGATATCCGAGCGCGTCGAGGCCGGTTTGCCCGCCAGGAGCTCCGGCGCCATGTAAAGCTGTGTCCCCACATGGGACGAACTGGGCGACAGGAGCGTCTGCGTGAACCCGGCGCGCGTGACCTCCTTCAAAACGTCTTCGGACGTCACCTGGCCGATGCCGAAGTCGGTCAGCTTCACTGAGAGTTGAGGGTTGAGGGTTGAAGGTTGAGAGTCGGCGACTGGTTCACGGTTGAGAGTTGAGGCTTGATCGTTTGGCTGCTGACTACTGACCACTGACCACTGACCACTGATCAAGATATTCCCCGGCTTCACGTCGCGGTGAATCACTCCTGCGTCATGAGCGGCTTGCAGCGCGTCGGCCGCCTGCGCCACAATTTCCAACCGCACCTCCAACGGCACCTTGTCCACGCCGCCGCGGGCCTCGCACCAACTCCGCAGGTCCCGCCCTTCGACATACTCCTCTTCCAGGTAGAACGGCGGCTGATCAAAATAGATGTCGTAGAGCTTGACGATGTTCGGATGGTCTCCGATCCGTTCCTTGATAATCCGGAACAACGTCACCTCTCGCTTTAGCGAGCGCACACGGTCGGCACGAAAACAGAACTTGAAAACCCTCGACTCATCCAGTATCTTATGGCGCGCTCTCCATACCTCGCCGAAGCCGCCCTCGCCCAGTTTCTCTTCCAACATCCATTTTGTATTGGGCACTTCCTGCCCCAC
>DATDCV010000213.1:0-1500 GCA_036524155.1 Verrucomicrobiia bacterium
CGGGCCGCGGCCGCATCAAAAAGCGCGCGTCCGGCAGCGCGCGATCCGGTGAAGCCGACGGCTCGCGTCGCGGGATGTTTCACGAGTGCGATACCGATGATTTTGCCTGCGCCGTGCAGCATGGAGAAAATGCCCGGTGGAAGATGGCGGGCGGCCACCGCTTTTTGAACGGCCGAGGCGACGAGTTCAGAAGTGCCCGGGTGTCCGCTGTGGGCTTTGACGATGACGGGGTTGCCGGTGGCGAGTGCGGAGGCGGTATCGCCGCCCGCAACGGAGAAGGCGAGCGGGAAGTTGCTCGAGCCGAAGACAACGACGGGGCCGATGGGGATGAGCATGCGGCGCAGGTCGGGTTTGGGGACGGGCTGACGATCAGGAATGGCTGTGTCGATGCGGGCGTCCACCCATGAACCTTCGCGCGCGACCTGGGCGAAGAGTTTTAGTTGATTCACGGTGCGCGCACGTTCGCCGGTGAGGCGCGCTTCGGGCAGGCCGGTTTCCAGGTGGGCACGTTGAACCAGGTCGTCGCCCAAGGCCATCATTTCGTCGGCGATACGCTCCAGGAAAGCCGCGCGCTGGTCACCGGTGGTTTCGCGATACGCGCCGAAGGCGGTTTCGGCGACCTGCAACGCGGTTTCGACGTCTGGCGTGCCCGATCTGTGAAAAGCGGGTTCGAGCAGCGTAGAATCGAGCGGGCTGGTGGCGCGAAAGGTACCGCTGTTGCCGGACGATAACTGGCCTCCGATAAAGGTCTTTCCGTGCAAGTTCATAAAATCAAGTTCCGATCGTTAGGACTCATTCCCTGGCGTTTGATTGAAGTAAAGGTCCGTGGCGGTTCTCAAACGGTCACAACTCTGTTTTGCAGCGAGCCGATCCCGCTGATTTCAATCTCGATTTCGTCCTGTTCCTGAAGCGTGAAGGAATCCGGAGGAACGACCCCTGTTCCCGTCAGCAAAACTGCGCCGTGCGGCAAGTCCTGGCAGCGAAAGAGGTAATCCGCCAATTCGCCGAAACTGCGCTTAATCTGGCCGACGGAACTCTCGCCAGCGAATATCGGCTGGCCGTGTCGTTGAACCTGGATTCGGATGGTCCATTGGCGGACTGTTTGCTCGGTCGGACCGAGCGTGATCCATGGTCCGAGCGCGCACGAACGTGAGTAGATTTTGGCCTGGGGAAGGTATAACAGGTTCTCGCCCTCGATGTCGCGCGAGCTCATGTCGTTGCCGATCGTGTAGCCGATGATCCGGCCGCGCGTGTTGATCGCGAGGGTGAGCTCCGGCTCCGGCACGTTCCATGTCGAGTCCTTGCGGATTCGCACGGTCTCGCCGGGGCCGGCGACGCGATGCGGCGTCGCCTTGAAAAACAGCTCTGGCCGCTCGGCCGAGTACACACGATCGTAGAAGCTGTCGCCGCCCGCTTCGTGGGCTTCTTCCATCCGGGCATCACGGCTGCGGTAATAGGTGACGCCCGCCGCCCACACTTCCTGCGATCCAATCGGCGCCA
>DATDCV010000214.1:0-32482 GCA_036524155.1 Verrucomicrobiia bacterium
CGCGCGCGCCACTCAATGCCGGAACAATCTCCGCCAGGCGGGCATCGCTGGGCGCCTGTACGCCGATGACAACCGAGACACCTTCTTTTGTTCGCAGGGAGGATCGATCATCTACGGCGGACAATGGACGATGGGGCCGAATTCTATGACGTTGCGTGCGGCCACGGACTACGAGGGCTATTGGGCACTGGGCTACTATCAGTATTTCAGTGGCAATAAGAAAGTGTTTGCGTGCCCCAGCGGCAAGTTGGTGGATGAGTATCGGGATCTGGGTTACAACTACCCGCCTGAATATTGGCAGAATTCGACTTACGGCATGTGCCAATACCTGACCGTCCCGTACGCAGGACTGAACTCAAGTTACGGGAGTTCGCCTGTGGGCCCCTTGCGCCTCTGCAGCTATCAAAGTCCCGCCAGCACCATCTTTTGCCAGGACTCGTTTTCTCAGTTGATGGCGGGACCTGACGATTCCCTCGGCTTGTTTCCCGGGGAGAGCCAGATCTTGTGCAAGTGGAAGCCCGGCAGCGCATATGCCGCACTATACGGGGGCGCGGACCTGACGATGGGTTGGTGGCGCCACAACAAAGGATGCATGACCCTTTGGGTAGCTGGCCATGTGACGCGAATTCCGTATAAGCCCGCAGGGGTGGACTATCGCTGGTACACAGGCGAGAAACCCGTAGCAATGCCGGCTAATTAAAGCTTGTTCAAAATCTCGTAGCCGCCGAGGTCAGGAGGCGGTTTTTGGACAAAAGGACGGCGTTGATCCGCCTCGTCACCTCGGCGGCTACGCTTTGGGGACAGACTCCAAGTAAACCGGGAGTCGGGCGGGGCACCCGCGCGTGACTACCCTGCGGCCGGGATGTCGAATGAAGGATGGAATGCTTTCGTCTGTGAAACGACATTGAATTCAGCGAGAAACTTGCCGGTGCGTCACGCGCCTAACAACAACTCCATCGCGCGGTGGAGGAGCAAGCTCGCTCCAGTCGCCCTGTGGGCCCGACCTTGGGCGATACCGCTGGCGCGCTTGAATTCCGGGCACCTCCCGAGTGCTGGTCCAAAGGCCGTTACGCTCGGCCGGCTGCTGCGAGATGACCTGCCTGTTCCGCCCGGTTTTGTAATCACGGCGGACGCATTTCAGAGCTGGTTGCGGTCGGCGCCACGGTGCGAGTCGATCCTGGCGGCCCTCGACCAATGCGCGCCGATTGGTTCGCCGACAGCCGTTGAACTGAGCAGGAAATGCGAGGAAGCTCTCGCTCAGCTACCATTTCCCAGCGCGGCGGCACGGGCGATAAGGCGGGCGCTGGAAGCCTTGCCCGAGGTCCGGCTTTGGGCCGTACGCTCGAGCGCGACCGCGGAGGATCTGCCCGGCGCGTCGTTCGCCGGACAGTATGAGTCATTCCTCAACGTATCTAACGCTGAGGTTCCGGACAAAGTGCATGGTTGTTGGCTTTCCCTGTTCAGCCCGCGGGCGCTGGCGTACCTCTTCCGAAACAACCTTTCGCCGGAGCGGGTCTCCATGGCGGTGATTGTGCAACAAATGATCCCGGCGGAGAGGGCCGGAGTGCTCTTCACCGCTGAGCCAACTGCCGGTGACCCCCACCGCATGGTCATCGAAGGCGCCCGCGGTCTCGGCGACCAGGTTGTGAGCGGGCAGGTGGCGCCGGAGCGCGTCGTCTTGTCCCGGCTGCTTCTCGACGTTCTGGAACGGTCCACCGGCTCGACAACAGGCTGCGGCGACGGGCGCGCCGCGCCGACCCCGGCTGCGGGTTGCGTCGCGGGCGCACCGCCGGTGTCCCCGGTCCTCGAAGACGAGCTGGCGCGCCGGCTGGCTGAATTGGGCCTGCGAGTTGAGCGGTTTCTGGGCGGTCCGGCGGATATCGAGTGGGCGGTCTGTTGCGGTGAAATCCATCTGCTTCAGGCGCGGCCAATAACGGGCATCACGCAGGCCAGGACCTGGGAGGACCGCCAGATCTGGACCAACCTCAACACGGGTGAGGTTCTGCCCGACGTCGTCACGCCGCTGACGTGGTCGTTGCTGCAGGCTTTCCTCGATCCCCTGCTCCGATCCGTCTTCGGTGTTTTCGGAGCGGAGCTCGGCTGCACCACGGCTGCCGGATTGGTAGCAGGACGGGTCTATTTTAACGCCAATACGGGACTGGCCGCCCTCAAACATTTTTCGTGGGTGTTGAACCGAGTCCCCAATGTGGCTCAGGCGCTTGGCGGCGGACAAATCGAGGCCTCCCCGCGGCTGTTGCAGAGCCTCGCGGACGAAGATCTTCCGGACCTCGGTTTCCGCTGGCCAAGATACATTCTTTCCTGGCCCGGGATTCTGCGAAATCTCCTCCGGCATTCGCCCCGGCGCGGCGACGCTTGGGTCGCCGAATTCAAACAACGGATGGATAAACTCGTGCGCATGCCGCTTGGCACCATGTCCACCGCGGAACTGGTCAGCCTTTTCGACCGTCAGGTTCGGGAAGGGTTCGAAGGGTGGGATTTGCTTTACCTGTGCACGCAAGCCGCGGCGCTCCCGGTGTTCCAGATGGCGTGCCGGAACTGGTTGAATGACCCACAACTCAACGTCGGTTACCGGTTGTTCGCGGGGCTGGGCGGGGTGCCCGAGGCCGAGGCTGGCCTGGCCCTGTGGCGGCTGGCCGCGCTGGCGCGCGCGGATTCGCGGACGGGATCAGCAGTGGCCGCCGGCCACAGTTGGGCGGACACGCTCCCCTGCCTCCAACACACCGAACACGGCCGCGATTTTGTCCGCGCGTGGGATGAGTTCATGGCCGAGCACGGCCACCATAGCCGCGGCGAACTCGAACTCTTCAACCCGCGCTGGGCCGAAACGCCCGACTACATTCTGGGCCTGGTGCGTGGTTATCTTCGCTCGGTCGACCAGTTGAATCCGCTGGCGAACCAACGGCGGCTGGCGGCGGAACGCCAGCGCCTGACCGGGCAGTGTTGTCAACGGCTGGGCCCAATCAAGCGCTGGATCTTTTTGCGTTCGCTGCGCCGGTCGCAAAAACTGGCGATCAACCGCGAGGAGTGGAAGAACCAGATTGTCCGCCAATTCGCCTTCCTGCGGCAGGTGCTCCAGACGCTGGGCCGCCGGCTCCACGAGCAAGGCATCCTGGCAAGGCACGACGACATTTTCTTTCTCCAGGCCTCCGAGATCGGGCCGGTCGCGTCGGGAAAGGCAGGCCTTGATGTCCGCGAACGCGTCGACGCCCGGAGGAAGGAATACCAGGTGAATTTAAGCCGGAAACCGCCGCCAGTCGTGGTCGGCCGGTTCCATGTGACCACCAATGCCGCAGTGATGCCGGCTGCGAACGACAAGGTCCTGGAAGGCATTCCGGTTTCGCCCGGCATAGCGACGGGTCCCGCCAGGGTGATCCTGCGCAGCGACGACCATGAGCAGGTGCTTCCCGGCGAAATTCCAGTCGTGCCATTCACCGACCCCGCCTGGACACCCTACTTCATCTCCGCCGCTGGCGTAGTGATAGATCAAGGAGGAATCCTCTCTCACGGCAGCATCGTCGCCCGGGAATACGGGTTGCCGGCAGTGACGAACCTTGGTTCGGCCACGCGCCTGATCCACACCGGCGATCTAATCCAGGTGGATGGAAATCACGGCCGCGTGACGATTCTCCAACGCGCCAATCGCCCCCGCTGATCAGGCTCAGCATAGAAAACGAAATGGTTGCCCGGTTTGTCCTGGCGACGCTTGAAACCACCTGAACAAGGACCGGCCGGTTCATCCCCGAGGGTTGACGGCCCAAGGGAAGCCAGCCATCTTGCGCCAGGATGAAGATGACCGAGCGGCAGACCCAGGATCAGTTTCGCGACCAATGCCGCCGCCAGATGGATCGCCCGCTGGTCCAGCGCGTCAAATACGGGTTCTATCGCACTTACAGACCAGTCCTCGACGATGCTCCTTGGCGGGCGTTCAACACGATGTCCGAATACCGTGCCTGGTAAGCTTCCGGGTCGAATACGAGCGGCGTCATGCACCACCCTTGCGCTCCGCCGCTGACATTGCCAAGACGCGGCCCGGAAGGAGCTGAGGAACGCCACGGATCAAGCGCGCCGGGCTTGGAGGCGGTATTTTCGCTGAAGAAACCACTTGAAAAGTTCGTTCACCCGCCTGCCTTGATCATTGACGCTGGCGCCGAACCGAAAGCTTTTGGCTTGCGCCACGACGTCGCCGCCAGTCTCATGGCGTCAGATTATGAAACGGGCACTGGTCATTCTCCTCGTCCTGGGCGTCTTGGGCGTCATTGGCTACTTGGGCGTCATGAAATACCTCGCGGAACAACGGGCGGCCCGGTTGGATAGCGCGTTGCATGATGCCGACGCGAGAAACATCCAGATGGAAGCGGATCTGCAGGCGGCGAACCAGCGGGTGGCGGAGCTGAGTAAAGCCCAGGAAACGCTGCAACGGAAACTGGAAGAGAAGGCCGCGGGTGCGGGAGCCAGCCAAACCGTCACGAGCACCGCCACTGCCCCGGTCACGAGCACCGCGACCGGCGCCCGGCTTCTTTACACCGCCGCCGGCGGGGTCGGTATGACCAACCTCGTTCGCATCGAGGGGACGTCGACGGTCCATAATTGGCAGGTGGAAAGCCGGTTGATTGGCGGCAGCGTGGAGCTCCCGCCGGAATTCCTCGCCGGGCTGAAGACCCAGTCCTACCCCACGAACGTGGAACTGAAGGCTAACGTCTTCATTCCCGTGCGCTCCCTTAAGAGCATGACGCCCAGTGGCGGTCATTACAGCGACCCAATGGACGAGATCATGTACGAGAAGCTGCTGGCTGCGCAATTTTCACGGATCACGTACACGCTCGACTCCGTTGCCGCCGGCAGCGCAGATTCCGGCAACCCGAATGCGGCGTTGGTCCTGCAGGCCACTGGCAGCCTCGGTGTTGCCGGTGTCACCAATCAGATCACCATGCCGGTCTACCTGTCGCCTGGCGCCGATGGCCGGCTCCAATTCTCCGGGTTAGTCCGCACAAAAATGACCGACTTCAAGATCACCCCGCCCGAACCCGCCGGCATGGGGATCAAGACCGGCGACGACGTTACGCTCAAGTTCTGGTGGTGGGTCAAACCGGCCGCAAAGCCGGGGACGTAAACCGCGCCCGCTGAACCCTTCCTTGGCCGACTCCACGGGGCAAAGGTGAAGCACTCTGCCCGTTCTCCGGCGCTCCGCCCGATGTCGCCGTTACCGGGTGGTTGCTTTTGACAGACTAATGATATGTGTTACTGTTTCTACTCGATATTACACCCAAAATTATTATGAAAAACACATATTCACTCAATGGTTCAACTCTCGGGTGCGCGGTGGGAATCGCGGTGGGTCTATTCGTCTGCACACTTCAAGCGGGCGACAAAAAGGAAGCCCCCGGGGCCGGGACTCCCGACATGGAAAGCATGATGAAGAAGATGGAAGAGCTGGCGGCTCCGGGTCCTGAGCACCGGTTACTGGCTTCGATGGCGGGGCAATGGGAGGCGGAAGCCCGATGCTATATGGCGGGGCCGGAAGCTCAGCCCACGGTTACCAAGGGAACGTGCAAGAGCACCATGATCCTTGGCGGCCGGTTTCTGCAGGAGGAGTTCCAGGGGGATATGATGGGCAAGAAGTTCACCGGGATGGGAATAATGGGGTACGACAAGTTCAACAAGAAATACGTGAATATCTGGCTCGATGACATGGGGACCGGAGTTTTCACGAGCGAAGGCACCAGTGATGAAAGCGGGAAGGTGTTGACGTTGAACGGGAAAATGGATGAGCCCATGACCGGCGAGAAAGCTAAGCCTGTGCGGCTCGTCGTCCGCAGCCTCAGCCCTGACAAGCGCGTGTTCGAGATGCACGACCTGGCGCTCGGCGAGAAGAGCAAGGTGATGGAGATTATTTACACTCGCGCCAGCGGCTCATTTGCTGGACGACAATAGGCGATCCTGCCGGTTGCCCAAGTCGTCATCGCTTTTTTAAGAAGCGAGCTGCAGGCGCCGGGATGCGCGGCGGCACGCGGCGGGTTGGCTGGTTGGTTCGCGTTATAGCTGAAGGTTCTGAGACTTTACGGGCTCTATCGCTCGAAAAACCAGTCGCCCTCTTCGCTGGACTTGCCGGCGACACCGCCGTCATCCTTTTCATTCCAGCCGATCGAGTAGAGCAGGTACCCTCCGTCATCAGTGAGGCGATACCGTAACGACTGGCCGCCGACGAGATCGTGAGGGGGCTTTTCGATGAACCCCGGCGTGAGCGCGGCGAGCGCATCGGGATAATGCCCCTGGGTGAGGCGATAGCGTTCCAGCGCGCAGGCCAGCCGGGCCTGGTCGACCAGCGTTTGGTTACGCACGGCTGTCTGCAATGCTTTCGCGAAGTTGGGCATGGAGATGGCGACCAGGAACCTGTACGGGGAACGTCGCTCGGATGCGTCTGACACTTTGCGAATGAGTTCGGAAATCTGGCGGGGGCGGATGAGGCGGTTAGTCAAGTCCAGGTTGCCCAGCAACTCCTGCTCTATCGAAGCGCCGGCGACCATATTCTGATAAAACCAACCGTGCGGCATCAGGCGGAGCGCCAACTTTGATATGAACGTGAAGTTGAACACCTTTACCAGCTCGCTGCGTTTTGTGATCTCAAACGTGCGACAGGTCGCCGCCCGCTCTTCTCTGAACGCTTCGACGACTAATGCCAGGAGGTCGATATCCTTGAGCTGCCGTTCGAGCGCCTGGAGTTGGGGCTCACGCCAGGCGTGTAGCCGCAAGCCGTCCTCAACGATGCCGGTATAGAGCCCGGTGACGGCGACGTCGATCATGGCACCCACCAAAGTTAGCGGCTTGCCTGACGGTTTCGCCTGAAGGATTTGGCACAAGTCGTGGACCAGCGTCAGCTCACGCAGGGCCGTTTCGGGTTGCCCGAGCAGCAAGTGGCATTGCGTCTGCTCGGACAGGGTCTGTGCCACGTTCCGAATCATGATGAAATTCGGAATGCCTATTGCGAAGGGCACCTGGTAATCGCAGTCAATCCGCGCATAAGGCCGTTCGAGGGCCCGGCGCACCAGGTCGAAATCCGGCGCCATCGGCTCGGTCCAGGCCAGGTAATCGGCCGCGCCGTAAACCGGCTTCTTCAGCGAAACGTGGAAGGTGTGCTTTCCTGCCGGGTCGATCTGCAAGTAGCGGGCGCCAGAAGAAGCGTGTACGGAATTGGTCAATGGGTTGGCGGGGAAAAAATCGGTGAGTTCTTTGAGGGTCGGCATCTGGCGGGCTTCCACCACGAGGCGCAGCGGTTTGATTTGATCCAGCGGGCGCGCAAGCAGGACGCAGGCTCTGGCGCTCATAACGCCGGGGCCAACGGCGTCGCCGAGCAGCCTGGCCGCTTGCTGACGCCCTGCCGGCTCGTCGAACCGCAACATCGCGCCGGCCGGTTGGGAATCCCTCGGCGCATTGGGGGCAATCACCGCCACCTCGGCGAGGAGCACATTGGTGTCCTTGCGCGGCGCAGCCGCAAACAGCCTCGGTGTGTTCGGAGAGCCGGTTTCGCCGATGGCGAAGTTCTCTTTCACGAACCAGTCCCGCATCTTCGGCGCTTTGTAGAAATTTTGGTCGTCCGGCACCGGCGCGGGAATGTAGGCGCCCCAGTCGATCGCTTCGCCTTTCGCCTCCAGCTCGCGGCGGCATTTCTCCCAGGCCCGTTTGCCTCGCCAATTCTCCTCCGCAAAAAAGACGGCAACTAAAGTTGCGGCAGCCGCAACGGCCAGCAACAGCCGCCGGGCTACGCGCCACTGGCGAGCGGCGATTGGGTTGGAGGACGAAGGAGGAACAGGGGAGGTGCTCATATTGTGAGGGGTGACCTGTGGGAGCGGACGGCAGAAGGCCCGGATGTGGAGGATTCAGACGGCATAGATCAGAGCCTGCTAACGAACCATGACCGGCGCGCGGACTTCAGTCCGCAGCAATGAACAACGGGTGGAGGAACTTGTGACCAGTGGAGCCTTGTTATTGGACGTTCCTGCGGACTAAAGTCCGCGCGCCGGTCACGGGCGTCTGCCGAGTTTGTCGCTCTTGTGCCGCTCACCCGCGGGGCTCGTATTCTCTTCATGTCGGCTCCTACTGTTCAAAAACGGTTTAGCATGCTTTGAAAGGCACAGTTCTTTCGCTGCGCGGGCTGGGACTCGAACGAGGGGGCTGAACCGCCGGCGGCGGGGCGGACGGAAGGAGCTCGGCCAGCAAGCGCCGCTGCGCTTCAACGGCCTGTGCCCACTCGCGACCGTGCGCGGATCGCGCCGCCGGCGCGGCCGGGGATGAAGCCTTCATCTCCAGGTTAACCGCCAGAACCGCCAGCCAAAGCACGGCCATCCCTGCCCAGGCGCGACGGGACGGCCAGATGAGCCCCAGCCAGACTTGCCGGAGCAACGCCGGAGCGCCGACTTGAAGTCGGCTTAGGGCGCGGCTGAGCCAATGAACGCCTCTCTGAGGCCGGGAGGTCTTAAGCCGACTGCAAGTCGGCGCCCCGGGTAACGCAGCGAGCGCGTTTCGCCGGACGGCATCGAGTCTGGGTTCGGCATGACGATGGCGTTCGAACAGAATCTCACGTGGTGTTTTCATTCTTCCTCCACGAGGCTTTTCAGCGCTTTCTTGGCATAATGCAATCGGGATTTCACCGTGCCACCCGGGGCGCCGGTGATCTCAGCAATCTCCTCGACTGAAAAATCCTCGACGAAATGCAGCAACAACACTGAACGTTGGGGCGGTGGCAATCGGTCTAACAGGCGCATAAACTCCTCCTCTTGTTCCCGCCGGATGAGCAGGTCATCGGGGCCCGCCTCGAACTCGGGCGGGGCGGCGCCAACTTCCTCGTAGGCGCTTGCCTCCCGGGCTTGTTTGCGCCAGCGCTGGACGCACTTCTGGTGGGCAATCCCAAACAGCCAGCCGCCGAATTTCCCATCCTCGCGCAGGCTGCTGATATGCCGGGCGGCGTTGACAAAGGTCTCCTGGACGATGTCGAGGCTCGCGTGTTCATCATGCACCAGTTCCATGACATAGACATACAGAGGCAGTTGGTAGCGGTGGAACAAGGCGTCCCAGGCCGCCGGGTCACCGGCCCTGGCTTGCGGCACGGGCAATTCGTCGCGTTGAGCCACCACCAGCATTTCTAACCAGTGGAATGCCGAAAGCGAGAAAAGGTTCAAAGAGGACCAGTCGGCGGTGCGGTGGGGAATTGGGGGGACGGTGGGCTGGACTGGAGACCCGAAGACCTCGGCTTCCAGGGAGACGAGCGATTACTGCGTTCTTCCTCGATTGATTTCGTGGGGGTCTTCGTGGACCAGGACGGCAGGATCAAGGAAGTGGTGCCGCCGGACCGGAAATAGCGTTTGTGACCTATGCGTCTGCTAGCCTCAGCCCGTGCGAATTAATCTCGTTTCTCTGATCTACTCGCCGGGGAAGCTTCGCCCGCCCACCGCACAAGTCCGATCTCCAGCAAGGCCTCGAGGGAGTTGCTGCCTCCCCAATGCTCGGCGATACGGCCATTCCGGATTCTCTGAATATTGACCCCGCGCAAAGTGATCTTTTTGCCGGTGGCTGGAATTCCCCCGACTGCACCGAGATGCGTGCCGTGCATCACCCACCACGTCACCACGATGTCGCCCTCAGCCACTTGCCCCTGAACAGTCACGACCATATCCGGATAGCAGCGGCGGAACGCGAGTGTATGCTCTCGGGCCTGATCGATCCCGGTGACCCCTATATCGGGGGCTACATACTCGGGTGCCAGAAAGTCCGGAAAACGGTCCACCGCGCCGGTGTTGACCACCTCTTCCATGAAGCGCCGAGCCAGTCTCTTGTTTTCTAATTCAGTCGTCATTCAAATGTAAGCGCTCACGGGACGACGATCGGTCGGATGGCCACTACGAATTGCTCGCCCTTTGGGAAGAGGCAAAGCCGCCAGCCTGCCGGCACGCTGTTTGGACGGAACACCGACTGCGACCGCTCGGAATGAGATTGGGTCTTCACACCGTCAATGATCTCGCCCTTGAACTCATATAGCAGGTTCAGTTGCACCGAGCCATTCGTCAGCACGGTGGCCGTAAGGGTGCAGTCCTTGCCCGCTCCGAGACGCACACGCTTTGGCATACCCGCACGCAACCGAACTTCCCCGAGGTCGTTCATCGGCATGTCGGAAGGAACGCCGAAAGACTGCCGGACTTCGGCTTCTTCCTCGGCAGTCAACCAGGAACAACCGACTGTCAGAACAGCCACCAGCCCGATGAGCCCGATCGCCGCGATGTGATGTCTGCGCATTTCAGCTCAATGGATTTCGACCCTTCTGGATCTCACGGAAAAGCCAGGCCCGGGCATAGGCCCACCGGCGCTCGATGGTCGAGATCGAGACGCCGAGCGCTGTTGCAGCTTGTTCCTGGGTTAACCTGACAAAATAGAGAATCTTCACCAGTCCAGCAGCCTCGGGCTCGGATTCAGCCAGTTTGGTGAGTGCTTCGTCCAAGGCGAGCAGATCGCGGTAAACATGGGACAACAATTCCTCCGCTGCCTTTGGATCCCCCTCGCGCATCTCTTGGAGCACACGAGCAATTTCCCCCATTCCCGGCACTCGTGCTGACTGTGTTCCTGTGGTCATCGCTCGAGCTGACCTGACGATTGATTCAGCCGCCAATTGGGGGAAGTGTCAATCTATTTTTGTCCAATTCCAAATCGCGCAGGCGCTCGAGTAGGTCCTTTGTTCGCCGACCGAAGTACAGTAAATCTGGCCCGTGATCGCGCGCGAGCGGGGTTGGCACCGTCTGCTCGCCACGAATCATCTGCTGGACAACCAGGGACCGAGCACCTGGAGCACCCAACCGAGCGCCCACCATCCCGCAGCGTCGTTCGAAGCGGGGCCGGGGCTTTCGCACAGTAATGGCGGGTCTGGAGGCCTCAAACTCGCACACCCACCCGCCAGCGCGAGCGCGATGAGAATGGCGATCAGGAGCGCCCATTTTGTGGCGTCATGCAAATACGTGTGTGGCCTTTTGGACATCTCATCATGGCTCGCCCGGGGCCAGCACAACCCTGAACCCGGTGGTGGTGGCCCGGTCGCCCGGGTTGCTGTTTCCCCGGTTCGCTGAGCGGCAGTCGGGTGCGGGGCTGCCCCAGCCGCCGCCGCGGTGGGCGCGGGTCGAGCCCGCAAGTGGCCCTTGCGGGTCCAGCGCAATCCCGCCGGGATAGTAGTAGTCTCCCCAGCCCTGGCACCATTCCCAGACATTCCCATGCATGTCGAATAACCCCCATGGGTTCGGCAATTTCTGCCCTACCGGATGTGTCGTGGATTCCGCATTGCCGGCGTACCATACGTAGTTGGTCAAACTCGCATAGTTCGGGTCGTCGCCCAGGCTGAAGCGCGTCGAGGTCCACCCCCGACAGGCATATTCCCACTCCGCCTCCGTTGGCAAGCGATAAACGGTATTAGTCGAGATCCGTCCCAGCGCTCGATCCCGTTGCGTGATCAGGCCACAGTAATTGGTGGCCTCAAACCAGGTAACCTGCTCGACCGGACGGCTCAGGTCTGAGGTCGCATTCGGAGGCTGGAACCAGCTCGGGTTGGTGCCGGTCACGGCCAGATACTCGGCTTGGGTCACCTCGCGTTTACCCATATAAAACCCACGGCTGATCGTCACCTCCGTCTGCGGCCCCTCCCAGTCGTAGCGACCCGCTTCGTCGATCGGGCTGCCCATGCGGAAACTCCCCGGCGGGATGAACGCCATGTTGTTCGTCGAAATCGGGATCACCATCGCTCGGTAAAACCGGCGGCCCGTCGCCGGGGCAGACGTGTCCGTCCACAAATAAGGGCTGGCGGGCAGCCGCAAGAATTCGAGGCCGCGCCAGGCGCTCGCGTTGTTCGTCTGGGCGAGATCCGTGACGTATTGAATCGAGTAGACAGTGCCCACGGTGCCCGTGATTCTCAGCCCCGGATACACCTGCACGTTGAGCACCGGCGGAGTTTGAGCCGAACTCCGAGGTTCCCACGCCCAGATGGCCCAGCAAAGGAGAGAGAAATATCGAAGCTGTTTCATCGCTATCATTCTTTTCATAAGGACATGAATTTACTCAGGCTCATTACCCGCGTTCGGCGCGGCAAATCAGTTGCCGCCGTTTAAAACTTGAAAGTAAAGGCTGCCAGGATCGAGTGTGACAGTGTGCCGTGCGCGGTCGCCGGCCCCAACTCGTGCGCGGTCGTGCCGAGCAGTTTGTACGAGAGGCCCAGGTCAAAGTCGTCGTTCAGGGCATTAGTTCTCAGGGTTTTCATTCGGCTGCTGATTGCGTTTGTTGTTTCTGTGTCTGCCTTCAACTACTCATGCGCCTTCCGAAGCGGATTTCCTTCAAAAACTTTCCGCGCCATCGCTCATCGCTGACTCCGGCTCCACCGCCAATGACGTCCGGTTCTAGAGGAAACAGGGGATGCCTGCGGTCGCGACCGACGATGAACGGGAGGTGCGTCATTTTCACCTGAGGCATCAGTAATACGCGATCACCGCAGAACGCCGCAGGCTCTCGATCCAGCGTTCCTCCGCCGCTTCCCGCCGTGTCCGGATCAAATCTTTCTCGATCCGCTCCCGCACCACAGGCAGCGGCTGAAGGGAAGCGGGGCGTCGGTCCTTGATATGCATGATGTAAAACGCCTCGGGGGTTTCGATCACCTCGCTTACTTCGCCCAGCTTCAAGGTTTTTGCGACCTCCGCCAGTTCCTTGCGCAGGGCGGAAACCTCGATCCAGCCCCAGTTCCCGCCGTTTCGGGCCTGGGCGCCCTGGCTGTGAAGCCTGGCCTCGGCCGCAAAGTCCGCTCCGGCGGCCAGCCGCGCGCGCAGATCCCGGACCTCCTTCTGCTGTACGGTGAGCGCCTCCGCCGTGTTGGTCGGATTCTTGTTTACGGCGATTAAGCCGAGGTCAACGGACTCCGCCAGCCGGAACTCAGCCTCGTGCGTGAAATAATACAGCTCGATTTCACCAGGCGTAGGCGCCGCCAGGTGCAGCAGTTTGCGGTGGCGCATGGCCTGCTCGATCAACCGTCGTTCGTGGCCGAGCCGGATGTCGTCCAACGTTCTTCCGGTGGCCGCAAGGAGCCGCAGAAATTGGTTGGTGTCGCCCTGATGTTGGGAATTGATTTGCCGGGCGACGGCCTCCTCCACACTTTGCCCGGGGACCTCGAAACGCTCGTGGAAGAAGTCCCTGGTGATCAGCTCCTGCGATATGAGATTCTCAAGAGTTTCTTTCCGCAACTCTTCCAGCCTTCGCCGCAGCACCTCCGGTTGCGACGCGAATTGCCGGCGCAGCCTGTCCTCGCCCGCTGCCAACGCCTGCTGGACTTGTGTTTCGAAGATCGGCCGCCCATTGACGGTCGCGGCGACCAGGACGTTGTTGGTTAGAGCGGGTTTCTTTTCAGCCGCGAGCCGGTCTTCCAGGGCGCCCGCAAAAAGCCCCGGTGGGGAATCCTGGCGTCTCGCATCATCCCGCCGCCGCTCCGCCGCCACCCAGTCGGCGTAAAGCGCGGCGGCTGCCGCCGCTTTACCCCGGCGCGCGAGGCACTCGGCCAAGGCGTCCCGAGCGGCATCGGTTTCCAGGCCGCGCGGTCCTGAGAGACGAGTTTGGAGTTCGAGAAGGTCGGCGAAACATTTCTGGGCTTCGGGGAGCCGGCCGAGTTGGAAGTAATCGTAACCGAGTTGGCTGAGCGTGCAGCGGCTGTCGTGGTGGTCGGGCCCCAACACGCGGCACTCGCGCGGCAGGAGTTCCTCCCGCCCTAAGGCAGCCCCGGTGTAGTCTGCCATGGAGGAGCACAAATGACACAGGTCGTGTTGAGTTCGCAGCGTTTTGGGGTTGTCGGAACCAAGAAGCCGGCGCCGAACTGCCAACAAGTCCTGGTAGAGTTGACGCGCCTTGGATTGCTCTTCCAGGGCGATGAAAGCTGTCGCGAGAGCTTCCATGGCTTCGGTGGTCTCGGCACTCTCCGCGCCCTGGACCCGGCGGCGCACTTCCAGGAGTTCTTTGAGCATCGGCTCAGCCTTGTCCGGCCTGTTCGCATGGAGATACGCCGTGGCCCGGGCCGCCACCGTCGCCAACGTGTCGGGATGTTTCGGGCCAAGCACCCGTGACTGCATTGGCAGCAGTTGGTCCAGCACGCGCTCAAGCTCTGCCGTCTTGAGCTGCCTGGCGTAAACTTCCGCGAGGTTGAACATGGCTCTGAGCGTCTCAGGATGTTCGGTGCCGAGTTCCCGTCTCAGCCCGTCCAGCGCTTCCTGAGCAAAGCGCTCCCCCTCCGCTGCCTTTCCGGCTTTGGCCGGCGCCTTCGCCAGTTCACTCACAGTGTGCAGTGTATTCGTGTGATGTGGCCCAAGGCCGCGCGTCATCTCCTCAACCGTTCTCTGCAGCAAAAGGATGGCTTCATTGGTTTCCGCCGGGTGGCGCTTCGTATCGCCCGAGCCGCCCACCGCGACGAGTTTTTCGGAATTCGTCGCTCCTGGCCGCTGGAGGGAAAGCTCTGCCGCTCCATGAAGCTGCTGCTCCTGAGAGAACACGCCCAGGGAAAGTGTAAGCCCGATGAACAGCGATTCCGCTGGGCGGCCCAGCCCGGTACCGGCCGCACAAGCCGCTTGCAGGAAGGGCGCGCGCGCCCGTGATAGTATCCTCAGGGCAGGGCTGAAAGCCCATTCGACGCGGCGGCCATTTTCGGGCGACATATGAGCTGAGGCCAGAGCCTATACCAATCCCTGCGAGATGGCAGCGCGATTCCCTTCAAAAATCAAGCCGCTCATCCTCCAGCATCCTCGGCACTCGCGCTGGCCAGGCGTCGGCGGTTACCGATCCGGTCAGTCCTGGGTGCCCATCGAGCCGGTAATTGGCGATGAAGTCAACCTATTTCCTGTCCCCGTGAAGGGAACCGACCTCGGATGTCGCAGGAGTGTTCGAAGGCAGAACTGGCGGACTGTTTAGTCTTGACTGCCTGGGCAGTGAAATGAATTACCATAGCGTATGAAGTCGCGGGCTGGCTCCCTTATTATGCTGCTGTTGCTGGGGTGTCTCACGGGAATCACCGCGGACACCAACCGAGTCAGGGTGGGTTTATTCCCGTTTGCCAACCTCAGCGGGGACGACAAGTTCGAGGCTTGGCGCAAGGTGCTCCCGCGCCGCCTCGAGAGCGGCCTCGCGGATGCCACACCTCCAAGGCTGAAGATTTATCTCGGCAAGGTGCTGTTGGAACTCACTAACAATGCCTGGGATGGCCGGCAGGCGATCAGCAGTGAGCTGGCGGGCAAAGTCGCACGCGAGCTGCGGCTGGACAAGATTGTAGTCGGCAGCTTCAATTGCAACGAAGCAGGTTGGGAGGTTCAGGTTCGGATTGAAGATCCCGGCGCGGATTCCAGGGCTCGGGTTCTGGACTTCAAAGAGACATCAACGCAAAATCTCCTGGCTGCCCTGGAGGAAAAGGTGTGCGAGCCGCTGGGCGTGAAACCCAGCGCGGCGCGCCTCCAGATTCTGAGAAAACACCCGGTTTCGAACGAGGCAATGGACAGAGTCGTGGCGTTAGCTCAGATGGAAGAGTCCGGAGGTTCCAAAGAAGAAGTTATCAACGGGCTGCGCACGGTGCTCGCCTCCGAGCCGGATTATGTGTCGGCACGCGTGGCTCTGGTCCGCAGCTTGATGCAGGCGAACAGAACAGAGGAGGGCTTAACCGAGGCTCGCAAATTGGTGGAGCAGGCGCCTGAGATGTGTTGGGGCCATTTCAGTGTCGCGGTTCTCCTAAGAGGCCGCGAAATGGATGACCAGCGCGACCAGGCCTTGCAGGAGGCCCTCAAGGTTCATCCGGGTTGCCCCAGCGCCGCTCGACTGTTGTTTCCGGAATGGGCTGGCCAGGGACGCTGGGAAGATCTAAAGCGGGTCGCAGCGAAGGCCCACGAGGCGCTGCCGCACGAAACGGTGTCCACGGCGGCGCTGGCGGCGGCTTTGGCGGGGCAAGGCGAACAGGAAGCGGCCTGGCAACTTCTCCAGGAGATTGGAGCGCGGGATGAGGAGGACGACGACGTGGCCGTCCATTCCTTGCTTTTTTCGGCGGCCGTGGCCACGAGGTGCTCGAGCATGCTGTCGCGGGAATTGCTATGGCTGCAGCGGTGCGCCGGGACCAACGAGTGGGTACGAAAGGTTGTTACCTCAATCGATGAGAGCTTCTTCCTGGCGCCCGCTGCCGACAACTCGCCCACTAGCCCGCCAGCTCGCCGATTTTCGCCCCAGGAACTGCAACATGAACTGGCCAGGCGGTTGACGCCTGAAGAGATCGCCCTGGTGGAAAACCCGTTGGTGGTGACTGACGAGATCGCGGCCCAGGCGCGAACTTTGACGTCAGGCCTGACAAACCCGGCGACCAAAGCGGTGGTTTTGCTGGCGCAGGTAATTGAGGAGCGGGTTCAGACCGGGCGGCAACAGGCGACCAACCTGGCCAAAACCGGCCGGCTTCCGGTTTGTCATCAATACGCGTCGCGGCTGGTATCACTGGCGCGGAGCGTGGGCTTGTCGTCCTGGCTGGTGCATGCTGAGTTGGCCGACGAAAAGGTCTCCGGCTATCACGACCGCGCCGCGATTAGGCTGGGCGACGACCTGGTGATGCAGTTTGATCCTTCGCTGGGGGCCCTGGGCCTTCCGCGAGACAAATTCCGCATCCTGGACGATGTGCAGGCCATCGCGCACCATCTCTTGCAGGAGGACGATCTCCCCAAGGTGAGAATCGCCCGGAAGTTGGACCCGGACGACCCGTGGAGCCGGGTTCAGTTCATCCTGAGATTGATAAATCTGGACCAGGTGGAAGAAGCGGAACGACTCTGGAATGCCCTGGAGCCGGCCTATACCAATCGCTGGGATTATCATTTCAGCCGGGCTGGCCTCGAAGCCAAGCGCCACCGCTATCGTTCGGCGCTGGAATGGCTCACGCGGGCGGACACGTTATCGCGCAACAACCCGGAAGTTCAATATCACCTGGGAAGAGTCTACGCAGCGCTCGATGACACCGGAAAGTCAGCGGAACATCTGGAGAAAGCCTTGAAACTGGGCGCGGCCTTGGGCGAATTGTCCCGGCGGGCGGAGCTCGAATTAGCGGTGAAGTTCTCACGCGGGGTGGCGCAAGCCGGCCGAATGACCGAAGAGGATCTGCGCAACCGGGCAACGGCCGGCGACCTGCATGCACAAATGGTGCTGGCCGGCAAGCTGTTGGACCGGCGCGAGAAGGACGAAGCTCTGAAATGGCTGCTGGCAGCCGCCAAACAGGGCGATGCGCTGGCGCAGGAGAACCACGGGCGGATCCTGTACGAGTTGAAAGGCTCTTCCGCTGCCACAGAGGCTGTCGAGTGGCTGCGCAAGTCCGCGCTGCAAGGCCATTCAGCAGCCGACTACCTGCTGGCGAAGCTGCTCTATGCGGGCGTGGACGTCCCCAAGAACGAAGTCGAAGCGTCCATGTGGGCGCACGTCGGCAGCGCCGCGGGCGACGACAAATGCCGCTGGTTGGTGAAGGAGATGCAGTTGCTAATGGATGCGACGGCATTCGCCGAGGGCAAGAAACGGGCGGAGGCGATGCTGGCGGTGAAGGAACGAAGCGATGAAAAACAAACGAATCCAAGCGCCTGCTCCGGCTGCAAGTGCAGGATTTCCTGAAGTGGCTGGAAGCGCAGGGGGCGATATGAGGAAAGACTGCCTTGACCGCCAGGCACCTGCGGGAGTAATCCTGCGCCATTCCCGTCAAATGAAGAGAGGCACATAATGAAACCCAGACCAGTAAAGCACTATCGCCAACCCCGTTACCCGACCCGGCTGGAAGTCCTTTCAGAACCCGACCTGCTCCGGCGCAATCTGCCGCCCGGCTGGCGTTCACTTCCGGGTATGGCGGGCAGCATTGCGTTATTCCTGGCCGCCAATTCGGTGGTTCAGGGCGCGGACAAAAAGGCTGCGTCCCCGGCGAAAGCCGCGGTAGTAGCCCCCATTTTTGACCACGGCGAAGGTCGCGGTGCGACTGGATGCGTCGTGGTGGCTCCGCCGGTGTTCCTTTCGGAGGAGGAGGCCTGGCAGGTGATCGACGAGGAACTCGAGAAAAGAGGTGTCAAATTGCCGGATGCGCGCGTCGAGCTACGGGGAGTTCAGGTCCCCCGCCGAATGGAAACCTACAGTGTCAAGGACGGAAAGATGGAGGAGAAGATTATGGAGACGAAGGGTTCCGCAGAAGCGTTTTCAGTGGACCGTGCAAACGCTCAGAAGCACATAGCCGTGGAGTTCGTTTCCCAACAAGAGTATTCCAAGGCGGGCGGGCCATTTTCCATGTCCACGGTCCAATCCTATGACTTCAGGCAAACGGCCCGGAAGCTGGCGGAGGACCTTGGCCAGCAGGCCAAAGACAAGGTGTATCTTGGCGTGCTGTATGATCCGCTCGAGAGCTCCGCCGCCGAAGAATTCAAGAAGAAACAGCCGAAAACGCGGCAGGACTGGCGGGCATACGCGAAGGCCAGGACGCTGGAGGGCACCACTGAATCCAAGCGGCTGCTCCGGCTGCAGGTGCAGGATTTTCTGAAGTGGCTCGAGGCCCAGGGCGCCATCTAATCCGTGCATCTTACCCTGCATCTAAGTACCGCCTGCAATATGCGGTGCGATTACTGTTACGCGCCGCCGCGTGACGGTGCGTCCATGAGCCCGGGCGTAGCTCGCCAGGCCTTGGACCTCGGCACCCGCCTGAATGGCGGCGCTTCGTGCGGCGTCGTGTTTTTCGGCGGCGAACCCTTGCTTCATCGCACGCTGATCTACGATATGGTCGGCGAAGCGCGCGAGCTAGAGCGGCGGCGAGCGGGGCGGTTCCATTTCAAGGTCACGACCAACGGCCTGCTGCTCGACGAAGAGTTCCTCGAATTCTCCGTCCGGGAAAACGTTCTCGTGGCGATGAGCTTCGATGGGATTGCGGCGGCGCATGATGCCCACCGGCGTTTGCGTTCCGGCGCGCCGAGCTATGAGCTGCTGCTCGACAAGCTGCGGCTGCTGCTAGCCGTTCGCCCTTACGCCAGTGTGCTCATGGTCGTCAATCCCGATACCGCCAGGCACCTGGTCGAGTCGGTTTCGCTGCTGCTCGACGAAGGCGCCCGCTACCTGCTCGTGTCCCTGAACTATGCCGCGGCCTGGAGTGACGAGGATTTTGCCGTCCTGGAAGAGCAACTGCAAAACCTGGCCGGCCGCTACGTCTCCTGGACAAAAGCGGGACGCAAATTTTACCTCAGCCCGTTCGAGGTGAAACTCTCCTCGCACATCAACCGGCACTGCTTCCGCCGGGAGCGCTGCGAGTTGGCCCGGCGGCAGATCTCGGTCGACCCCGAGGGCTATCTCTTTCCGTGCGTTCAGTTCGTGAAGGCCGGCCCCGGCAGCCGCTGGTGCATCGGGCATGTCACCCGCGGAATTGATGAACCCGCGAGGGCCCGGCTCCATGATGAGGCCGAGCAGGAAAAGGCTGTTTGCCGCGAGTGCGCATTTCGTGAACGGTGCAATCACACGTGTGGTTGCCTCAACTGGCAATCGACCGGCTCGATTTCCTCGGTCTCACCGGTTCTCTGCCGGTATGAGCAGATGCTCATACCGATAGCCGACCGAATCGGCCGCGAGCTTTACCGGAAGCGCGACCCGATCTTCTTGCACAAGCACTATAATGCTGCCTATCCCGTGCTCTCGCTGCTCGAGGATGTGGGAGGACATGCGGGGTCCCTCCCCGCATGCGTTAGCCGGCGTTGAGCGACCGGGGACTTCACCGGTTGACAAGCGGGCAAAAAGGGTTACTGAACCGAGGCCGCTCAGCCATGGGTTTACTAACCCACACGCCTCATGGGTCCCGGCGCCGGGCGCGGCCCCGTCGTGCGAACACGGCGATTGCGACAAGTGCGAGCACGCCCGTAGTTGGTTCAGGAACGACGATGCCTTCACGAAACCAGAGATCACGATCCAGTCGATCTGGCTGGCCCCAAAAAAAGGCAGTTCCCCCTGCGTACCCATAGGAAGACTGGCTGAGGCCCAGATTATCATTGTTCTCAACCAGCGGCTGAAAGTAGTAGGTTTGTCCCGGGACGACACTCGGAGGGACCAGGAAAAGAAAATCGACGGGAGCCGAGAACAGTGCGCCGCCGGGGATCAGCACGGACTCCGAGACTCCGATCACGGGCCCGGTGATTGAGTCGGCCCTCAGGTTAATGTGCAGAGTAGCCGGCGACGTGTTCCCAAGGACGCCGTTGTAGATGTCCAGCCTGATAAACCCAACACTCGTGAGCATCGGCGTGAATGACTGGCCGATCGGCTGGCTCTGCTGGATGAAGGCGGCACCCTCTAATATTCTGCTTTCATCCGAGGACTGCTGGTCGAATATGAATGTCCCTTGTGCCAACGCGATCCGAGCCGCGGCTAAGAGGCATAGGGGGGGGAGAAGGCACGATGTTTTCACAGTTTGTAGGACTCTTTTAGGGGAGTAAAGGAGAGATGGAAATTGGCGCGAAGGTCACGTGTTCGAAGTAGCCGGTGACCGTCTGAAATCCGCACAGTCATCTATTCCGCATCTCCCGCGGAAGCCCTGTTCGCGCATTGGCCGGATTTCCTCGGACGCTTGCTGAACCAGGTGAGGCCTGAGCATGAGAAGGTGCCCGCGCAACCCATACGGCCGTTGGACGACGGCCAAACTTTGGTCCCCACCCCATGGTTCCAGGCAGGTAATACACCGTGGCCTTATCATCATTGCTGAAGGCATCCGGATCAACTCCGGGGGCATTACCCTTGGAATACACTCCCGTCAGGCTCGTGCAGGACTCAAATGCCATGGACCCTATGCGGGTGACGCGATCCGGGATAGTGATGGTGGCCAGGCCAGTGCACCAGGCGAACGCCCGCATCCCGATGTTAGTCACGCTGTCGGCGATCGTAATATTGTTCAGGCTGGCGCAGTCAGAAAACGCATTGCTGCCGATGCTGGTGACGCCGACGGGGACCGAGTAGCTGCCGGCTCTGCCTTCAGGACATTGGATGAGCATGGTCTGGTGCTTGTCGAACAGGACCCCCTCGACGCTGCTGTAAAAGGTGTTGAGTGAATCTACGCCAATGGTCATTAACTTGCGGCATCCGGGGAACCTGCTCCTGATGTTGGAGACGCTGCTGCCGATGACAGCGTTTGTCAGGCTGGCGCAATTCCGGAACGCATCGTTGCCGATGCCAATGACATTGTTGGGGATGACGATGCCGGCCAGACTTTGACAATAACAAAACGCACGCACCCCGATATTGGTGACGCTGCCGGCGATCGTGACATTCGTCAGGCTGGTGCAATCAGCGAACGCGTTGTCCCCGATGCTGGTGACGCCGTCAGGGACCGTGTAGCTGCCGGCTTTGCCCTCCGGACACTGGATCAGCGCTGTCCGGTTCCTGTTAAATAGGACTCCATCCACGCTGCTATAGACCGTGTTCGGCGCATTCACGGTGATGGTCGTCAGGCTGTGGCATCCGGCGAACCTGCTTCCGATGTTGGTGACGCTGCTGCCAACCGTTACGTCCGCCAGGCGGCTGCAGCCCCGGGCTGCGTCTTCCCCGACGCAGGTGGCACTGTTGGGAATCGTCAGGCTGGCCAGGCGCGTGCAATAACAAAACGCGCGATGGCCGATAGTCAAAACGCCATCGGGGATCGTGATGTTGGTTAGACCGGTGCAATCAGCGAATGCATTGGGCCCGAGGCTGGTGACGCTCTTGGGGATCGTGCAGGTCCCGGTCTTGCCTTCGGGACATCGGATGAGCGTGGTCCGGTCTTTACTAAACAGGACGCCATCGAGGGTGCTATAGACGGTGTTGAGAGGGTCGACGAGGACCGTTGCCAGGCGGCTGCATCCGGGGAACCGGCTTCCGATGTTGGTAACGCTGCGGCCAATCGCGACCTCGGTCAGCCGGGCGCAGCCGCGGAATGCATCGTCGCCGATGTTGATGACCTGGTCGGGAATTCTGATGCTGCTCAGGCTGGTGCACCAGGAGAACGCCAGGACGTCGATATTGGTGACGCTGTCGGGTATCGCAAGATTGGTCAAGCTGGTGCAGTCGGCGAACGCACAGCTCCCGATACTCGTGACGTTGCTGCCAATTTTAACGTGGGCCAGCAGGGCGCAGTTCCGGAACGCGCCGTAGTCTATATTTGTAATGCCGCTGCCGATCGTGACGCTGGCGAGGCTGGCGCAGCCTGGGAACGCATCCCGGGCGATGTTGGTAACGCCATCGGAAATCGTAATATTCGTCAGGCTCCTGCAGTCAGCGAACGCATTGCCTTCGATGCTGGTAACCGTGTCGGGAACCTTGTAGCTGCCGGCTCTGCCCTCCGGACATTCGATGAGCGCGGTCTGGCTTTTGTTGAACCAGACCCCGTCAACGCTGCTATAGACGGCGTTGAGCGCATCGACGGTGATTGTTCCCAGGCTGCGGCATCCGGAGAACCGGCTCCCGATGTTGGTGACGCTACGGCCAATCACGATGTTGGTCAGACCGGTGCAGCTTCGGAAGGCATCAGCGCCGATGCGGGTGACGCTGTCGGGAATTGTGACGCTGGTCAGACCACTGCACGACGCGAACGCCCAGACTCCGATGTTGGTGACGTTGCGGCCCATCGTGACGTTGGTCAGACCGGTGCAGCCCTGAAACGCGTACACGCCGATGCTGGCGACGGTGTCGGGTATGCTAATGCTGGTCAAAGTGCTGCGGCCACTAAACGCATAGTCCCCGATGCTGGAAACTGGCAAACCCCTGATCCGGCCCGGGATCGTTACCTCCGCACTGGGACCAGTATATCCCGTGATGGTGACGGTGCCGTTAGTGGCCGTAGCGATATAATCTTCCGCTTGCGCGGCCGCAGGCAAAGCCAGCGACAACACCAGTGAAAGCACCCAAGCGGCATGGCCAGATCCAAAATGGCCGGCTACCGCCCTCCGGGCGCCGGTTTTGGAAATGGGTGCTTCTGTTTCCATTTTGGCCTTGCGGTTCCTGGTCTGTATGCCGGTGGTTGTCCTATTCTACCGGCTCATTTACGCCATGATCGAAAGAAATGTTCAATGGTTTTCTATTCGTTAGGGTTGGCACCTTCATTTTGACGCGGAGGCCCGAGCCCCGTAGTGTACCGGCTGGTGTTCGAGCTCGTTTCATCCTATCCACCGGCCGGCGACCAGCCGCAAGCGATTGCGAAACTGACGGAGTGGCTGCAGTCGGGCTCGCCGCACCAGGTGCTGCTCGGCGTCACCGGCTCGGGCAAGACGTTCTCTGTCGCCAACGTCATCAGGAACCTGAATCGGCCGACGCTGGTAATGTCGCACAACAAAACCCTTGCGGCGCAGCTTTACGCCGAGTTCAAAGGCTTCTTCCCCAATAACGCCGTCGAGTATTTCGTCAGCTATTTCGACTATTACCAGCCGGAAGCCTACATCCCGCGCACCGATACTTATATCGAGAAAGATTCGAGCATCAACGACGAGATCGAGCGGCTGCGGCTTTCGACGATGAGCTCGCTGTTCTCGCGCCGGGACGTGATCGTGGTGGCGAGCGTGTCGTGCATTTACGGCATCGGCAGCAAAGAGGACTACGAAGCGATGGTCATCCCCATCCGCGCCGGCATGGAGATGACGCGCGACCATTTCCTGAAGCGGCTCGTGGACCTCCAATACACGCGCAACGACATCGAGTTCACCCGCGGCCAGTTCCGTGTCCGCGGTGACACCGTCGAGCTCTGCCCGGCCGGCCGCGAGGACGCGCTCCGGGTCGAGTTTTTCGGCGATCAGATCGACCGCCTGACGCGGTTCGAACCGCTGACGGGCGACAAACTGGATGTGCTCGAAGCGGTAACGATTTATCCCGGCAAGCAGTTTGTCACCCCCGCAGAAAAGCTGCGGCCCGCCCTGCTGTCCATCCGCGAGGAACTGGGCGAACGCATCGCCTGGTTCGAAAAGAACGGCAAGCTGCTCGAAGCCCAGCGCATCAAAATGCGCACCGAATACGACCTCGAGATGATGGAGGAAATGGGCTTTTGCTCGGGCATCGAAAATTACTCCCGCCACCTGGCCGCCCGGCCGCCGGGCTCCCGTCCCTGCACGCTCTTTGATTTTTTCCCCAAGGATTACCTGCTCGTCATCGACGAATCCCACGCGACCGTGCCGCAAATCGGCGGCATGTACGAAGGCGACCGTTCGCGCAAAACGGTCCTGGTCGATCACGGCTTCCGCCTGCCTAGCGCGCTCGACAACCGGCCGCTCAGCTTCGGGGAATTTCAGAGCCTCCAGAGCCAGACCATCTACGTCAGCGCCACGCCCGGCCTCCGGGAAGTGACCTGGGCCCGGGGCCGCGTCGCCGAGCAAATTGTCCGGCCCACCGGCCTGGTCGATCCGAGGATCACGCTCAAACCGCTGGGCGGCCAGATTGATGATTTGATCAACGAGTGCCGGCAGCGCGCCGATCAGAAGGAGCGCGTGCTGGTGACGACGCTCACCAAACGCACCGCCGAAGAACTCACCGATTACCTGCGCGAGATTGGCATCAACGTGCAGTACCTGCACAGCGAGATTGATGCGATCGAACGGGTCGAGATCTTGCGCGCGCTGCGGAAGGGCGATTTCGATGTGTTGGTCGGCATCAACCTGCTGCGGGAAGGACTCGACCTTCCCGAGGTGTCGCTGGTCGCCATCCTTGACGCCGACAAGGAAGGTTTTCTACGGAGCGAAACGAGCCTCATCCAAACCGCCGGCCGCGCCGCCCGCCACCTGAACGGCGAGGTTATTCTGTACGCTGATATCAAGACGCAGAGTATTCAGAGCTTCCTGGCGATTTCCGGGCGCCGCCGCGAGAAGCAATTGGCCTACAACCGCGAGCACAACATCACCCCCCGCAGCGTCTCGCGCGCCGTCGAGGAAAGCCTTTCCTCCTATCACGACGCCAGCGAGCGCGCCCACGCGTTCCTGGCCGAGTCCGGAGTCGATCTCGACCTCAGCGAGACCATCAAGGAACTCGAGCAGGAAATGCTTGCCGCCGCGAACAACCTCGAGTTTGAAAAAGCCGCTTTGCTGCGCGACCAAATCCGGGAATTGAAACGCTCGTTAGAGGAAACCTCGGCTGAAAAACAGAGCAAAAACGCCCCGGCGAAGCCGGTCAGCTACCGCAAAACCAGGCGTGCCTCCTCGCGCCGAAGCAACGTCCCTTTCTGAGCCTCACTTCTTCGGCGTGACCGTCGTTTGCTTCGTCGCGACCAGCTTCCTGCTCGGATAGCCTTCCACTTTCTCGCCACGCGCGCGCAGCGAATCCGCTAACGCGAACCTGAAGTCTTCAGGCGCGGTTTTGAAGGCCTTCCTCAGTGCCACGAGGGCTTTCGGGGACGGCAGCCGGGTCAGCACGCACCGGGCGTCCTCGCGCAGCTCTTTGTCGGCCAGCAGCGCCGCAACCGGTGGCACCGCCCGCGCGCTGCCGATCTCGGAAAGCATCCAGAGCAGGTCGCGCCGTAGTTGCACCGCGCGTTCGCCTTCAGAAATCAGCGTCACAAGCTTTGCTTCCACCGCGGCGGCTTCCGTCTTTGCGCCTGGCCGGCCCGCCTGCCGGACGATGCGGTACAAGGCACGCTTGCAGCGGCGTGCCACCTCGAAATCAGGGTTGGCCATGGCCAATGCCAGAGGTCGAACTGCCGCCGCGCCATATTCCGGGGCCGCGTCGCAGGCGGCTGCGGCGGCAGCTTCATCAGTCCCAGTGAGAGTAGCGACCAGTTCTTCGGGTTGTTTGGCCCCTTCCGCCGCGCTGACGGTTCCTTCCGCTGCGGCGAGCAGCATTACTCGGGAAGCGAACCTGGAGCACCCGGCCACCGTGCGCTCCGACGGCGAATCATCGAGCGCCGGAGTGCTCTCCCTCTCCTCCTCTGGAGGAGAGGGTTGGGGAGAGGAGGTCCTTAAGGTGTCGTTCATAAACGGTGTTTTGTTTTCTGCTGTTGTCTCGCCGTGTTCTCCTACAGCACGTACGGATACCGCTGGGGCCTGCTGAGAAGGCGATTCGCCTGTTCATCGCCCACCACTTCCTGTTTCTGCCCGTCCCAGACCAGCTTCCGCCCGAGGATATACGACAGGTTCCCCAGGTTGCAGAGCGTCGCCGTGCGATGGCCGATCTCGATGTCCACGGCCGGGCGCAGGTGCCCCTCGCGGATCGACCTAAACCAATCCGCTTTATGGTTCATGTTGAAATCCTCGTATTCATCCGTGCGATACACTTCCTGGCCGCCGGGCGGCAGCTTGAAATTGATCGCCTCCGGGTTGGCGGGCCGGTAACCGCCCTCCCACTCGAGGACTAATTTCCCGTTAGTGCCCCAAAAAACATTTCCGAATTCTGTTTGTCCCACCTTGTTGCCGGGTTGTCCCCATTCAAGTGTCCAATCCGGATTCTTGAACTGATAAACGACGTTCATGTCCACCGGGCAATCCCACAGCCCCCTGGTCGGAGCTTTGCCGGTCGCTTCGACGGTGAAAGAGACCTGGTTGTCCGCATTCATCGACCACAGGATGGTTGAGAATTGATGGGCTCCCCGGTCCCTGATTTGGCCGCCGCCCGATTCCAGGAACCAACGGAAATTTGCAGGTTGATAGCGGACATTGTGCGGGCGCCAGGGCAGCGGTCCGAGCCAAAGATCCCAGTCCAGCCCCTCAGGGGGCGGACTGTCCGCCACGGGCTTCTCGTCGACCGGGTTCGCGTAGTGCCAGCACGAAACACGCGTCACCTTCCCCACGATCCCGTTGCGAATCGCACGACAGGTGTACCAACCACCTTTGGCCGTCCGAGCCTGGGCGCCCACTTGCACCGCGACTTTATTCGTGCGCGCCGCCGCGACCATCGCCTGGCCTTCTCGCACCGTGACGGACGCCGGCTTCTCGACATAAACATGTTTGCCGCTCTGGCAGGCGTGCACGGTCTGCACCGCATGCCAGTGGTCGGGCGTTGCGATCACCACGGCGTCGATGTCCTTTCGCTCGATGATGTAACGATAATCGCGATACGGCGTCGGCCCGGCTCCCGCGTTTTCGACAGCGGCTTCGAGCCGGTTGTCGTCCGCGTCGCAAAGCGCGGCGATGCGAACTTTCTCCTCCTTCTGAAACCGCAGCATGTTGGTGAGGTGGGTCATGCCCATGCCGCCGACGCCAATATGGGCGATGACGAAGCGCCCATTGGCGCCAGGCTGGCCGGGACGCGCCAGCACACCCGAGGGCACGAGGTTGAGAATGCCAATCGTGACCGCGCTGCTCTTCAAAAAGTCACGGCGCGAAATACGCTTCACCGGGCTATTCATGGCCGGTAGTTAAACTCGCCGCCCGTGCATATTCAATCCTTCTTGTTCTGTGCCTCCTGTCATTTGTGGAACGCGGCTGCCGCCGTGTGGTCGGCGCGCGGACTTCAGTCCGCAGCAACTTCCGTCAGCACCGGGCACCCGAATTCCAGACGCGATGGTCGGTCGGGGATTGCTGCGGACTGAAGTCCGCGCGCCGGATGCGAGCCGCCACCTTGTTCTGGCCAGTGTGGGGCGGATTTGTTACCACCCGCGGACCTGAACATGAACTGGGCCTGGCTGCGGAATTGTCCCTGGCTCGACACGCGCGCGAAATTCGTCGCCTCCGTGCCGCGCGACTCTTCGCTGCTCGACCTCGGCTCGTCCGACGGCGAAACCCTCCGACATATCGCCGAACTACGCCCGGATCTCCGCTTGCACGCGGTCGATCTTGCCGGCGAACCGGAAGCTTATCCGCCGGGCTGCCGGTTCCAGCGCGCCAACCTGGAAACCGACCGTTTGCCCTGGCCGGACAACTCGATGGAAGCGGTTACCTGCATGCATCTGATCGAACACCTGCACGATCTCCGGACGCTTCTGGGTGAAACCGCTCGCTTGCTCAAGGTTGGCGGCAGAGTCTATTTCGAGACGCCGCACGTCAAAACCATCCATCTGCCGAGCGCGGGGCGCGACTTCACCCTCAACTTCCACGACGACCCTACCCACACCGCGCCAGTGGCCATCGACACTCTCGCTCAACGGGCGCGGGAGGCCGGCTTGAAGCCAGTCGCGGCGGGCACCTCGCGAAATTGGCTTTTCGCGGCCGCATATCCCTGTTTTTTCCTTCTGCCCGCGAGTCGCAAAAAATACACCGCGCGCGTCCACTGGATTGGGTGGTCGGCGTATCTCATTGCCCAGCGGATGCCCGACGGGATAAACCCGGCTTCCGAAAAACTTCCCAGGCCGGTGGCCGACATCTCGACGTTGGAATGATTCGGGTCTCGGATTTCTTTCGGATTTCGGACTTCGGGTCTCGGATTTTCCTTCACAGCCCGTTCAGCACATCGACCAATTGGCGCAGGCGGCCATAGTCGCGGCGGTTAAATCCGAAGGCGATTCGCGGCAGCTTGATATGGTCATCGTCCGCCACCTCCTCCGGCGTAGGTTCGATTCGTTGAATCGGGGACCCGTTGATAATATCCGCGAAATCCTCATTCATCGCGGCGATAGCCGAATCACTCGGCGTATGGTTGAGCCGAATGACGAAGCTGTCCTTCACAAACCGCGTAGAGTGGAAGTTGCGGTAAAAGCGGGTGATGATTTTGACCGCCTGGTTCGTATCGTCCGTGATCTGATAAAGGTTGAGGTCGTCGGGGGAAATCAACTGGTCACGCAAAAGGTGCTCGCGAACGTGCTTGTCCCAGGTTTTCCAGTAAGTGCCGCCCGGCCGATCGATCAACACCAGCGGCATGACCTGGCTTTTGCCGGTCTGCATCAGCGTCAGCGCCTCGTAGCCCTCATCCATCGTGCCGAAGCCGCCCGGGAACAGCGCGATGGCGTCGGAGTGGCGGATGAAGATCAGTTTGCGCGTGAAGAAATACTTAAACGTGACGAGCTTCTTGTCCTCGCGAATAATGGGGTTGGCGGTTTGCTCCCACGGCAGACGGATGTTGGCTCCGAAACTCTTTTCCGGGCCGGCGCCTTCATGGCCGGCCTGCATGATGCCGGAACCCGCGCCGGTGGTCACCATGAAGCCCGCCGCGACGATCTTGCGCGCGAATTCGACCGCCTGCTGATACTCCAGCCGGGTGGGCAACGTCCGGGCCGACCCGAAGATCGTCACTTTTCGAGTTTGGGCGTACGGTGCGAAAAGCTTGAAGGCGTAGCGGAGTTCCCGCAGCGCCGTTTGGATCACGCGCACGTCGCCAGTGTCTTTGACGTCCGTCAGCAGCTTGAGGGCGTTCTCGATGATGTCGGCTACGTTCTCCTCATTGTAGCCTCCGCCTTTGTAGGCGATTAATTCCTGGACCCGCTTCCTGAGTTCCGGATCGATGGGCGGCTTTTCCGATTTTACCATTTAAAAGTGCCGCAGGATATCGGCCCGCTCAATCTTTGTCAGGTCCGCAGGAATGTTTTTGATGATTTTCGCGCGTACTTGCGAGTCTAGTTCCTCAACCAACTGGCCGTTGATCTCCCGGCTCGCGGCCAGCATGCAGCGGTCGAACTCTGGCGGGCGAGCCAGTTGGTTGATGCGCTGGGCGAGCTGTCGAACCAGGCGTTTGCGCGATTCCAATTCGATATTGTGCCGCTCGCCGGCGGACATGCCTCCGCCCGGCGTCGCCCCGTCCGCCCGCGGAAACCGGCCCGCCAGGTCCGATACCTTGTCCACCAGCCGGTCGTGGGCCTGCCCGTTATCATAATGCTCGAGCAGGTCCAGGTGCGGCGCGCGATTGGCCTGCTCGTTCGGCGTGAGTTTGTAGGCTTTGAATCCCCCTAGATCAGCGACCACCAGCAATGTGCTCTTCATAAAGTTGCGGGTTGAACGACTGACGGCGCCCGTCCGTATCGGCCGTCGTGCAAACAATAACACAAATTTCGCGGATGCAAACGGAACAACCGGAAATTCCGGCCGCGGCCGGCCTCAGCGCACCTGCCACTCGAGAATGCCGCCGGAAAACTCCGGCCGCAACTCAGCCTCGATCCGCAGGGCCGTCGTGTTCACGCTGGCAAAATTGACCGCGTTGTACTGATCCAGCCGGGTGCCGTATTCGGAAGGCCGGTCCACCGCTTTCCAGTCGTTTCCGTCGCGATACAGAAGGCGCCAGCTTTTCGGCGTCCGGCACTCCCCCGAACCCGTGTCGTCGAACCAATAAACCGAAACCGCCTCGACCAGGGTTGGTTTATCGAAGGTGCGCTGCACCCATTCGGTGGTGCCTTTGTGGTTCCACCAGGTGAACCGCGGAATGCCTTGGTCGCTTGAGCTCTTCGGTTCCTGGCCGTCGAAGCAGGCCGCGACCGAATCTCGCTCCCAGCAGTGCGAGGCGGCCTGCTCCTCCGTTTTCGTCGGGAACCAGACGCGCATCTCATTCGCGCCTCGGTGGCACCACGCGTAATACGGAATGCATGTCAGCCGCTCACCACCGCCGGCGGCCGACACCTGGACGGTCACCATTCCCCCCAGCACGGCCGGGTTCCATCGGGCGTCAAAACTGAGTTTCCCCGCCAGCACTTTATCCAGCACCTTTCCCCCGTTGTCCGCGCCTTCGGCGCAAAAAACCAGCGGCCCGCGCTCCAGCGCGAAGCGGTCGCGATCGGCTTTTACCGCCGTGTGGGCGACAACCCGGCGAACCGGCATCTCCATGTCCAAGGTGACCTGGTCGCCGGCCTTCCACGTTCGTTTGATTTGCGCAAAGCCTTTCACCAAAGTCAGCGCCTCGCTCTTGCCGTTGATCGCCAGCTTCACCGCCGGGTTCAGCCCGTCGTCGTAGCGATACAGGTCGCTCGGCAGCGGCTGGTTCCGCGCCCATCCGGGGATGCGCAGGCTGAGGGTGAATTCTGCTGGTTTCGCAGGTTTCAAATCGATCCGGACAGCTCCGTCGCGGGGATAACGGGTAGTCTGCTTGATTTCCAGCGGCACGCCGGCCACCTCAAGCTTTGCCGAACCTCCCATAAACAGGTTCACGAACAACTCCCGGTCCCGCGTCGCGTAGATGTAGCTCGAGATCTCGGGGATGAACCGCACGTCGTTCACCGGACAGCAGGAACAGCCGAACCAAGGCGCCCGCTCGGCCGAACCGTGGTTGAACTTCGCCTTGCCATCGGTTTCAAGCGGGTTGGGATAAAAGAAGCGATCGCCGGTCATCGCCACCCCGGCCAGGAAGCCGTTGTAGATGACACGTTCGAGGACATCGAGGTACTTGGCGTCGCCGTGCAGGAGGAACATGCGTTCATTCCAGAACGCATTGGCGATGGCCGCGCAGGTCTCGAGATACGCGTTGGCGTTCGGCAGTTCGTAATTCGCGCCAAAGGCCTCGCCGCCGGGGCTCGCGCCGATCCCGCCCGTCAGGTGCAGCTTCTGCCCGACGACGTTCTCCCACAGCCGGTCGATCGCCCGGATATACGCGGTGTCCCCGGTCAACGCCGCCACATCGGCCACGCCCGAGTAGAAATATCCCGCCCGGACCGAGTGGCCGACCGCTTCTGTTTGCTCGAGTATCGGGACGTGATCCTGCTGGTTGACTCCGAACAATTCGTGCGTCCCGGCCCGTCCCCGGATGTCGCAAAAGAACTTTGCCTGCTCCAAATACTTTCGGTCCCCCGTTGTGCGAAACAATTTCACCAAGCCGATCTCGATTTCCTCATGGCCGGGCGGGATCTGCAATTGGCCGGGCCCGCGCCCGAAGGTCTTGCAGATCAGGTCCGCGTTTTTCAGCGCGACGTTCAACAACGTGCGTTTACCCGTCGCCTGGAAATGCGCCACCGCGGCTTCGTACATGTGCCCAACGTTGTAGAGCTCGTGGCTGCCGATCAGTTTCGACCAGCGGGTCGGACCGAAGAAATCCACGCGGGAATTGGGATTGATGGTCCGGGCCGTGTAAAGGTAACCGTCGGGTTCCTGGGCGGCCGCGATTTTCGCGATCAAGTCGTCGAGGTATTTGTCCAGCTTCGGGTCGGGATGCAACGCGAGCGTGTAGGCGGCGCCTTCAATCACTTTGAAGACATCGGAATCGTCAAACGGCGTCCCCCGAAAGTCCCCTGGCATCAGCTTGCCGGCCTTGGCGAAATTATCGATGCGGCCGGTCTCTTCGCATTTCTGGAAATCATACCAGACCGTGGTGACCCGGTTGGTTTCCAGCCGGGGCGACCAGAAGTCGTCCGCGACCCGCACCGCAGTGAAGGGAACGGGTTGGATGGGATAATCGCTCAGAGTAGCGGCCGTGCCGCCACAGCCGCTCACAGTGAGCACGCTGCCGGCGAGAACTGCTTTCCAATTATTCATACGCGGGAACGAGGCTAACAGATCCCTGCCGCCAAAGTCCACCAACACCCTGCTGGTCGGTACCCCGCACCCCTCAGTCAACTGTGGAACGCGGCCGCTGCGGCGTGGTCGGCGCGCGGACTTCAGTCCGCAGC
>DATDCV010000215.1:0-15867 GCA_036524155.1 Verrucomicrobiia bacterium
GGGCGAGGGCGGACTCCCGGACCGCTGGTCTACCCATTCGGCATCGTGGCTTGCGGTCGCGCGGACGTATTCGAGCCTGCGGTGCGTTATCAGGACGAGAGCGAAGACGTCCCCCCACACGTGTCGCTTGACGTGGCCGTCCGCAAAGCTCAGACACAGGCCGCGAGGATCGCGACGCCAACCAAGAGCTCGATGAGGGTGAAACCCCCAGCAATCCCTCGAAAGGTGGCCCCTCGCGACTCCGGTTTTTCGACCGCCCGGGACGGGGACACCGTCACGCATAACGGGGGGGGTGTCTGGCTTGCTTGGCATTACGGCGGTGTCCCGGAGTGCTCGGCGAGCCACGCGGCGTCCCGAGTTCTGCGAACCGGCAGAGCGGAGAGCCGGCGATGCGTCACCGGCACCACAGCGAATGCATCTCTCCAGCCGTGCCGTTCGCCGTGGCCGTCAGCAAAGCTCAGGCAGAGGCCCCTCGTATGCCGGTTCGCCGGCACTGGCCACGTCCAGTCACCAAGTCCGAAGGAAATCAGGTAGTACGCGGGGTCCTGGATGCTATCCTCGTGCTGTTCGAGGAAAACAATGCCGTTGGCGGGTGCGCGCACCTTGCTCAGCTCAAGATAGCTGTACGGCGGCAGTCCCGAGTTTTCCTGGCCGAATCGGTCGCTCAACGCGTAGCTGCGCACGCGGGGGAGCCTGCCGCCCCCCAGTTCGATCCACGACTGGTCGGTGGGGCACTTAAAGGTGGCGGGAGCGTGCACATACGGTCCAAGCTGACTCCGGCGGTCGCCCACCAGGAACGCTGTGTTGGTGCTGTCCGAGTGGTACCAGTGGCCCGGATACTCGCTGTCGCTCTCGTAGCTCATCACCCCCCACACCCAGTTTCCAGAATAGGGATAGGTGGTGTACGTGGTGTACGGGTTGTTTTGGGTTAGTTTATCGCGGTTGTCCTCAGCATAAACAATCCATGCGGCTTGGAGCTGTTTGAGGTTATTCAGGCAGGTGACGGCCTGCGCCTTGCCCCTCGCACGAGCAAGCGCCGGCAGAAGCAGAGCGGCGAGCGTAGCCACGATCGCAATGACGACCAGCAGTTCTATGAGCGTGAATCCGCCTGGCTGTTTCCAGAATCGGCTGCGCATGGTCGGAAATCGATGGTGCAGGATGGAGGTCATGATTGACCCGTTTCACCAAGGGCGGCCGGTGTGCATGCCATCACGGGGGTGTCCCGGAGTGTTCCATGAGCCACGCGGCGTCGCGGGTTCTGCTGTTGGGCAGCCCCGGCAGCCGGCGGTGAGTGATGGGCACTCGAGCGAACTGGTCTCTCCAACCATGGCGTTCGACATGGCCGTCAGCAAAGCTTAGGCAGACGCCCCGCTCGTGCCGGTTCGCCGGCACGGGCAAGATCCAGCCACCGAAACCGCGACAGTAAGGCCAAAAAGGCCCGTCGAAGAGACTGTCTTCGTGCTGTTCAATGAAAACCAGGACGTTGGCGGGACCGCGTATCCGGCTTTGTTCGTAGTACACCTCGGTGATGGCTGGGTCGGAAGGACCCAACGCGTTGTTCCACCCAAACCTATCGTTCATCGAATAGCTCCGGACACGCGGGTAACGGGTGCCGCCCAACTCAATCCAGGACTGGTCAGCGGGGCACCTGAAGACGGCGGCAGCGCGCACGTACGGCCCGAGCTGGCTCCGCGCGTGGCCCACGAGGAACGCTGTGTTGGTGCTGTCGGAGTGATACCAATAGCCGGGATACTCAGTGTCGCTCTCGTAGCTCATCACTCCCCAGACCCAGTTCCCCGGCCAGAATTGCCACATAGCATTCGGGTTGTTCTGCGGCAACCTGTCGTGGTTGTCCTCCGAATAGACCGTCCACGCTGTTTGAAGCTGCTTGAGGTTGTTAAGGCAGATGCTGGTCTGCGCCTTTCCTTTGGCTCGGGCGAGCGCGGGTAGGAGCAGGGCCGCGAGAATGCCCAGAATAGCTACTACCACGAGCAGCTCGATCAACGTAAAACCACCTAGCTCCGTCCGAAACTCGTGCCGGGCGATCGCGGTGCTCCGATTGGGCCGCACGGACCTCATGATCCGTTGGTTATGGAAGGGGCGGCCCCACGACCGCCCCGGATGCGAATGCCTTTCCATTAGTTGGGCGTGAGCAAGAAGGCTGCTTCGATGCTGTTCTTCAGACCCCACCCGACAATCTTCCCGCCGTCGTTTACGGCTTCAGCACTGCGCAGCGTCCAACCTGAGGGATTGCTCACCTTGGTTATGAGATCAACCATCGCGCCGTCGTTGTACCAGATCACGGCCTTCTGGGTCGAAGGATCATTGGCCTGGGACCAGCCCACGATTCGCCCTCCGCGGTTTATGCCCAGTGCGCAACTCGTGAGGTGGCCCGACAAAACTCCGAGATCGACAAAGCCCTCGTCCTTCCCAGATCCTGCGCTCTTCCAAAAGGCGTGGTACTGACCTCCGGGGGCAAGCGTCTCGCCTGCAACCTCGTCCAGGTCATTGATGGCGTATGCAGCGCTGCTGCCGCCAGCGGGCAGGGTCTTGAGGTTGGGGGTAGAGTTCGCTTTCATATAAAGCACGTCCAGTTGTGATACACTGGTGCGACTGTTTTTAGGGTTGATCCGGCAGGGGGCCGGGCCGTGGGCAGGAGCAGTACAGAGCACCTCCCGAGCGCAATTGGCGCCCGTTCCAGCGAGGAAACCCACCGCTTCCCTTCCCTCGGACCCGCATGGTCCTGAGTGTGCATAACACTCACCTAGCCAATCGATTGTCTCGTGGTCTTGGGGGAAGTCAATGATTATTTTTGATTCTGAATATTTTTGATTCGGGGGGCCAACGTGCGAAGACTTCGGGGAGTTCTCACCCTGGATCGCCTCCCGTGAGCTCAAGCCCCACCGACTGGAGGCGAATATCCAACCGGGGAAAACCGGGCGTCGATTGCACTGGTGCGTAAGTGCGGCTTTGTGCGGGAGGGCTTTTCCCGCCGCTACTTGAAAATTTCGGGGCGGTGGAGAGACCACGAGAGATGGGCGATTGTGCGAGAGGAGATGGAAGGAGGACGAGGAGGAGGAGGAGAGGAAGAGGAAGAGGACGAGAACGAGGAGGAGGAGGAGGAGTTTAGATGGCGGCGGTGATTAGCGCTGAGAGGCAGCCAATGCCAACGCGGCGACTCGACAAAGAGTATTTGAAAACCCACACTGGCGCATGCTGCCGGGTTTCACTTGCAGAAGCGCTGACGTGGCGGTCCACCCGCCTCTTGACTCGAGTGTTCTTGTTTTCCGACGAACATGCCTGTGGTTGTTTACGGTTGGCTTCCTTTGGGTGCTCACCGCCTCGGCTCAGGTGATCCCCTGGGTGCTGCCCTGGAACGACGCGTCACAGTCCGTGACGGATTTTTCATTTCTGAATCCGCCCATCACGGCGAACCGGGTGGGCGTCGATACCAACGGACATTTTGTGGCGAACGGGCGGAGGCTGCGCTTTCTCGGAGTCAACTTTGCCGGGGACTCGCCCTTCATGCCAACAAACAATGCGGACGCGGTGGCGGGCCGGCTCGCCAAGTTCGGCATCAACAATGTGCGGTTCCATCACATGGACGCCTCTTGGGCTTACGGCGGCGGGGTGCTCAGCTATACCTCGACCTCCAGCACCAACCTCAACCCCGGCCAGCTTGACCGCCTTCATTTCCTCGTATCGCGCCTTAAGGCGCATGGCGTTTACTCGGACATCAACCTGCTGGTCGGGCGCGAATACCGCGCCGGAGACGGCCTCGGCCCGGAGGTCACGGGCATGGATTGGAAAGACGCTCACGTGCTGGGCTACTTTTATGGCCCGGCGCTTACGTTGCATAAAGATTACGCCACGAAACTGCTGACACCGACCAACCGATTCACGGGGCTGCCGTTGGCGGAAGATCCTGCGGTCGCTTTCGTGGAGATCATCAACGAGAATGGCATCATCCAGAAATGGCTGGACGGTGGCCTCGACCGCCTTCCGGCCCGCTACGCAACGAATTTGCAGGCGCGCTGGAATAGCTGGCTGGCGGCACGGTATACGAACGACGCCGCGATGCTCACGGGGTGGAACATCATCAGCCAACCGCTGGGGCCGAATCTGGTGGCAAACGGGAGTTTCAGCAACGGCCTGACGGGTTGGTACGGCGAGCAACATGATACCGCGCGGGCCACGTTCAGCCGCACCTACGATTTCACCAACAGCCAGCCTTCGGCGAAAGTCGCGGTCACCAGCCCGGACGGGGTCAACTGGCACATCCAATTCAACTACCCGGGACTGAGGCTGACCTCGAACCAGGCCTACACGATTTCATTCTGGGCGAAGTCGATCCCGGCGACGAACGCGGACGTCTCGGTGATGCAAGCGCACGCCGATTGGCAGGGGCTTGGCTTTTATCGTGGCCTTAGCCTGAGCACCAACTGGCAGCAGTTCACGAACACGTTTCAAGCCTCGCAAACGGACACCAACGCCCGGGTGAACGTCGGTTCGATGGGCGACAAGTTGGCAACATTCTGGTTTGCTGATGTGCGCCTGCAAGCCGGCGGCCAAATCGGCGTCCTGCCCGCGGGGGCGTCATTGGCGGCGGCGACGGTTCCCAACCTGCGTCATTCGGGCACCGGCTACAACGGGACGACTGAGGGGCGGCGGGATTGGTTGCGGTTTTTGCGTGATCTCGAATACGCCTATTACGACGAAATGGCGGCCCATTTGCGAACCAAGCTCGGCTACACGGGCCTGATTTTCGGCACCATCATGGCCTGCAGCCCGGCGACAGTTCAGGCCCGCATGGACGTGATCGACGGCCACTCGTATTGGCAGCATCCGCAGTTCCCCGGTCAGCCCTGGGACCCCGTCAACTGGTATGTGCCTAACATCTCGATGGTCAATACCATAGCCGACGATAACACCCTGGCCGGATTGGCGCGGCAGCGCGTCAAAGGCAAACCGTTCACGGTTACCGAATACCAGCATCCTTCACCGAATTACTACGGCGGTGAAGGACCGCTTTTGCTCGCGGCCTACGGAGGATTGCAGGACTGGGACGGGCTCTGGCTTTTCGATTACGGCCAGGGGAACCCGGTTGTGCCGATGGGCTATGTGCGCGGCTTTTTCGAGATCGGCCAGCACCCAACCAAGCTGCCGAACCTGCTTTTGGCCGCGAACCTGTTCCGGCGCGGCGATGTGCGGCCCGCCTCACAGGAAATCGTGGCGGCACTTACCCTCGACCGGGAGTTGGACACGCTCCAGAACAGCTCCGCGTGGGGCCTCTTCGGCAGCGGGAAACTCGGCGTCTCCGGCAAACTCGCTTTTACCAATCGTCTCAGCACCGTTGTGGGCACCAACACCCCCGGTGCCACCAGCATTCCGCCTGCGCCAACCTCGACGGTGCTCACGAGCGACACCGGCCAGTTGAACTGGGACATCAGTCAGGCCAGTCGCGGCATGGTCACTGTGAACACGCCCCGCACCAAGCTGCTGTTGGGCTACACCGACAACCGACCGACGACTCTGGGCGGCATCACTCTTCTGCCAGGCCCGACACGGCTCGGATGGTCAACGCTCGGCCTTACCCTCATCCGAGGCGAGGTTTTCACCAACGACTGCACGGCACTGATCGTCGCCACGGGCTGGTGGGAAAACACCGGGCAGGTGTGGTCCGATGCGAACAAAGTGTCGGTTGGCAACCAATGGGGAGGAGCGCCGGTGCTCACTGAGGTCGTGCGCTTTACTCTCACGCTGCCGGTCGGCACCAACTATGTTTCCGTCTGGTCACTCGACGAGCGGGGCCAACGCAAAGCCGCGTTGCCGGTATCCGGGTCGAGTTCCTCCACCACCGTCACCGTCACGACCAACGCGGCGTCGATGTGGTACGAACTGCAGGTATCCCGCTGGATGACCAGTTTCGATCTATGGCGCGCCCGATACTTCAGCGATACTGAACTGGCGGATACCAACATCAGCGGAGCGGGTGCGGCGCCTGATGGTGACCGGGTGGTCAACCTGTGGAAGTACTATTTGGGTTTGCCGGGCAAATCAGCCGCCCCGGCTGATCGGCTGCCATTCGGCCGCCTGCTGGGAATAAGCAATCAGACGTTCGTTTCGATCACTTACACCTCCGACATCCTCGCGAATGACGTAGCCTGTCTCGCGCAGGTCTCGCCCGACCTGGTCAACTGGTTCTCCGGCCCCGATTTCACGACAGTCGAACAAGAGCAAAACGCCGGGTGGCTCCGGACCGCCACCCTGCGCAGCCTGGCGCCGTGCCTCCCTGCCCAGCGGCGGTTTCTCAGACTTCAGGTCAGCCTGATGCAATGATGTCCTATCACGACGCCGTTATGGCCCTATTCGCACGCGGTAAAACAGGGCGTGACCAGTAAGCGGCCTTGCGTCAGTGATTCGAGTCAAATCCGACGAGGTGTTGGTTGTGCATACCGTCTGCCACCCATCGGTGAGAAGGTCGGTGTTGGATTCGATAACCAGCGACTGGCCAGGTGAGCAGCTCACTTCGAATTCAAAAGCACCTCCTGAAATCCCGGGATGCAGAATGACCGGCGGCGGATTAGGACGCGTGAAGAACATTCCGGATTTTTCACCGAGTAGCGGCTCTCCGGAGCGACTTAGGCCATACTCTATGAACCAGAGAATCGCGCTGCCCGCTGGCCACCCTCGTTCCGGAGGGGAGACGGTCTGCACGATGTAGGGATACGGCGACGCGCCCGAGATGGGCACCAGCGTCGAGTAATTGCTCAAATCGAGGAATATCGGGGTGGTCGCCTCAAGAATCATAGGCTCACTAAACGTGAAAACCATTTTGGTCGTAAGTGCGACATTAGTCGCCATGTTGGTAATACTGGTGGAGACGGTCACGGGCTGGGCGGTGGAGCCCGCCTGGCGGCCCAGCAGGCAGGCCAGGACGTAGAAGAGACCGAGGTGGCTTCCCGTGGTCGAACTACGAAAGGCGCTCATATAAACTACCTCTTGTGTCGAGTTGACTATGTTGAGACGGGCAATGCATGACCCATGACCGTTTGTCAGACTGGTCAGACTTTTCACCTAGTACACGCCTGATTTTACCACGCCGACAGAGACCTGTATGTAGGGAAAACCTTGAAAATCGTGTAAGGAAATCGGCTACACGCGTCGGGCATGACTGGGCGGTGGATTACTTTCGCGAAAACTATTGCGACTTGTCGAAAAGCCACTATAACGCCAATCCGTATTTTGCATTTTGAAATTATGAAGAGTTTTCCGGGCCATTGGTTGTTGTCGTTCCTCGTCGTGGGTGTCCCGGTTGCGCTTTCCGCGGGTGCGCCTCCTGGGGAGCGGGTCGACCAGGCTTTCCGGGAATGGAACAAGCCCGGCGTGCCGGGCGTTTCGGTTGCCGTCATCCAGCACGGCCAGATTGTGTACGAGAAGGGCTTTGGCGTCGCTAACCTGGAATACGACATACCAGTCAGTCCGCAGACGATTTTCCATGTAGCGTCGGTGTCGAAGCAGTTCACCGCCATGGCGCTGGTGCTGTTGGAACTCGACGGCAAGTTGTCGCTGGATGACGACGCGCGCAAGTATTTGCCCGAGCTGCCGGACTACGGCTACAAGCTGACGATCCGCCAACTGTTGCAGCACACGAGCGGCATCCGGGATCAATGGCAGACTCTTGCCCTGGCCGGCTGGCGTTTGGATGATGTCATCACTCAGGACCAAATCCTGCGGCTGTTGTTCCGACAGAAAGAACTCAACTTTCCGGCCGGGACACGGCATCTGTATTCGAACGGCGGTTATACGCTGGCGGCCGAAATCGTCGCGCGGGTGTCCGGCAAACCGTTGCCGGCTTTCTGTGAAGAGCGGATATTCAGGCCCCTGGGTATGGAACACACCCACTTTCATCTTGATCACCGCCGCATCGTCCCTGGGCGCGCGTATTCTTATGAAAAGACCGGTGAAGTGTATCAAGCCTTGCCGCTTAACTACGCCAATGTGGGCGCCACCAGCCTCTTTACGACGGCATCGGACCTGGTGAAATGGCTGGACAACTTCCGAACCGCCAAAGTGGGTGGCCGGGCGGGGGTGGACCGTCTCCAGCAGTGCGGCGTGTTGGCGGATGGGCAGAAGATCGATTACGCGCTGGGCGTCGCGCTGGGAGATTATCGCGGGCTGAAAACGGTGTCGCACGGCGGCGGGGACGCCGGGTATCGCAGCTTTGTGCTTTGGTTTCCCGACCACGAATTGGGCGTGGCGGTGCTCAGCGGACTCGCCAGCTTTAACTCGGGCCGCACCGCCCAGCAGGTGGCCGAAGTGTTCCTCGAGGACAAAATGACGCCCAAGGCGGCTCCGGCTAAGACTGCCGCCCGGAAGGTGATCCCGCTGGAAACCAATGTGCTGAATCAGTACGTCGGCCACTATCGGCTTGATGCGGGGCTCGAGGCGGACGTGGTCCTTGACGAAACAAAACTGTTCGCCCAGATCCCCGGTCAATGGTCGTACGAGTTGAAGCCGGTCGGAACGAACCGTTTCTGGGTCGAGGAGCTGGGTGGAGAGGTGGAGGTTTCCCCGAAATCGAACGGGGTTTACGCGATCAAGTTTACTCAATCCGGGACCGGCATGAACGGTGAGCGCGTGAGTCTGGAGCCCGCCGGCGCCCCCGATTTATCGCCCTACGAAGGCGTCTATTGGAGCGATGAACTCGAGACCCAATACACACTGAAGCTCAAAGGTCCCAAGCTGGTTGCCGTACACGCTCATCACGGAGAAATCTCATTGCTACCTACAGGCAAGGACCAGTTCTCCGCCTCCGAGTGGTTCATGCCCAACGTGAAGTTTCTGCGCGACGCTTCCGGACAGATTTCCGGCCTCACCCTTGGCGGCGGCCGGGTCGCCGCGATTCGATTCTCGCGCAAATAAGCTGGCAACGAACGCCCGTCCTCAGGGACTACGGGTGTGACGTCCGCGCGTCAATCCCCCCGCTGAAGATGAACTTCCAAGCGGGCGGAGGATCCTTCCCCGGGTTGGCATGCTCAAAATCGGCGATGAGCTGGCGCGCTTCATCGGCCCGGCCGGTGGTGGCAAGGAGTTGGCCCAGCCCATAAACAGCTTCGGGGCTGGCTGGAGAGATCTGAACTGCCACGCGATAGGCCTGCTCCGCTTCAGCGCTAAACTGGTGGTCGGCGAGCAATGCGGCCTGGGCTGCGGCCATTTTGGCGTAGGACAAGCGAGGGGCCGAGTCGGCGGGGGTTTCGGCGTCGGACACAAACTGCTGAGCGGTATCGCGCCAATAATTGACCGCCTGGGCAGCGGTATCGCGCGTGAAGGAGTTTTGTACGTCCTGAACGCCCAGTTCCATTAAAGGACCCAACGGCACGGCATTAGGGTAGGTGGATTTGAGCGGGAAAGACTCTTCGATGGCGAAGGAGAGGTCAGGGTTCTTCGCCATGAAAGTCCGGAGCAGGATTTCGTTGATCGCCATGACCGCCACCTGGCCGGAGACCTGAACGTGGTTGTCGGTCACCCGAACATCTTCACCCGGACGGATCTGTTTCGGTTCGTCAGGGAATTGCTGGTCATGCGCGAGGCGTTTCTGGGCATCGGCCAGGTATTCCTGGAACGCGTGCTGGGATTCCTCCCCAGTGAGTGAGGCCACGCGGTCGCCATAAAGGAAGCTGAAGTACTGAAGGTAGCTGGCGTCAGCCAGGGCGTTTTGCGTAATCACAACGTGCCGCTCGCCGTCGCTGGTTTCATTCAGGAGGGTGGGGATCCCGCGGCCGGGGTCGGTGCCGCCGACATAGACCATGCCTGGCCGCAGCGAACCGAGCGTGGCGTCGCCGTAATCGAGGAGTTTTTGGGCGGGCCAGTTGTGGCCACACTCGGCAATGAGCAGCGTCTCGAGAATGGGACCCCAGAGCACGCCGAGGTCCTCCCCATTGCCGCTTTCACGACGCCGCTTGAGCGCCTCAAACGCCGAGTTGAGCTCGTCCCACCGACCGGCCGCAACAGCCTGAAAGAAACGCTCGACGTCCGGCGCCACCTTTACCTTGAAGCGCTCCGCCATGGCGTGGGTGACCCGGAGCCGATCCTGGGCGAACTGGACGACTTTGTCGGCGACGATTTCCTCAGCCGTCGCAGCAGGCCCTGAAGAGCCGCGTGACAGGTGGGTACGCTCCGCCCCGCGCCCTTCGGCAGCCGAGCTCCGGGCGCCGCCGTCAGTTTGGCCCGCAGAGGAGGAAGAGGTTCGTTGACGAGGCACGAAAAGGGCCAAGAGGATGACTCCCGAGCAGCCAAGCACCACTGTCCAAAGTCGGCGCGAACGGCGGCCCGATTCCCGGTCGGCGGTGGAAAGTCGCGGATTCAACTTTTCCATGATTCGTCGGCGAATTATCTGTACCCCCTCAGTCTTGGGTCGGAGCGCCGAGTTGCACTCGGCTTACATGCGGCCGTCGGTGCGCTTAAGCCGATTAAAAATCGGCGCTCCGACCCAAGACTGAGGCGATACAATTATCTGTTCATTACCATAGACACCGAATCCGGAAGATTTGTATATCTGCCGACATGGCAGCCAAGCTCAAGTTCCGGCGGGCTCCCGGTAGGCACCCATCGCTGAATCCATTCTCCCGTTCGGCACTCCTGACGGACCTGTACGAGGTGACGATGGCGTATGGCTACTGGAAATCAGAAAGAGCTGATCTTGATGCTGCTTTTCATCTTTATTTCCGCAATCACCCTTTCAACGGCGGGTTTACGATCGCGAGCGGACTCGCCGATGTCATCGAATACCTGAAGGGTTTTCAATTCGAGGCTCCGGAACTCGACTACGTTGGCGGGCTGAAAGGTGATGACGGAAGGCCTTTGTTCGACCGCTCGTTCCTGCGGTACCTGGCGCGGCTGAAGTTTGCGTGCGACGTGGACGCGATTCCCGAGGGCACGGTGGTTTTCCCCCAGGAGCCGCTTGTGCGGGTGCGTGGCCCAATCTTGCAGGCGCAGTTGGTGGAAACGGCGCTGCTGAATTTCGTCAATTTCCAGTCGCTAATCGCGACGAAGGCGGCCCGCGTGTGCCTGGCGGCGGAAAGCGATCCCGTGATTGAGTTCGGGTTGCGCCGGGCGCAAGGGGTTGATGGCGGATTCAGTGCCGCTCGCGCGACTTATATCGGCGGCTGCGTGGGAACCTCGAATCTTCTCGCGGGTCACGTTCTGGGCATACCGGTCAAGGGGACTCATGCGCACAGTTGGGTGCTCGCCTTCGAAGATGAACTCGCTGCCTTCGAGGCCTACGCCGATGCCTTGCCGAACAACTGCACTCTGTTGGTCGATACCTATGATTCGCTCGAAGGTGTTCGGCATGCGGTCGAGGTGGGCCGGCGTTTGGGCGTTCGAGGCGGCCGGCTTGGGGGCATCCGGCTCGACTCCGGCGATCTCGCGTATCTGAGCATCGAAGCGCGAAAGATCCTGGACGCCGCTGGCTTCAGAGACACCGTGATTGTAGGCAGCAACGACCTGGACGAGTATCTCATCGCCAGCTTGAAACAGCAGAAGGCGGCGATCAACGTTTGGGGAGTTGGAACCAAGCTGGTCACTGCCTTTGATCAACCGGCATTGGGCGGAGTTTATAAATTATCAGCCTTGCGAGGGGCTGATGGGCGATGGCGACCGCGATTGAAGGTCTCCGACGAGGCCGCTAAGGTGACCAACCCGGGAATCCTGCAAGTTCGGCGGTTTCGTGGCCAGGAAGGTTTTGTCGGCGATGCAATCTACGACGAAACGAGGCGCTTGCCCAATCGTGTCACCATTGTCGATCCCGTCGACCCAACACGTCGCAAGCAATTTCTCAACCGTAGGACAGGCGTCCTGCCTGTCTCTGATTATGGAGACAGGCAAGATGCCTGTCCTACGGTGGAAGATCTGCTCGTGCCGGTGTTTCGCAAGGGTAAGTTGGTTTACAGCTTGCCGGTTCTCGACGAGATCAAGAGCCGCGTGCGGCGGCAGCTCGATTCACTGCACCCGGGAATCAAACGTTTCTCCAACCCGCACCGTTACCCGGCCGGGCTGGAGCTAAGCCTTTACGAACTCAAGACCCGGCTTATTTTGCGAAGAACTCGTGGATGACCTTCGAGACCCGCAGGATCTGGGGTTCGGTCAATTCGGGGTAAATCGGGAGGCTGAGGCACTGCCGGGCGGCCTTTTCTGCGACCGGGAAGTCGCCTTCCTTATAACCCAGGTGCGCATAGGCCTTCTGCAGGTGGAGCGGCAGAGGATAATGCAGCGCGCATCCGATATGGTTCGCCTCCAGATGTGACTTGAGGGCGTCGCGTTGCGGATGACGGACGACATAAAGGTGCCAGGCACTCTGACCGTAATCGGCCTCTTTGGGGAGCTGCAATGGGGTGTCCGCCAGCAACTCGGCGTAACGGTGCGCAACCCGCCTTCGCTCGCGGGTCCAGGTGTCCAGGTGTTTGAGTTTCACGCCGAGCACAGCGCCCTGGATGCCTTCCATGCGGTAATTGAACCCGACTTCGTCATGGTAGTACCGTTTCGTGGAACCGTGCTCGCGCAACGCGCGGGCGCGGGCCGCAAACGCGGCGTTGTTCGTCAGGAGTGCGCCACCTTCGCCATAGGCGCCGAGGTTCTTGCCGGGATAAAAACTGAAACAGGATATCGCGCCGAAGGTGCCGATGACTTTGCCCTTGTAGGTAGCGCCGTGCGCCTGGGCGGCATCCTCCACCAGGGGAATGCTACGCTTGCGCGAGATCTCGAGCAGCGGGTCGAGGTCGACAGCCTGCCCGTAAAGATGAACCGGCAGCAATGCTTTGGTGCGGGGCGTGATCGCGCGCTCCACCAGTTTGGGATCCAGGTTGAAGGTGCCGTCATCGACGTCGATATAGACCGGCGTCGCGCCGACATAGGAAATGGCCCAGCTCGTTGCGACAAAGCTGCTGGGGGTGGTGATCACCTCGTCGCCGCGGCCGACGTTGAGCAGCAGCATTGCGACGTGGAGCGCCGAAGTGCCGCTGTTAAACGCGACGCAATGTTCCGCGCCGCAAAAGCGCGCAAAATCCTTCTCGAACTGCGCCACGTCCGGCCCCAGGCAGAAGGAGCAGTTGTCCAGTGTCCGCGCGATCGCTGCTTCAATCTCTTTGCGCAACGGCCGCATTTGTGCCGCCAGGTCCAGGTAAGGGACCGCCCCATTTTTCACACTTTGTACCATACGTCGGGCCTGAGATTAGTCGAACCAATCCCTCGGACCAACAGCAAATATGCCCGATTGGCTCTCCGCAATACCCCCAACGGACTGGCTAGGCGGAGGCGACGCATGACGATGCATTGCCTGCCTTCCGCTCGAGACGCTGCTTGGAAATTGTCGGGCAATGGATGCGCCCTTGCTGGGCCCGGACTGCTGAGCTATAAGAAGGGTATGGCCTGGTACCGGTTCGGGATAGTCAGAGCCAGGGTGCGAAGCAGCGCCTCCGCACGTTCGAAAGGATGGTCTCGTCGTGGAATCCGGCCCGGTCGACAACTCGGGTTTACCCTCATCGAACTTCTGGTCGTAATCGCTATCATCGCAATTCTCGCGGCGATGCTGCTTCCGGCGCTGACGAAGGCCAAATACACCTCCCAGCGAACAGCCTGCATCAACAATATTCGCCAGCAACATGTCTCGCAGATTCTGTTTTCCGACGAAAACGCGGGACGTTTCCCCCGTCATGACGACATTTCGCCCGATTACCATCGCACGCCCAACTCCGGCGCGCAGAGCATCGTGGACTCGCTGCGCGGCAGCTACGTGAAGAACACTCAGATTCTCATTTGCCCGATCACCCGGCTCAACTTCGGCCGGACCTGGCTCAACTATGACAGCATGGCCAATTACGCCGATGCCACCACGACCGATTACGGCGGCTGGGACACGCGAGCAAGTTACGTGTTCACGCCGTACATGTGGCTGGCGAATTTCACGCCAACGATGAAATACCTCGACGCCACGGGCGTGGCCAATCCGGATCCCAGCCTTAACGAGCCACCGTGGCCCACCAAGGCGATCGAGTGCGACAGCCGGCGCGCCTTCATCACGCATCGGGTAAGCAAGACCCCCGGGTCCAGGTTCTGGGACGTGGGCCACATGGGTGGCTTTGACCGCACGTCGCTTGGCGGCGCCACTGGTTTTGGGTGGTCCGTGACGCCGGATCAGCCCGTCGGCCAGGCCGATGGCAGTGTCATCATTCGTAAGAAGATTCTCCTGCGGCCCAGGGCGTATGGCGGGCCGGACGGGGTCACAACGTATTACTATTGAGCGAAGCCCGCAGCTTTACCGAACGACCAGGGAAAGGAAGGGGGCCAAGCCAGCACATTCATCAGTACCGTTATCACAACGTGCAGGTCCGACGCCTTGGCAGTCCATGTTGGCGCAAAAACGAGGCAAAGATGGTGCAGTTTAGTCAGATGTTCTCAGATTTGGTCAGATCACACGGAATTCCCCCCGTCCTCGGAGCGACCGGCTACAATTAGTGAGTAAGTCGCAGACACACACACCCTCTAAAATACCCGTGAACCCGTGAGGACCTCGGAAAAACTGGGGAATTTTTTCAAAAAAGCCGTGAGGAAAGGCGTGAGGAAACGGGAGGCGAAGCGTGAACCGGGACTGTTGCAGGCTTTTGGCGGACCACCGAGAGGCATCCGCGCGGCGTGCCGCCTCAGCCATCGGTTGGAACGCCGATTGATAATCGGCTTAAACGAGGCGACGGTTGCGTGTAAGCCGAGTGCAACTCGGCGTTCCGGCCCAAAACCGAGCGGACACAGCGCGGGTGTTTTTTTGTTTTTTTTATGTCCGTTTAAGTCCGTTTTACTCCCGCTGAGTCCGCGGTGCCCGGGCTCGGAACCGGGTTTTGGCCGCTGCCGGGCGGCGGCGTTCCGATCCCAAGGAGGGCGGAACGCCGCGCGTGCGGCAGGGGCGTCTGCCAGTTCGCAGCGGCCGAGGACTTCCTGCTCAGCCGGGAGGTGTTTGCCGGCGAGGACGCCGGCACTCCCAATATCGAAATGTCAAAGATCGGTTCTGCGTTGCGAGGTCAGCAGACCTCGAGCACAGACATAAAGAACAATACTTTTTGCCGACCACGGTACGAAGTCCAGTTGGACAACCGCGGTCCAAGTGAAAAAGTTTTTCATAGGTGACCTTGGGTGAGGGCCGCCGCAAAAAGGCGCAAAAGGCCATGAGGGACTCACCGCGGAAGACGCGGAAGACGCGAAAAGCGGAACGTGGAAAGGCAGGTTAAGGAGGGGAAATGCCGCTAAAGACTCGAAGGGCGGGCGAGGACGAGGGCGAGGACGAGGACGAGGACGAGGAGGAGGAAGAGGAGGGAGGGGGGTGGCTTGGGGGTGTACAGCCGTCCCACCGTCCCACCGTCCCAAGGCCGGTAAACAGGGGCGATTCTCACCTTTGCGAGCGTCCCACGACCGTCCCAGAGCGTCCCAAGCGTCCCGGCAAGCGTCGAAGAGGAAGCGACACGATTAGACGAGGGTAGAACCGAATAAGCTGGCCCGAGGCAATTGGCTAACAGTTCGATGGAAAATGCAGGAAGTGTTATTACGCTGGAGTAGGTGTTAATAGCTGATATTAACTGATGGTAACTGAGCCCGAGAGAAGGCTGAAAAGCTCAAATGCTGAGAAGCTGAATTCTTCGTTCCCCGTGAGCGAGGCGGGAGGTGCCGGGGTGGCACTTTATTCGTTATCTGGCGTTAACGAGCGTGATTTGGCGTTATCCACCGATGCCTGGCGATACCGCAGCACGGGCAGGGGGGATGGGAATTCCGACGCTTTCAACCACTGATAGACACGGATGGCACCGATACACAAGCCGAAGC
>DATDCV010000216.1:0-7447 GCA_036524155.1 Verrucomicrobiia bacterium
GTCAAACGGCATACGCGTTTTCAACCGTATTTGCTGGGGGGGGGCCAGGAGCGCAGCCGGCGGGGCGGAACGGAGAACGTTGCCTACATAGCCGCCTTTGGCCGGGCGGCTGAACTGGCGGTGGCGAACCTGGAGGAAGAAAACACACGGGTTCGTTCGTTGCGTGACCGGCTGGAAAAAGGAATTTTGACCCGGATCTCGGGGAGCGGGCGTAACGGCGCGGAGGAACCTCGCCTGCCGAACACTGCCAACATCGCCTTCGAGGGAGTGGAAGCGGAGGGTATTTTGCTGCTGTTGGACCAGGCCGGCATTTGTGTTTCGAGCGGTTCGGCCTGTACAACCGGCTCCCTGGATCCTTCCCATGTGCTGGTCGCGATGGGTTGCAGCGCCGGTCGCGCACGCAGCAGCATCCGGTTCAGCCTGGGCATCGATAACACGGAGGCCGAAGTGGATTACGTGCTGAGGTGCCTGCCTCCCATCATCGAAAAGCTGCGAGCTCTGGCACCCGCCCCAGGATAAGGATCCGACAGGGGCGCATCGGGAACCAGAGACGCGGCGGTGTATGCACGAGGCGCGAGGGCGTCACCGCCGAGTTCACTTCGCTTCTTTTCGGTACCAGCTCATGGCGAGGTCGAGCCCCTCGCCGATCCGGCAGGCGGGATGGTATTCCAACAGTTGACGCGCCTTATCGATGCTGGCCAGGGAGTGGCGGATGTCACCGGGGCGAAACTCCCGATGGACCGGCCGCTGTTCGGGGATTTCCGGGTCGACCCGGCGAACGGCGGTCTGCAAGAGATCGAACAGTTCGTTCAGCGTAGTGCGCTCGCCCAAGGCGACGTTGTATACCTGATTGATCGCGCCCGGCTTCGCGACCGTGGCGGCCAGGAGGTTCGCCTGGACAACATCATCGACATAGCAGAAATCGCGGCTGGTCTCGCCATCGCCGTTGATAAAAACCGGCTGGCGGTTGAGGAGCGACGCGATCCATTTCGGAATCACGGCCGCGTATGCGCCGGCCGGGTCCTGGCGTGGTCCAAACACGTTGAAATACCGCAACCCGACGCTGTTGAGGCCATAAACGCGCCAAGCAACCCCGGCATAGATTTCGTCCATTAGCTTGGTGGCGGCATAGGGCGAGAGCGCATTGCCAATCTTGTCCTCAACTTTAGGCAATTGGGGGTCGTCGCCATAGACGGCGCTGCTGGAAGCATAGACAAACCGTTTGACCTTCGCATCCCTGGCCGCCATCAGGATGTTAAGAAATCCGGTCACGTTCGCGGCGTGTGAGCCGGCGGGGTTGCCGATCGAAGCCGGGACGGACCCGAGGGCCGCTTCGTGCAGCACATAATCAACTCCCGCGCAGGATTGCTGACAGATATCCAGGTTGTTGAGGTCCCCTTCCACCAGGATGAATTTCTTCCATTGGCGGTGGTCCAAATGCTGTCTGACTTCCTCCAGGTTGCTTTTGCGCCCAGTGGAGAAGTTATCAAGACCCACCACGCGCTGGCCGAGCCTCAGCAGTGATTCCGCCAGGTTTGACCCGATGAATCCCGCGACCCCGGTCACGAGCCAGACTCGCGGGTCGCTCTTCAATTCAGATTGCAGTTGTGTGTATGCTGACATCGGAACGCACATTCCATTGCACCACAAGTGCAATGCCCGGCAACGGACAACGGCCGACGCGATTTGCGGCACAGCCTGTTCCGAAAACGCCGAAGTCCGCGCAGCATGCACGAATTAAGCAGCAGGACAAGGCGGTTTTTGAGTGTGATCCTACTTGCATCCGGCAGACCGCTGTGGCAAGACTACGCGTGTCTGGCTATCCGTGGATGGGGTCGTAGCTCAGTTGGTAGAGCGGCTGGTTCGCAATCAGCAGGTCAGGGGTTCGAATCCCCTCGGCTCCACCACTCCACGAGATACATCACAAATCCCCACAAAAACCGGGCCAGAATGAACTTCTATGGCTAAAACAAGCGGCAAGCGTCGGGTTGTCGTCGGTGACCGCAAGCGCAGCAAAAGTGCATCAGAGAGTGCATCAGTGGGTGCATCATCCGCCTTCAAGTTCGATTACAAGGGGCGCCTTTGGACCATGGAACTGCGTGGCGCCGTCTGGTATCTGCGCGCCAAGATCGACAAAAAGCGCATCTTTCAATCGTGCGCGGCGGACAAGCGCGCGGCCGAGGCGGAAGCCAAGATCAAGATTGACGCCGCGCTAGGCGGCCGCCTGGACGTTCTGCGCGCCAGCCTCAAGCGCCAGGAGGCGGCAACGCCGGCCTGCTGCATCGTGGGCGAGGTTCTCAGCACCTACGAGAACGCTACCGATCTCGACGTGGCAGCCGGCCCGCAGGCGCGCAACGTCCAGGCCATGCGCAACGCGATCCGCCGCGCTCTGGGCCTGCCCTTCCCTGAAAAAAAAGCCACGTTCGCCCACCGGCGCGCGCTGGATCTCCAGGTCGATAATCTTTCGTCGGCCATCTTCAAGCGCGAGCTGGCGGAGGATTACTACTCGGATATGCGCACCCGCGCCAACAAGCTGCCGGACCAGACGGACCAGAACCGGCTCAAGCTGTCGGCTGGCTCGCTGCTGTTTCAGGGGTTGTCAGTGTTCAAGCCCGCGCTGCTGGCCAAGTACCGGCGCGCCGGCCTGGTGCTGCCCTCAACCTTGGAGGACTTTATCAAGGCCTGCCGCGCGGAGCGGCCTACGGGGCTCAACCACGGCTACAATCCCCCGCCGGAATCTGTCATCCGGCGCACGCTCCACGAATGGCTAAAGCTCGACGATCGAAACATGTTCATCGCTCTGGGCCTGGAGCTCGCCTGCGGCTTGCGTCGCTCTGAGGTAGTGCAGATCCGAAGCGAAATGCTCACGGTCTCGAACAAGCGCCCGCTGCTGGACGGTCGGCGCACCCAGGTCAAGGGGCAGACCGGCCGGATCGTCGTTCCACCGATCGATCCGTTCTGGACTCTGCTAATGCGGCGCATGAAGCGCGAAGGCTGGCAGGTTCCGGCGGGTCAGCTTCTGATCCAGGGCACGCCCACGCAGATTGACGACATGTTCCGCGGCATCGGCCATTGGCTGCGCGGCCTGGGGTGGGACACCCAAAAAACCAACCACGCCCTGCGCGCCTACAGCGGGTCGCTGGTGGCGATGAAATGGGACATTTACCGGGCCAGCGCCTGGCTGCGGCACGCCTCGGTCAAGGTGACGGAAGCGCACTATACACACTTCCTGAACGAGCGGGTGTTTACCCCGGAAAAAATCCGGGTCGCCTGGGCGCTCACTCGTTGAGGTCCAAGGCTGGCCTACCCAAGCCCGCAATTCGTTACGGAATGCGGGCTTTCTCGTCTTTGGCCTGGTCGCGGCGAATCAGGTCCGCCACATAGGCAGAAAAGTTGCCGTTAAACCCTTTATACTGCATCATGCGATCCGCGCGCGCCCAAACAACGGCCGCGAGCGAAATCGTAGTGCGCACATTCCCTTCGGCCAGGCCTGTGGCCGCCTTCAACCCTTTCCTACGGCGCTGAGTCATACTCCCAAGATTTTAGAGCTTTCCCCGCTTAGTTTGTCAACCCATTTTCGGCAGTCGGTCATGGGGGCCTTTGTGCTTTGTAGCACTGGTAATCTATCTCGATCAACCGCGCCACGTAGGCGGAAATGTTGCGGCTTCGTTGGCAGCGGCCGTTCGCGTGCGCCATCCGGTACACGGCGAGTGGCAAACTGATCGAAGTCCGCACCGGCTTGAATCGGGGTCCCCGGCTTGTCGGTTCTGGTGGCTTCATCTTCAAGCTTGACCGCGCAGTCAATCATACTATATCATACTCCACATGCAACCACAAAACCCCATTTTGTGAGCAACGAAATCCCCCAGCATCTACTGCCTTTTGGGTTCCAGATCGGCGTGTTCCTGGCGGCCTGGCTTGGGTCGTTAGTGGTGTTTGGCGTGCCGATCCTCATCGGCTGGGCGATCTCGCGCTGGCGCCAGAGCCGGCGGGCGCGGTTATGATTGAGATTGGCGCCTCGGCGGACATTTGGCGGGAGACCCGCGCGGAGCTGGGCAAATGTGGTCCTCGTCCCCGGGAGGCGGGTGCGAAAGACACATTTCTTTTGGTTTTTAATAAACGAACCAGATGAGCTATGCTTCTATCAACCGGAGTTGGAAATGAACAACTTACGACTGCAGAAACCAAGAATTTTACGGCGGTTAATAAACGAATGGCCGTCGCATAAACACAGTTCGGCATAGCAAACAATGCAGCCAGAGATTCTACCGCCGCCGTGGTCACTCTTCCTCGCACCGTGGGTTCTGTGGTTCCGTGCAGCAGCGGTGTCTTCGGCAGGATATTTTCTGTGTCGCTCTCGCAATTGGCTTGGGCTCGTCGTCGCGTGTGCCGTGGCTTACTGGGCTTACAACTCGATTAGTTTAATGGTTGAATTCCGAAAGGAGCTCTTGAACGCCGACGGCGGGTTGGGCTACATGGTTCAGGCACATATCGCCCTGCTCATGCCGTACGCCTTTATGTTGCTTGGATTGCTGTTGAAGCGAAAAGGAAACGCCGAACCCGCCGCTTCACCGAATGTCGGCCCCGCGATCCCTGAGGCGAGTTCGGAGTCCGGGAAGGGGCCGCCATCGGTGAGCTGAGCGTTAGGCGGATTGCGAAATGAGCGAAATATTCACATGGATCGGTGGCATTCTCCTGGGTGTTCCGGTTTACCTTGGCGGGCTACTGGTGTGGCCCGCCTGTGCGTATTTCTGGCGCGGAAAAATGCGGCGAGGCCGCGTCTTGCGCTGGGCCTTCGCTGGGCAGCTGTTGCTTTTGCTAGTGCTGATCGGCTTCTTCGTTTTTTCGCGCGGCATACTTGAGCATCAGTATTATTGGCTGATGTGCATGATCATACTGAACGTCTTGTTTCTGCCGTTTCACGTTGGCGCAGCCATTTATGACTATTTCCGAAGCGAGGTTCATCGCGCCTAACAACTCGAGGCACCGAATGAGCGGCAACGACATCAGTTTCGAATTTGGGCACCAGGGCATGCCGCTCATCGGTGCTCTTCATCGTTATGCTCTATGAGGTGGACCCGCATCATGTATATCGAGCGGAAGGCTGGTGGCCTGACCGGAGAGGCCAGGATCGGTCGCGTCCGGTCCAACAAGACTGGCCGGACTCTATTTTATCGAGATCAGGTTTTCCGGCGGATCGTCGGAGGCGGTTTCAAATCCAACTACTACGACGAGGCGACTGGAGAGGATTACTGGATTTCCGGCTGCAAACGACGAGGTGGCGACCAACTGTATGCCACGAATGTTCCCATCGAGATCGATGATGACGTGCGAGTTGAGTATTGGCGCGACATTCGTCGTATGCCAGAGAGGGTAGATGAGAAGAGCGCATAACGAGGCAGTTGAGCGGATGGCGGCGGACAGGCAGCTTTCCCGCTTTCGTATGGGCAGTGCCGCCGCCCCCACTCACTTCTTACGTTACACATGAGCAGCCGCCGCCAAATCGGATTCAGCAAGGTCAAGTTTGTGGGATTGCAGGGAGCAGTCGCTTTCGCCTTTGCCTTCTGCGTCCCGTGGTTTTTGGGTGGTGATTTTCCGATTCGGCTCAGGCTCGTATTCGCCACGCTCGGCGCTTTAATGTTCGCGGGCTTCGCTCTCGTGTTGGCCCATCTTCTGGCAGGCACGCTAGAAGGGGATTATGTGGAGAATGCCTTTCCGGCCTTGGGCCGTGGCAGGGTCAATCTCAAGACGGCCAAACTGGCGAAATGTCCGCACCCGTTGCTTTTCCGGATTATTGACGAGGAATCGCATGCTACCGCTGCACTCCCGCGGGCCTTCTGGTCAGACGATCCGAGCCTAGTCGCGGAGATCTTGATGCGAGTAAAAGGAGGGACCTGAATGTGTAACCATCCGGCTGCTGGCAACGCCGGGATCGCGCCTTGCTTGCCAATTCAAAGACATTTACCCGGCGTGCCAGAGCCGGTTTGTTGGACATGACGGCGGCCTAGCCAAGAGCGCCCATGAAGCAGTCTCGCCAGGTTACCCTTGTCGCCCTCGGGGCTGCTGTGTTCCTGGCCGCTTGCTCCGCCGCTCAGACTTCGCGCGAGCCGGTGTACCAGGGCAAGCCGCTGAGCGTCTGGTTGAAGCTGATGGGGAGCAAGGAATCGGAACTTCACAAGGGAGCGATCGACGCAATTCGGCAGACCGGCAGCAATGGCTTGCCCATGATGGTTGAGATCCTGCAGTCCCAAGACCCGACAGCACGGCGTGGTGCGTTTCGAGGATTGCATTTGCTAGGCTCCCAGGCCACGCCTGCTGTTCCAGTGCTTGGAGCGCTGCTCCAGCATCCCGACACCGCGGACGAGGCTTTATCGGCTCTATTGTACATCGGCCCCCCCGCGGTCCCGGTACTTTGCGCGGCTCTCACCAACCAAAGCCCCGCAGTGCGGGCTCTTGGGGCAAACGGCCTCAATCAACTCCACTGGACCTCTCCGCCATGGGTCGGGGCACAGAACCGGGCACAGGGCAGCGGCCTAGTGGATCCAAAGGTTGACGAACAGGTTATTGTGCCACTGCTGCTGCAGCGCACCCTCGACCCTGATAAGAAGGTGCGGGAGTTTTCGAAGGCAGCCTTGGCCTCAACGAGCGCCAGAACTCCCAGTGTTGCGCCCACCATCTTATCGGCATGGACCAATTACCTGGGTCATGGAGACGCCGAGGTGCGCGCCCATGCAGCGGAGTCCGTGTTCTGCACCCTGCCGCAGGTTGAATCTATCGTGCCAGCGCTCATCAAACTGCTGGATGACCCAACAGGCGACGTCCGAGAGAAGGCCGCCGCCGCCTTCAGGAGTGTGTCTCGCATTTCGGTGTGGACCAATCGATATCCAGACCTCGAGGCCCGACTTTATGCCATAGAGTGGGGTCCCTCGTTAGCGGAACGCCCCAAAGACCCGCCGAACGACTCCGAGATCAAACAGAGACTTCCTGGGACTTGGGTTTGGCGGCGACGGCGGGCTGGCGGTGACCTTGAGGAGGGTTCGCTGACCATTTCCCCGGACGGAGCGTTCCAGAGCCACTGGACCGTCTCCCCCGTCGGGCGGGAGGCGACGCCTTACACATTTGAGGGCACATGGTGGGTCAAAGACGGATATTGGATTACCCGCAGCATGGGTGATGTTAACCACGACAGGATCCTGCGGGTGGACAACGAGCAGTTCGTATCTCAATGCGCTGGAATTGAGAGCAACGGCATATTGGTCCGCCCGACTGCCAGCGATCCGATCAAACGAACACGTGCAAAATGAAGTCCAATCGGGTCGGCGGGGGGATTTCTCCCCCCGCCTCCCACACCACCGTACATGCGGGTCCGCGTACGGCGGTTCCTGGCAGTCCTTGCGGATTTGAACAGCACTCTTTCTCTGCCACGATGATCGCTGCCCGGTAGCTC
>DATDCV010000217.1:0-9803 GCA_036524155.1 Verrucomicrobiia bacterium
ACCAGCGCCCCCTTGTTGTCCTTGAGTTTGAACTCCTTTGCCAGCGACGGGGTGACGTCCTGGATCATGACACCCAGGTAGCCTCGAGTGACGTGGCCGTCTTTGACTAGGCTGTCCATGACATCACGGGCGAGGTTGACCGGAATCGCAAATCCAATGCCCTGGTTGCCCCCGCTCCGGCTCAGAATCGCCGTGTTGATGCCGATCAACCTGCCCTCGGCGTCCACCAATGCGCCGCCGGAATTGCCCGGGTTGATCGCCGCATCGGTCTGGATAAAGTCTTCGTAGTCCAGCCCCACTGTGCCCCCGCGCCCCGTGGCGCTGACAATCCCCGTCGTGACCGTCTGGCCGATCCCGAACGGATTGCCGATCGCCAGCACCACGTCCCCCACCTCCACCTTGTCACTGTCTGCCATCCCCACGGCCGGCAGGTCCTTGGCGTCAACTTTGATTACCGCCACATCGCTCTTTGGGTCGCGGCCAATTACTTTCGCCGTGAACTCGCGCCCGTCCTGCAGCGCCACCTTCACTTCGTCCGCACCATCCACCACGTGGTTGTTCGTCAGGATGTAACCGTTCTTGGTGACGATCACCCCCGACCCGATGCCCTGCTGCCGCGGAATCTCCATCTGGCGTCGGGGCATGCGGCCGTTCGGGATTTGCTCGCCGAAGAACCGGCGAAACAGGTCGTCCATATCCTGACTCGGCCCGTTATACGCCATGTTGTGAACCTTGGTCGTCGTAAATACCTTTACGACGCCCGGCGTGACTTTCTTCACCACGGGTGCGAAACTCGTCCGGCCCCCCACCTCGCGTGTGATGGGGCGCTCGTCCACCGCCGGCGGGCTGAACGACTCCGCTTTTGGTTTCTGTGTAAATGCCAGTGCCGATCCAGCCAGCACCAGCGCGCTCCCCAGGGCGAGTGCGCTTACCCGGTTGCTGACGGGCTGAAATAATCGTTTCATATGCCTTTCTTCCTCTGTTCGCTGTTTGTTGGTTTCTGTTTCTCTTAAAGAACCTGCCTCAATAGACCACCCTCCCATGACGACAGCCTTTCACCGGGATTACAGATTTGAAAGGTGCCGCCCAGCGAAGCCTTATCGTTCTCGCCGACCTTTAGCCCCAGCGCGCACCCCGCCATAGTAAACCGCGGCCTTCCCAATGTTGTGCAAATAGTTGTTGCAGGCCCTCCTTCCGCTCGCTATATTCCTCGCTCCGTTTGCCTTTCAGGCAATTCGGACCCGAATTTTTTTACGCGAAAATGCCGACAATCAATCAATTAGTCCGTAAAGGCCGCAGCAAGCTGAAGCACAAGTCAAAATCGCCGGCGCTGCACAACTCGCCCTTCCGGCGAGGCGTCTGCATCCAGGTGATGACCCGCACCCCCAAAAAGCCTAATTCGGCTATGCGAAAGGTCGCGAAAGTGCGCTTGACCAACGGCCACGAGGTGATCGCGTACATCCCCGATGAAGGCCACAATCTACAGGAGCACTCCATCGTTCTGGTTCGCGGCGGCCGCGTGAAGGATTTGCCGGGCGTTCGCTATCATATTGTTCGGGGAACCCTTGACGCCGCCGGCGTTGAAAAACGCCGGGTCAGCCGCTCCAAATACGGCGTCAAGCGCCCCAAGGAAGGCGCCAAACCAGCCGCCGCACCCGCCGCCGCGCCCGCGCCTGCGGCCGCCTAACCTCTTAACCCTTCACCGGTTTACCGCTTTAACCTCTCTAACGATTTAACGAACGCATGTCTCGAAGACGCCAAGCAGTCAGACGCCCGATTCTCAAGGACGCCAAATACAACAGCACCCTGGTTTCACGCCTCGTCAACACGGTCATGGAGTGCGGCAAAAAAACTGTCGCCCAAAGAATTGTTTACGGCGCTTTTGACCAGATCGCGGAAAAGAATCCGGCCACGAATCCACTCGATATCCTCCAACGGGCGGTGGATAACGCCAAACCGCGTCTGGAGGTAAAGGCCCGTCGCGTCGGCGGCGCCACTTACCAGGTCCCTCTCGAAGTCCCCGCCGACCGCCAGTTCGCTCTGGCTCTGCGCTGGCTTGTGGATTTTGCCGACGCCCGCAAAGGTATCCCCATGAAAGAAGCCCTCGCCTCCGAAATCCTCGAGGCCTATCAGGGACAGGGCAATGCCATCCGCAAACGTGATGAAGTTCACAAAATGGCCCAGGCTAACAAAGCCTTTGCGCATTTCCGCTGGTAAGACATTTTATTCATAGTCCGCCCCGACGGCCGCAAGTTCTCGGGGCGTTTTTATTCCTGGCGCCTGTGGTTTCAAAAGATTGATTTGGAGAATTAGATGGAAGCAGTACTGGACAAAGAAAAATCGACCGCCGCCTCTTCGCCGAATTCGCCGAAGCGGCCGTACCCCATGGAACGTACCCGCAATATCGGCATCGCCGCCCATATTGACGCCGGCAAAACCACCACCACCGAACGCATTTTGTTTTATACCGGGCTGATCCACAAAATGGGCGATGTCGACGATGGCAACACCGTCACCGACTGGATGGAGCAGGAACGCGAGCGCGGCATCACCATTACCTCCGCCGCTACCACCTGTTATTGGACCCAGAAGGACGATGGCGCCTTCAAATCTCAGACCGGCGTGCCCCACCGCGTTAATATCATCGACACCCCGGGCCACGTTGATTTTACCGCCGAGGTCGAACGTTCCATGCGCGTTCTTGACGGCGCGGTCGCCGTGTTCTGCGGCGTCGCCGGCGTGCAACCCCAGTCCGAAACCGTCTGGCGGCAGGCCACTAAATACAAAGTCCCGCGCATTGCCTTCGTCAACAAAATGGACCGCACCGGCGCCGATTTTTCCAATGCCCTCAACGACATGCGCAAGAAGCTCGGCGCCTACGCTTACCCCATCTTCCTGCCGGTCGGTAAAGAAGACAACTTCCGGGGCGTCGTCGACGTCGTCAATCAAAAAGCGGTCATCTACGACGAAGCCGATGAAATGGGCGTCAAATATGACGTCACCGCGATCCCGCCCGACCTCAAGGACGCCGCCGCTGCCGCCCTCGCTGAGCTTATCGACGCCGTCTCCAACAAGGATGACCAAATCGCCGAACTCGTCATCGAGAACAAGCCCATCACTCCCAGCGACCTCAAGGCCGCCATTCGCCGCCTGACCTGCAAGCTCCAACTGGTTCCGGTTCTCTGCGGCTCCGCCTTCCGTAAACGCGGCGTCCAACCCCTCGTTGACGCCGTCGTCGATTACCTGCCCTCACCCCTCGACGTCCCGCCGGCTGTCGGCATCGCTCCTGACTCCAATCAACAGGTCGAGGTCATGTCTGACGACAATCGCAAGTTTTGCTCCCTCGCCTTCAAACTCTGGACCGATCCCTATGTCGGCAAGCTCGTCTTCTTCCGGGTTTACAGCGGCACGCTCAAGAAGGGCGACATTATCTACAACCCCCGCACCCGCAAACGCGAGCGCGTCAGCCGCGTCATGATGATCCAGGCCGACAAACGCATCGACGTCGAAACCACTTTCGCCGGCGACATCGCCGCGCTCGTAGGACTTAGAAACATCACCACCGGTGACACCCTCTGCGACGAGGATCTCGAAATTCTGCTCGAGCCGCCGACTTTCCCCGAGCCCGTGATCTCGATGGCCGTCGAGCCCAAGACCAAAGCCGACCGCGAGAAAATGAGTGAGGGTCTCCAGCGCCTCGCCGAGGAGGATCCCACCTTCCGTTGTTTCACCAACGAGGAAACCGGCCAGCTTATCATCGCCGGCATGGGCGAGCTCCACCTCGACATTATCCGCGACCGGCTCTTCCGGGAGTTCAAGGTCGGTGCCAACGCCGGTGCGCCCCAAATCGCCTATCGTGAAACGGTTACCAAACCGGCTGAAGGCGAGGGTAAGTTTATCCGGCAATCCGGCGGCCGTGGCCAATATGGCCACGCCCTGATCACCCTCGCCCCCAATGAGCGCGGCAAAGGTGTTGAGATCGAAGACAAGATTGTCGGCGGCGCGATCCCGAAGCAGTACATCTCTTCCGTAGTCAAGGGGATCGAAGAAGCCGTTGCGGGCGGTGTTCTGGCCGGGTTTCCGATGGTCGACATCAAAGTGCAAATCGTTGACGGCACCTTCCACGAGGTTGACTCCAGCGAACTGGCTTTCAAAATGGCCGGCATCTTCGCGCTGAAAGACGCCGCCAGGAAAGCCAATGCCATCCTCCTTGAGCCGATCATGAAGGTCGAGGTCACCACCCCGGATGAATACCAGGGCGACCTGCTCGGTGATATTAATCGTCGCCGTGGTAAGATTGTCCACATCGAGGCCAAGGACACCTCCACCGTGCTCAGCGCCGAAGTGCCCCTCGCTGAAATGTTTGGTTATGCCACAGCGATCCGGTCGCTCTCCAAGGGCCGCGCCGCCTACTCGATGGAGCCGTTCCGCTTCGAACCGGTTCCTGCCAACATCGCTGCCGGCATTCTCGATACCAACAAAGGCAGACCCGCCGCCCGGGCCTGACCCGCAGGTTCGTGCCCGGTCGTTTCGGCAGCGCGGACTCCGCCTTCGCCTCGCCGGGCCACCGCCCGTGGTCTGTTACGCGGGCAGGCTGGAGTCCGATTTCCCCCTCGCTTGTTCCCTCATCCGGGCGCGGACGCTTTCCATCTCGAGCTTCACCTGGGCAATTCGCGACCGGATGTGTTCGCGATTCTCTTCCCGCGCCGCCAGCAGCTCCAGGGAGAGTTCTTCGATGCGGCGTTCGTAGTTCTCGGTTTGCTGCCGGATCTGCAGCTCGATGCGGCCCAAACGCTCCTCAACCCGGACCGCCTTCAACGCCGCGCTCTGCTGCGCTTCCAGCAGTGCTGTCCGGTCAGTCACCAGCTTGCGCACGAATTTCTTCCTCAACCACCGGCTGAGCCGGCCCGCAAGCCTCTGCTTGGCCAACGCCTCTGCCCGTTCCGCCCGCTGCTCCGCTTTCCGGGCCCGTTCCTCCCAGCTCCCCGCTGGTGCCTGGACTCGCGGCAGCTCAACCGTCTCCACCAGGGGAACCCTTGAACCCTCCGTGCCTTCAGGCGCGTCAACGCCGGTGCCTGACGGAGCGGAGACCGTCACGGTGTAAGATGCAGCCCGAGCGAGTTCGAGCGGGACATGGTCGACTAGCAATCGCGGGTCGGATTGTGGCACTCGCCTCGCGGTCCTCGAGATGTACCACAACAGGAAGAGCAGGGCCGTCGTCATGCCGCCGCCTACGGCCCACCACCAGGCCGGCGGGTTGTCGGCGCCCGGTTGTCCCGGCGCCAGGCTTTTGGAGTGCGCGCCCACACCGGGCCAATCGGCTTGCCGCAGCGCTGTCGCGCGCACCTGTAATTCCTGCGCCCGCGCGGTCCAGGCTGCCGCCGCCAAAGCAGGATCCAGTTCAAGGTCGCACGTCACTGGGTAGCGGCCCATCACCGCCGTGCGTGGCCTCAGCGGCGAAGGGAACACGGCAGATTGCGCTAGCACGAAATCACACGTCCGACCAGGTTGGCCGGCCTTCTGCGAAACTGTTGCCCGCTCGTCGGCCCCCAGCGCCTCGAGTGTGTCCACATACCCCGCCTCCTGCAATGTCCCCACCAACTGCTTCAGAGCGCTCTGCTCCGCCTCCCCTGTGCGCTCGCTACTGAGCCCGACCACAAATGTCTGCACCCGGTTGACTTCCCAGCGCGAAATCGAGTCGATTTGATCCCGCAATTGCCGCGCCGCGTCGGCAGCCTCTACAGCATCCACAATCTTCGCGCAGACAAACCCTAACCGCTGGCCCCGCGTTTGCAGCGCCGCAACCGCAAGTCCACCGCCCGCATTCGAGCCGTGCCACGGTTCAGTCCAGGTGAAATAGCCTTTCCCCTTCGCGAGCACCGCCACCTGGCCGTTCGTCCTGACCGAACCCTGCGGATCGCGGAACGATGTGCAAACCAAGACGTTATAACGCTCGGGTCTGAGCGCCTCGGCCAGCTTGCCGCACTCCTGCCAGTCTCGAACGCCTTGCAGCAGAATCACATCCGGATTCAGAGACCTGAGGTTGGCCAACACTTGCTGGAGCGGTGGTCCGGTGGCCGCGGATTGAACATTCCAGCTCGTCACACGCACCGTGTCTGCCAAAACCCCCAACCCCGACAAACCCACTAGCAACGCGCTTGCTGCCCGCCCCAAAACCCTGTTTCCGCAGACTCGGGTTGCCGGCAGAGAGAGCTTCACGTGCGCTTTCATTCCGTCGTGATCGCCACCAGGAACGGTGCGGCGTTCGTTCTGCTCGAAACAAAATCAATGCTCTCGATTTCTATGTCAGGCACTAAGTTGTTCCACGTTGTTCTAAACAGCCGGATCTTCGCCCGCGCCCTCGTGCTAACCCCGTTTTCCCCTTTCCAAGCGACCGCCAATTCGGGCCCGGCCGGCTTTTCTCCCGACCACTCATGCCAATCACGCACCGACTGCCCGTACACAATCGGGATTTCAAGCCGCATTTGGTTGGTCGCAAAATGGATCGCGTAAAACCCGATCTTCTTGCCTTCGTCCTCCGGGTGTCCCCAGGCCGCCGCATGCAGAAAATGGATGCGACTGCATTTCTGCCGTACCGGAATGCCTTTCACCTCCACGGGGAAATTCGTCCCATTTGACCTCGCCGCCAGTTGCACGATTCCCCGGATGTCAAAATCCACTCCCCCCAGGTTCTGAATGCCGGCCGACAGGCCGGCCAATTGGTTGTCCGTGCCGCCGTGCCACGACTCCGTCAGCGACGCGTTGTACGCCGTCGATAAATCCAGAAGCCCCTTGCCTGCCTTCGGGTCCCGCGTCGGAAATTTGCCGGTCGATGCTCGCGGCGGCTGCTCCGCCCTCGACGGGTTCTCCGTCGCAAATAGCCTCGATGCCGTCAGCTCCTCAGCTCTTATCCGGTTCGTAAAGTTCAGCTCCCACATCCCCGGGCTCTCGTAGACTGTGCCATCGAATGCGAGATTCAGAACGGGATTATGATGCCGGCACCGTACGATCGGTACTTTTGAGCCCACCAATCCCATCTGCCGCCGCTTCCATTCTCGCCGCGTGCGCGTCGGTGCGTTTGGTGCCGTCGATCCCAGCGGCAGCGGACAGAATTCGAACAGGTATGAACTGGATATATTCGGGTCCGCCAACGGCGGTCCCTCCGTTTTTCCTGTTCGCCGGCATAATGGGCAAATCAGCGTATTGGCGTCTTGCAGGTATTGCGGAACCAGGTCCGATAGCCAATTCGGCAAGTCGTGATGCTCCGCCTGGTAGGCCTCGATTGCTGTGAAAATCTTCTTGAGGTTCGCGCTGCATCCTTCCTTTTCCGCTCGAGCGGTTTCTGCCGCCGCCTTCTGGGCCGCTTCTTGCGCCCTGACCTCCCGCACACCCCCGCCGCCCGCGATTACAACTGCCAGCGCCATCCACCACGCTGCAGCCGGTCGTTCGAGCGTAATCAGTCTCATCTCTGCTTGAAGCCGCCGTGATCTCACCCACCTCTCGTGGTGCTGTCAAGCCCAAGTCGTCGACCGCTGTATCGCCTCAGTCTTGGGTCGGAGCGCCGATTTCTAATCGGCTTAACCGAGCCGACGGCCTCCTGTAAGCCGAGTACAACTCGGCGCTCCGACCCAAGACTGAAGGGTTACTGGCCACTCTCTTGCCGCCAACCACTCCCCGCAGATTCTTCACGGACCGCGGACTGGGCCCGGCCTCTCGTTCCTCGACTGGATGTAACGCGACAGTTCTTGTTTGCTCGAGTCGAATGAAAACGCCTCGGTCACCAGGAAGTACTTTTCCCGGTCAAGCGTCCGGTCATACGCCTGCTTTGCCACTTCGAGCTTGCTGGGCTCGAAATCGAAACAATCCACTATCTTCTTCACCTGCGATGCCAGGAAGAGCTTGCGGCTATCGCGGATGATCTGCTGCGCCAACCGGCTGCGGGTCTGGTCGAACGATTCTCTCCTCAACGACCGGATGATATCTGTCAGTTCCTGGTTCGTCACCGTCGGCGGAATCTCAACTTGCGGCCCCGTCGCGCGCTCGAACTGTTGTATCCGGTCGTGCAGCCGCATCACTCTGGAAAATGTGGTGAATGCATCGTAAACCTCGTAGAAGTTCTCGCGATCCACTGTGCGGGGATAGGCCGCCGTTGCGAACTCCAGCCGCGCATTATCGTCACTCAACCCCGCCGCGATTGCCTTTACCTGCATGCTCGAAAGCCGCCGCGCACGCACCATCTCTCCGGCCCGACGTAGTTTCTCCCCGTTGTCACGCTCGGCCTTCAGGCTCTGCAGGCTCTCTTCGAAAGGCGTTTCTTGCGCCTCCGGCCGGTCTGCCGCCCAGCCCTGCCACCCGCACACGCCGATCACCGCCACCGCATACCACAGCCTTTTCATTTTTCCTCCAGATCTTGTTCGCCCTTGGACGCTCTGCCTCGCCGCCCTATTCAGCCCTCTGGGACCACGGCCGCACCCCGCCCACCCCCGCGCTTCGCGTCGATACGGACTTTCATATTATGACAAGAATTAGTTTGAGGGGTTAACGATTTTGTGGCGTATTATCAGCACCAGTCAATCTACACTATGAAAACTACGAAAAACCTGCTCGGTGCCCTGCTCGCTTTCGCGCTCCTCGCCGGGCCCTTTGCCGCCCTCGCCGCCGACAGCAAAGCCAAAGCAAAACTCAAACCCTACCCGCTCAAAACCTGCGTCGTGACCGACGAAAAACTCGGCGGTATGGGCGACGCCTACGTGTTTGAACACGAGGGCCGCGAAATCAAACTCTGCTGCAAAGGCTGCCTCAAAGACTTCAAAAAAGATCCCGCCAAATACGTCAAGAAGATCGAGGCAGCTGAAGCCAAATCCAAGGCCAAAAAGTAACTGCAAAAATCTTTCGCGAAACCCTTGCATTCCGGGCGGGACTCGCTAAAGTTCCCGCCCGGCTCGCGAGAGTTGCGAGCCGATGGGGAACTGGCGGCAGCGGGACCGGAAAAGTTTTTTGAAAAAAAGTCGTATTCGCTCTTGATCCCTCCCGGGTGTCTGTTATTGTCACGGCTCGAAGTTGACCGGATTGCGGTTGTCAAACCTTCAGCCTGTTGGACTTCTGAACATTTTGCCCGCCTGAATGTAGCGGGCGCCGCCGTCTCCCGAGAGCAGAACCGGATCCTGGTTTGTGCGTTATGTCGCGCTGAATCGCGGTAAATCGGAGTAAGTGGCGGTAAATCGGGGTGGGGATAAGCGGTGGCGAGGGTGAGAGAATTTCGGGTGGCGACACCCGCTGCTCATTGAAAATTGAATTGTGCGATAAGTTTTAGAGCCCCTTTGGGTGGCTCTCATTGACGTGGGAGTTACCTGGAGAGTTTTAGAGAAAAGACCCGTTCGGCCCCTTGAGTGGGGCTGGACAAAACGAATAGTCGAGTCAAATCGACGTTATTTTTAACGGAGAGTTTGATTCTGGCTCAGAACGAACGCTGGCGGCGTGGATAAGACATGCAAGTCGAGCGATTATTCCGGGGTAGCAATATTCCGGGGTGAGAGCGGCGCAAGGGTGCGTAACACGTGGGTAATCTGCCGTGAAGTTTGGGATAATCCCGCGAAAGCGGGACTAATACCGGATGTGGCTGTTGGGAGGCATCTCCCGGCAGTTGAAGTTGGGGACTGTCAAAGGCCTGACGCTTCATGATGAGCCCGCGGCCTATCAGCTAGTTGGTGAGGTAACGGCTCACCAAGGCTAAGACGGGTAGCTGGTCTGAGAGGACGACCAGCCACACTGGAACTGAGACACGGTCCAGACACCTACGGGTG
>DATDCV010000218.1:0-37151 GCA_036524155.1 Verrucomicrobiia bacterium
GCTTTGAAATCCTTTGAAATGCTTTGATTCACTTTGAAATCCTTTGAGGCGTGCCGGCACAGTCTACAATCCACAGTCCGAAGTGGTGGGGATGCCTTCAGGGGTATGGACCCGGCAACCCGGCAGGAGCACGGAAAATCAGCCAGTTTTTTTGAATTTACGCGGCAGAAAAGCCGGCAGAAAGCGGCAGGAGACCCGGCAGGAAGTTTCATCATTGGCGAAGGACAAATGGTGGAAGCCGGGGTGGGGGTGGCGGACCGGGGTAAAAGGCCGTGACGTCGTGACAAACGGATGGGGAACGCTGCTTCGGCCCGCAGCAGGCTACCGTAACCTTCCGTAGCCCTCCGTAGCCCTCCGTAGCCTTCCGTAGGTTACCAGCAGGCTCTGCAATGTAATTAACCCCTTTTCGCCGCCCGTGAGCCAGGCGGGACGTGGCGGGGTGGCACTTTACTTGTTATCTGGCGTTAACGAGCGTGATTTGGCGTTATCCACCGATGCCTGGCGATACCGCAGCACGGGCAGGGGGGATGGCAATTCCGACGGGTTCAACATTGGAAAATTTTCTTCTGGGGATATCTGGGGACCGCTACATCTGCTACATCTGCTACACCCGTTACGCCCGCCAGGCGACCGGGGGAAACGGTGATGCGTTGAAGCGTTAAAACGTTAAAACGTTGAAGCGTTGAGAGTTTACAGGCGTCAAGGAGGGGAATGTTTTTCTGCGGGCAGGGGCTGGAGATGCAAAAGCGTAGCCAAAAACGTAGCAGATTGCGGAAGGGGCTGGTTACGGAGGGTTTGTGAAGAGCAAAAGTGTAGCAGCAAAAACGTAGCAGCTCCGAAGTCCGGTTGAAATGTTTTTCTCGGAGGGGGGCTGCGATCCGTTAAGCGTTAAGCGTTAAGCGTTAAGCGTTGGCGTCGGTTTTCAGTGCCGGGGGGATTACTTCCAGTGCCTGTTTTGAGTTGATTTGAATGAATGTCCGATCATGCGACGGAGCTTTTCCTCACGGCCGCTACTTTGATCTTCGCGCGGAACTCATCGAGAAGGCGAACCCGGAAAGGCGCGGCGCTCAGTGGGCAGGCTTGGGAGGAGGAGCGGCTGAACAGGTTGTGAAAATACTTTGTTTCGACCCCGACTTGTTTCCGTCGCTTCGTGTGGACAATATTACAATCTCATTAACCCCTTTTCGGAAGCTCCGAGACATGGCTGAACCGATGAGAGTCACCGCTCCCACTGCGAGGTCAACTCCGAAAATACTACAATAACATTGACACCTTTTTCGCTGACTATCCACGAAGACCAGAGGTGTCGAGCCTTGAACGTTTCTCGATTACTGCCTCTTCCCTTCCAACTTCAGGCGTTGTGGTCTACAAGCAACGTCTTCAAGATAACAACCATGCACGCGGCCAACCCAGCAGAAAAAACACAGGCCAAACGCAGCGCCTCGACAAGGTCGGGGGGAGAGGAGGGGCTTCTCCCGGAGACCAACAAACTCAACAGTAAGCCCAGAAGGCAGCATCCCCCTACGAAAGCGACCCGATATGGTAAAGACCGCTTTTCTGGGTTGAATAACCACCAGACCCCGAAAACCAGACCGAAGATCGGAAACCAAAAATACCATCCGAAGAGGGCCAAAATCGGTGAGAAAATGATTCCGTCAACCCCGGTCGTCCAGCCGAACACGACGGCTGATCCAGCAAAAAAAACCGCCGTCGCGATGATGAATACCACCACAAAAGTCTTCACCGCAGGTAGCACCATGCGCCCCTCACAGTGCTATTATAGGCAACCCGTCCATCTTCCTCTTGCAGGCAGGAATCAAATCTTGCCAGCCGACCACATCCGCACCAGGAGGGAGATCGAATGGATTCGGAAGGAAGCCGCATTTTGCGTAGCACGCAACGTGCGCTATAAGTCGGGCACAGTTTCGATCGTCACAATTCTTATACGCCTTCTGAATGCTTGCTTCGGCTGCGATTAGGCAGTTGGCAACACACGATGCGGCGGCCTGCTGAGGGCCACCGGTGAACTGCTTGGCAAAACCCTGGCAGACCACAAAGGCTTTCTTGGGGTAAAGGTCGTTTCCAGATTTGCGTGAGCAACCTGTGCAGGTTGTCGGCCACAACTTTCTGTACGCGGAACAGTCAATGGCTGGAGGTGGTGGGTTCTGAGGAGGGCCTGTGCAGGTATGTGTTCCAACGTAATACTGCCCGCATACTGGACAAATATTCCCGATCTCTCTCCCGTCTGTGTCAATCTTAACTATGGGATTGTCATCCACGAACCCATACAGGTTCGGCTCTCCCTTCTCCCCTGAGGGGTCCCTGCTCAACCATCTCCCCGCGCTCGGGTTGTAATACCGATAGCCATAGTAAAGCGGGCCGGGCTCCTCATCGTGATGCATGGTGGAGAACCGGCTGGGATTGGTCTTGGCCATCGGCCCGGTGGCGCGCATGACCTCCCCGAATAGCCCGTAGTCGCTCGCCGGGTGAATTGCGGAAGAGGAAAGTGTGCCGGGGGTCGCTGTTGGACCGTGAGAGCCGGGATTGAAAAAACCGTATGCCGGCAGGGCAGTCGACAGCGATATGGCCAGACCGAGGCCCGTCGCTATTAGCAGTTTGATACTTTTCATTTTACTCACCGTGTGAACGTGTCGTGTTCTGATTTCGAATTCTTGTTTGGTCTGTGCAGGGCGGACTTGTTGCAGTAGGCGTCGTAGAAATGGTACGTGAATTGGGCGCTGCCCCTTCTCGCGTCAATCGCAGTGATGGATTCTCCGTCACTGCCGCATCGGACCTTGGCGTTCTCGAGACGGGACTTCTCGACTGCGTGGAGCTGCACCTCCTCTCAATGGTGGACATATTCCGCTTTTCCGGTGAGATCATCGACTTGAATGTAGAAGTCCTCATGAAGCGAATGGCGTTCGGGCGCGAAGTGGAGAATCCATTTGGCCCGCAGCTCCGGATATGAACTGTTTTGGTCGAAGAAAATGCTTGTGCAGTCATATCCTGCCAGGTGCCGCCGATGGGCGGACGCACAAGCAAGAGCGGTACGCATGACCTCATTTGTGGTCAGGCGCGGCGGACCGCCGGATATCTCGACCCTGGGCAAGAGGGTGGGGGCTGGCGGCGGATGCGTGCCAGAGTTTGGGACAGCCTGGTGGCAACCCGGACCTATGGCGAGCCACCCTGTCATTAGCAAAGCTGGTGTGAGATTCTTCACCGTCGCCGGTAGGTGTTGCATTCTCTAATGGCCTGCAACTGCTGGGTGGCCTCGTGATCGGCCCATCCTTGAATGTCGCGGAGGCACTCTTGATCGGTCCCGCACTCGGACTTCGCGGCCTCGAAGCATTCCTTCCCTGCACCGTACGCCCTTACCTCTTCCGCACAGTATTCGCTTCGAGGGCGATCCTTGACCGCCGATGGCCCACAATCGCACGCTGGGCATTGCGCTCCAGGGAGGTGAATACGCTCGTGGGCATGCAGGCACCTCCTGACAATTTCCTTCGCGCGAGGATTCTTTTCTCGATCCACGCCGTACGTGCAGATGAATTTCACGCCTCCGCAGCAGATCACGATTCCGTTGTCAATGTCGCGTTCCTCCATATCGGCATAGCGGATTCTCTTGAAGTCCTCGCACGGCTGCCGACAATTGGTTTGCATGAATGCTCCACACGCGATCTGCCCGAGTGCGTCAAAGGTCTCCACTGGGGAGTTCAAGCAGAAGGTGTAGAGGCCGGGGCCTCCCTTTTCCATCGCCGGATCGCGGGCCAACCACTTCCCCGCGCCGGGGCTGTAAAAACCCTTCGCATCATGGGCGGCGAGCAGGAAAAGGATGAGCGACATTCCCAAAGCACACCTCCTCGCTGTTTGTAGATTGATCTCTCTCACAGGTATCATTTAGTTGTGAGCGCTTCGGCGCGCGCCTTGCGTTCGTTTACTGTCTCTAGGGTAGCTTTCAGGCCGGCTAGCATCTTCCGGTAGCCTTGGCAGTCAGGGGCGAGGCGCGCGGCGGCGGCGAAGCTGTCAGCGGCTTCGGTGAGCCTGCCCTGGTCGCGCAGGCACATGCCGCGGATAGAGAGGAACACAGCGAGCTCCTCCTGCGGCGTAAGGGACTTCAGATAGCCTTCTGTCTTCTCCTCTTCCGCGGTGATCTCAAATGGCCAGTGCCGATAATACTCGTCGTCAAAGCGGTTCAAGCCGTGTCCGGTGGCCTCGATATTAAACCGCTCGCCCGCTCCTTCCCAGCGGACAAACAGGTGGCCTTTGGTGGTGACTAGTTTGAGGGGATACCCCAGATGACGGCCGACCGCGACGTACAACACCGGCATCGAACTGCACGTGCCCTTGCGCTCCGGCCCGAGCAGCCCGTGGAGAAAGACCGACGCCGGGTCGCTGAAGAATCCGTCATCGATGCGGCTTCCGGCAGGGCCTGCCCTGCGTTGCGGGTCGTAATGCACGCCATAATCTTCGGCCAAGACAACCGACAGCATGAGCATGCGATAGAACCCCGGCGAGTTCTCAAATTCGGCAGGTTTGCGGTCGTACCGGTACTGGTGGCGTTGGGTCTCGGACTGGACCTGCTTTGCCCATGAGCGAAGGATGGCTGCGCACTCATTCAGGGCCGGCCTGTTCGTGGTGCAAAGGCCGGTGGCGCAAAGGAGGTTCAGCCGCTCAAAAGGGATTTCCGCGATGCTCGAGGGGAGTACTTGCAGCAACTGCGGCAATGTGGCCGGCTCTGGGCGCCGGCCTGTTTGCGTGGCGGACTGAATGGCAAGCGCAATGAGGCCTGCTCCTACAAGCAAGACCCCAAAGGTGCATACAATGGCGAAACTACACCTTCGAGCAGACCTGCTCTTCGGGAGGCGCGTGTTTACTTCAGCCGAATTGAGGACCTCTTTCGACATTTTCGCCAGCGCTGCAAGGCCATCCGCCAAGGATTTTTCCGGCTTCAGCCACATTGCTCATTTCTCTCGAAGTTCACGATCCAATTCACTGACCTGCCCCACACTCTCTCGTCGCGTTGTGCCATTACTGAGCGAGGACTGAGACTGGCCATGGCGCGGCCTGTCCGTTCTGTTGCTTCGTGCCAAATATATTACAGTCCCATTAGCTGGGTGACACATTTTGGATAGCGCACGAGCACTTAGTTTTCCAGGCGCCGTACCAGGGTGATTGTCCTCGCCAACGATCCGCATACTTCATTGAATGCCCTCGAGACCGTTGACGAGGGCGATTGTGATGACGATGGCTACGCACTGAGCAGGAATCAGAATACAAGCACAAACGCCTCTGAAGGCCTTTTGCGGAAAAGGCAAGTCGGCCAGCACCAATCCACCCAGACACAATGTGGCGCTCTCCAAAGGGATCCACAGGAAACCAAGTTGAACGAAAAGAATGGGTAAGTGCGCAACAACTTCGACGCTCACAACCACAAGCGTTGTGAGAATGGTCTTCAGGTGGATAGGCGCCCGCCCGGACAGAATGCACGCCAAACAGGCAACCAGGCATAGTGCTAATGTGACCTCGGCAGCAACGCCTCCTACTAGCCTCAGCTTCGCTAGAAGCAGAAACCCAAAAAACATCCATATTGGGCCAGTAACTCCTGATATGTAGACGACGTTTGCGATACTAGAACTACGAGGTGCCACTACAATATTGCTTGGATGAGCTTTGCTTACAGTCATTCAAATGTTCCTCCTGGGCCACCGCCAGTCACCTGCCCGCCAGCACCCCTCGCACAGCCTGAAACATCAAATGGAGTCCACTGTGGGCAAAGTGCGTTCGCGTAATACATGAGTCTGGTCATTAGTTCCGCTTCGGGGCCGCGCTGACCAGGGGCGTGGGGGTCAAAATCGTACCGGTCCTTTACGCAAACCTCCCAGGTTAGCTTGTGACATTTGCAGTGGGTGTTCAGATATACCGTGACCTGGCCCAATGCCAAACGCCAAGGGCCACCAACGAAGTCAGGGAAGGTCGTGGATCTGTAGGACCACCCATCGTCCGACGTGGCACATAACTGCCGCTGGCCGCTGATTGCCGACTGGAATCCGATGGCATTCGCAAGGGCAGACTGCATTCCTCCTAAACCAAGTACTAAGGGTCTCCCGCCCCCATCGGTAAAGAGATCGAAAAACAGATTTTCCTCCGGTGAGTGCAAAAATGACTTTATTATCTTGGCCAAGTCCTCGCAGCTGGAGGGAAGTGGTGGATACGGCAAAGGGGGCACAATCGAGGCGTAGCGCGGTCCCTCCACCGAGGCGCATGGACCTGCACACAGCCCGCTGCTGTCTGTCGAGGTCGTTGGCGAGTTTCCTACAAAGCAGTGGAGGTTTCGGCCTCCGCTCTCCTCTAGCGGATCCCGACTAACCCACCTTCCTGTGCTGACGCTGTAATAGCGATACCCGTAGTAAAGCAAACCCGTTTCGTCATCTTGGTACTTCGTCGAAAATCGGAAGGGGGTTGCCCGGGCCATTAGGCCCGTTACCCTGATGGGTTCCCCGAAGGGCCCGTATCCATATCGAGTGAGGGCGTTTCCATCGGCGGCGTCGATCAGGGCGCTGACATTGCCGTTGCCGTCAAACGCCACGAAACAGTTGGTGGTCTGCGTGCCGTGGTATGCCACTTTCAGCAGCCCACCGACCCCGCCGGCGCCCTGGAATGAACTGCTGAGGTCGGTGCCCCAAACGAAGGAGCTGAGAGTTGAAAGTTGAGAGTTGAGAGTGGCGGTGAGATTCCAACCGTCATACACGAATCTAAGGTCGTTGGTTGCGGCGCCGTTGAACCAGACCTGCTTGCGGATACGGCGGCTCTGAGAGTCGTATTCAAAGCTGAGGGAAATCTGCGGTCCGACGGATGTATTGGTGGCCATCCTGATCAGACGATTTTCTGCGTCCCAGGTGTAGTTCCACCGACCGTCGGTGGTGAGATTCCCATCGGCATCATACCCGAAATACTCGGGTATTTGAGGCACAAAGATGCCTCCCTTGTTGGTCTGCCCCGGAGGGTAACTCGAAACCACCGTCACCTCCGGATACTGGGGCGTGCTGCTGTTCGGGACCGAAAGAACGTGGTGGAAATACTCGCCTTTGCGGTAGGCGGTGTTGCTATTGACAAGCACCGGGGCGGTGGGATTGGCCAATCCGAGAATGTCCGCGTACGCCGGCACATCGCGGGCATTGAGGCGGTTGAGAAGGTCGCGGGTGTAGTTGGCTGGGCGAAGCGGATCTCCGGTGCGGCTGCCACCGACGGTCGTGCTCAGCCGGTTGCCAATTGTATCGAAGCTGTAACCGAACTGCTGCCCTGAGACTAGCGTTCCGTCCGCCCAGGAGCGCCTGCCGGAGGTCACTTGCCCGAGGCTGTCATATGTGTAAACCCAGAAGGAACCGTCGGCCACGGTGACGCGGGTGCGCTGGCCGGCCTGGTTGTATTGGTAAGCGAAGCTGATGGGGAGTGTGGGAGCGGCTGTGCCTGACACGGCCGAGGAGACGGATGTGAGACGATTGAGCAAATCGTAATTCTTCGTGGTCATGACGCTCGTGGCCGCTTGAACAGAGGAAATTTGCTCTACCAGCATCGAATTGGCAACGTAAGAATAGGTCATGGTCGCGTTGCCTGAGGTCACTGTCTGCAGTCGCCCAGCGGAATCGTAGCCGTAGCCGACGCTGTAGCCGGCAACGCCGGTCAGCGACAAATTCTGGCGCTGGAGGGCATTGTTCATGGTGACGCTGACGCCCAAACCGTCCAGCAACGTGCCGGAGTGCGACTCGCCGAGGGGTTGGTTGGCGTCGTCAAAGGAATAGGCGATGGAATCTAAGGTCGTGCCGCCGGAGGTTGTGGCGGCGGTCTTGCGGCGGCCGAGGCGGTCGTAGTCGAAACTGACGTTTGGTGTTCCGGCGGGGTCATTGGCGCTGTACGTTATGCCGGTGAGGTCGCCGTGCTTGGCTGTGCCGTCAAAGCCGTAACTGTAGGTGGTGACAATCGGCTGGCTGTTGTTGCCGAGGCGCTTCCAGGTGCGGGTCCGCAGCCGGCCGGCGGGGGAATTGCTGTAGATCGGCCCGGTGGAGCCTTCACTGGCCAGTGAGCCGGTCGCGGGGTCGCAGTAATCTTTGGAGGCGAGCCAGCCGCGGTGCGGATCGTAGTTCCACCGGGTGAGGGCAACTCCTGAGTCATTTGCGAAATCCTGCCAGGTTTTTTGGGTCCGGAGCCGGCCCTGGGCGTCGTAGGTGTATTCAACCGGGTAAGTGCGAGAGCCCGAGGTGCGTTGCGGGAGGCCGCCCGGGAAAAAGAAATTCGTTGTGGAGGCCCCGTCGGGCTGGATTGTGCCGGTGACTCTCCCGAGTTGGTCGAAGAAAGTGACGGTCACCATGGGCAGGCCGCCAGAGAGGGGCGCAATGTTGGTGCAGACCTGGTCGGCGTTGTTGCGGAGGAGAGTCGTTGCGCCGTTGCGCGCATCGGTGACGGTCGATGGGCGATCGTACTTATCATAGCCGTAGGTCGTTTGGGTGACCTGCCGGTGGCCGGCGGTGTTGTCCTTGCGCGTGACGGATTGGAGCAGGCCATAGAGGTAAACGGAAACTGTCTGAGTGCCATCCGGGGCGATGACGGTGACGGTGCGCTGGTGTGTGGCGGAATTGACTGTAGTTATGTTTTCGGTCGCGGCTTTGGTGGTGTCGTTTCCTGCTTCGCGCCAGGCGGTTTGCCAGGTGTGGAGGCCATCGGTCGCGGTCTCGGTTCTGGCTATGAGTTTCTCGACGTATCCGCCCTGCCCGTTGTCCGCCCAGGAATAGGTGTCGGTTTGGACCCGGTCCGGTTTGTCGTCCGCCGCTGCCGGGAAGCTCCGGGCGGTGCGGGTGATCCGGTCGGGGCTGCTGTCTTCGAGATCTCCGCTCCAGTTGAGGTCGAGGCCAGAACTTTCCAGTTCGCCTTGGCCGTTGTACTTGTGGATCGTCGCCACCCCATCCGGATCGCGCTTTTTGGAGAGCTGCCCTTGCGCATTGTAGGCGGTTTCACTGTATGGATTGTCCGACTCTTCGGCCGGGGTGTTGACGTCCGCATAAACAGCGCAGATCTCGCGGTCGAGACCGTCGCGATAGGTCTTGGTCCATTCGGTGGTGGTGTTCCAGGAGGAATCTAGCTTGATTTCCTTGACGTACTGGGTGGCGATCTGGCTGGTGCCGGGGGCGATGCCGTATTCAAACTGGACGGGTTTGACGGCGGTGCCGGTGACCTTCATAAGGCGGCCATCGAGTTGGTAATCGTTGGTGCGCGTGCCGCCGTCGGGGAGAAGGGTGACGTCGCGCCGGCCACCGGAGGTTCCCCAGAGCAGGTATAGGTTGGTGGTGGCGCCGCCGAGAGCGTTGGTCATGCGGATGACGCGCCCGAGGACGTCATATTGAAACTGTTCGAGGGTGACCGCGGCGCTGAGAGTATCCCCCGCCCCGAGGCGCTTGGTGGCGAGCGCCTGGCCGGCAGCGTCGAGGGTGTTGGTAGTCTTGACGCCGGTGCTGCCGCCTCGAACCGGCATGGTGGCGACGCGGCGATGGAGATCGTCGTTGTCATAATGCGTGACGACGCCATCGGGGTCGGTCATCGTTGCGAGTCCGCAGCAGTCGAACGTATACGAGGTGGTTTGGTCGGTCAGTTCATCTGTCTCCGAGTAATCCTGGACGGTATCGGAGTACTGGAACGAGCGACTGGAAAGAACGATTCCGACGGTTCCATTTGTGACGGCCCTCGTGATAATCGAGACTGTCCTGCCGAGGTTGTCCCTTTTGGTCTCAGTTTGCGTGCCGCTGAGAATGGCACCGTTAACGCCGGGTTCGCCGACAAAGTTCGTGGTCGTCACGCAGTCGTTTGTGTCGGGAACGCCGTAGCTGAAGTATTCGGCGTGACCATCAGGGTAGGTGACGGATTTAATTGCGCCGGCGTTAGAATTCGTAGGAGCGGTGATGTACTCAGTAGTAGTGACCAGAGGCGTGCCTCCGGGAACGGCGTATTGCCCAACCACGCCCGGCTGAGCGATGCCTCCCGGGGTTTCGTCCCGCTGAGCGACATCGCATAGGACCCACGTGTTGTTGCCGGCAGGCCAGGGGAGCCTGACTACCGTACTTGAGGGCGTGGGGGCCAAGGTATCGTTATATGTGTATTCGGTTTCCTTGCAGCCGATGGAGGCCGGAACTGGCGCAGTGTTCGCCGGCAGCGCGCTGTTATTGTACGCTGCGTACTCGAAGCGTTTGCGTCCTTGATCGTCATACTCATAGTAGACCCAGTTACCGTCAGGGTAGTCCACGCGGCGAAGGCGATTGGCAGAAGCTGTGGCGTTATCGGGATAGTAATCGAACGCTGTGACCTGATTCGCACTCGCATCGCCCTCGATGTTGTTCGTTAGCAAGTAATCTCCGGTGGAAGTGACGATCTTATATGTCCGCTGGTTCGTACGGACGAGGCCCCCATCGGAATTATGCAATTCAAAGGTCCGCACGTAACCTCCGGCAGTGGTATTCGTCGTGCAGGTGCTGTAGCTTTGATCAGGACGGATGAGCGTCCAAGTATTCAGGTTGCCGCTGACGCTGTAGCTATACGTGTAGTTTCTGGTTGTTCCATTGTGCGGCGTCTCGGAAAGAGTGACGGTATTCTGGGTTCCGTTCCAGGTAACCGCCCAACTGACTGCGGGTGTGGCGTTCTGCACGAGCGCATATGTTCCATCCGGCTGCTGATCACCGACCTGCGTCTTGTCATAAACCTTCAACGTGTACCCTTCACCGGAAACCACATTAGTGACGTGGACGAGTCCTTGCGGCATCTTAATCTGCCTGAGTTGCTGGTTTGGGTCGCTGGGAATTCGGGTGACTCCCGGTCGGGAGTAGGGGAGAGTCAGCGCTGCGGGGCTGGCAAGCGCGCTTGATGCCCGCGCGGCCTGCAGTGCCAGGTAACCGGCATCGTCGTAATTGCCGTGGTCATCCCGCTGTGCGGCGCCCAAGTACAAACGAAAATCCAAGTCATTGTTCTTGACCGAGCCGGACCCTGGGGCTGGGCGCAGGGCTGGGCCACAACGTCCGCCGCAGCCCCCGCCCTCGTGGGGATCGGTTTGGTCCTCATCGCCCTGGACTGTGATCGTGATCGAGCTTCTTGCCGTATCTGTTCCACAGGTGGTACATGAGTAGCTTACCCAGCATGTTAGGTCGAAGGAGCCTGTCTTGAGCTTGGCGCCGGGAATAGCGCTGACGGTGACCCAGTAAACATACCCCACGCCGTCTGCGGCGGGACAGATGTCGCTTATCTCAACCGAACAGCCATGAGCCGCCGCGTCCGCACCGGGCGGATCCCAGCCGGAGTTCCCCGTTCCGCTGTGGCCAACAGCTGTTATTCTCGCCCCGCAGTAGTGCACGGGACTGCAGCTACTGATGGTGCCATTGGCGGAAGCAGCCACAAACCTCATGTGTCCCGCCGGTTCTGCGTATGCATGCGAATAAAAGACTGCCAAGGCCAGAGCGATCACGATAGAACAGGCAAGCTCCCTGGCTAGGTCCAAGAGCGAGTTGCTTGTTGCGCGGGCCACAGCGCAAACCAATGTTGTTGTCGAGGTTTTCATTTGAGTATGGGAATGAATTTCGGTGCTTCGTTCCGCCGCTATTTCAAGGGCGTGAACACCTGGAGACCCGGGCAGCCGGTGGTGCCGTTTTCAGAGTGCTGCCAGTCGGTCTCCCCGGGATCGAAGAGGGCGTCCCCGTCGCGGTCTTCCAGCGCATCGCAGATGCCATCGCCATCGCTGTCGATGGGCACGCCGTTGGCGTCCACGGCAACCTGGTGGAGGCCCACATCGACAAAACTGTTGGTCTCCTTGATTTGGAAGCCGCCGACGAGGTTGGTACAGACCGTGTAATGATAGAGGCCAACCAGATCGGCCGTCAGGCCGGTGTCGGCGTTAATCAGGGCGCTGCTGGCGAGCTGGTAATAATTCCCGAGTGGCCCGGCCTGGTAGGCGGGAGAAGAAGCCAGAACGATGTCGGTGTTGTTGGTGGGCTGAAGGCGGTCGAACTCGGCAACATAGGCGTTATACCCGCCGAGATAACCGGGTGCGTAGCCGCCGAACCAGTCGGGAATGGCGGCCTGGTCAAAGAGGTTGTCGCGAACCAGGGAATTGGTTACCAGGGAGTAGGCGGCGAAGGTGCCGCCGCGGAACAGGTTGTTGACCAGGAATGAGGGGGCCATCTCGGCGGGTTCAAAGTCCATAGAGACGCCCTCGAACAAAGAATTGGTGACGTGGAGAGCGGCTCCGTAGAGGGTCAGGCTGCCGCCGTGGAATTGGCAGTCGCGGATGTGAAACGGCACGATGTTGCCACTGGTGAGATGAGCGGCGGCCTGCGCCATCGCGGACCAATCGGTAAACCTGAACCTGATAGTGCGGGAAGTCGGCTGTATTTCGTCGACGGAACCACCGGGAGCGGCCTGTCTCCAAGGACTGGCGGATTGTTCTTGCACGGTGTTGTAGACGACGAAGCGGTTCAGATTAGCGGGGGAGCCTTCACATAAGATTTGGGCGTCGGTGGTGATGCCAATGCCGTGGTTCCAGGAGTTGGTGCCGAAGGTGGCGACGACGGTGCCGGGATTGATGGTCAGGGTGGCATTGGTGAGCATCAGATGGCCCATGGCGTAGTCGATGGGATCATAACAGAAGCCGAGGTCTGGAGTGGAATCAACTCGTTGAGCCAGTGGGTAAAGCGTGAGGTCGGAACTCACGGTCACGCCGCAGGACACAACCGGCGGGGAGGTGGTTTTGCGGCGGAGTTCGGCCAGGAGGGTGGGGTTGATGTTTGTGGTGCCAGCGCACCGGTTGGTGCTGCCAGGCACGAGGTAATACTTGCCGGCTCCGACGGTCTGAAAAACACCCTCAGCGGAGGAATTGGTGGCGCAGTGGTCGAAGGCGGCGTCGCCGGCGCTAAGAGCGCCGACAAAAATGCTGTTAGTGGCGCGGACCGTACAGGAGTACCGATTGAAGTAAGGGCCATCGACGGTGAGGTGCTCGCCGTAAATCTGGTAGCCGGAGCCGTAGATGGCCTGGTCGCAACCGGAGAAGAGGACATTGTGCAGCCAGAGGGAGCCGCCGAGGCCAAAGGTGATGGCCTTTTTGCAGTTCACAAACTGGCAATGCCACACCCCGTCCCGGGGCTTCATTTGGAGGGCGGCACCGGCGTAGAGAAATCGGAGGTATTTGTAGGCGTTGGTGTGCTGGAACAAGGCCTCGCGGAGGTAGGTGCCCCCGTTGTAGTTGGTCGGGTTGCCGGTGCTCCCGGAGATGACATCCCCCAGAGAGTCGTCGCACCAGCTTGTCAGGGCGGCCATGCGGTAGGGGCCGGTCTCGCAGACGATGTTGTATGCGGTGATGAGGGCGGTGGGGGAGTTGGTCAGCTTTACGACGGAGGTGCCTTCAAGGACGAGCGAATCGGTAATGGTAACGGGGCCGCTGACGAAGACCGTCTCGCCAGCGCGGCAGGTGACGTTGGTTAACGTGCCGTTGAGGAGCGAATAATCCAGGACGAGCCTCGGCTGCGTTGAACGGGGCTTGGTTGGGTCCAGTTGGGCAATGCGGATCGGTTTGGGAGAACGATTGAGCACGTTTTCAAGCGGTCGGCCTGAGTTGGCCGCCGAAGCGACGCGCTTTTGCGGCGGCACGCGGCCGGCCAGAAGGCCGGAGGTTCTGGCGGGGAGGTTCCGGACGGTCATGGTGCTGGCGGGCAGCCACTCCATGAGGGGAAGAAGATCCTGGCCGGCGGCGCCTTCGATGAGGAACGCGCGGGACTGCGCCGGAAGCCACTGCTTGAAAATGGGGGCGGTCCGCTCCCCCTCGGCCCCTTCAACAAATGACCGGCCGGCGCCGAAGCGCATGGCGCCGAAATCTATGGCGGCATCCAGCGTGTTGGGTTCGGCAAATGAAGCGGCGTTCGGTTCCACTCGCACCAGCACGTCCTGAACCACCGGGGTGGCCGGCTCGATGAACTCGGTCCAAACCTCGATCCGCATGCTGGAGTCAAAGCCCAGCGAAGCCAGCCGCTCGAGTTGCGCGGCGGAAAACCTTTCATTGAGGAGGAGGTCCTGGTGGTAGCCGTGGCGCTCATTACGGATCCGGAGGCTGGCCTTGAGCATCCCCTCGAAGACGTCCGGGAAAGTGATTTCGTTCGGTGCGGTTTGTTCGCCCGCGCAGCTCTTGACGGTGGCGATCTGAAGGCTCTTGCCGGTAACTGGGCTGAAGAGAGAAAGGCCGACCAGGGTGCTGCGTGTCCGGCGGCCATCGGGCATCAGGCAGTCAACAACACCCTCGGGGTCGTTGGCGTCTGGCGCGACGATCAGGCGGTGCTGGCATTTTGACGCGATGGCGTAGCCCTGGGGTGTGACTGTAAAATCCGGTGAGCTCTGCTCCCACTGGCCCGTTTCCGGGCTACGATAGGAGATACCGCCATGCAGTTCGGTGTAGCAGTTGGTGCGGAAATGAACCAGCCCGAGGGTGTTGGTCACCGGGGTTGACCGGGCCCAGAGTTTGTGATGGGGCCCGCGTTCAACGAGCTCGACGGCCAGAGGCGCGCGCGCTGAGGCTGGAGCCGACTGGGAGACCGTCTGGGCTTGCGTGAAGAGGGCGGCGAAGCAGAAGCAGACTGTGAGCAGGGTTTTCATGGCTGGAGAGGCACGTTGGCTGGCGCAGCCTGCTGCGAAGAGGCGTGCCGGGTTTGAACCGGGCAAAGGACGTGGTCCTTTCGCCTCTCTCCGAAACTGTTGCGGCTGTGGACCCCTCGCAGCCACCCTGCAACAGCCAGACTGGGCTGTTCAGTGTGTTCATAAGAATTCCCGCGCCGGGAAGGCCCGAGAACTAGCTTGGAGCGATTAAGCGGCTGGGAGGCCGTGGGTGTCAATAGGTTTTGCGAATATTTCCACGCCGCCGTGAAAGTTTCAGTTATGATTATCGAGTTGGTGGAAATGGCTAATGGTGTTCGAAGCCCGCCCGAGTCCGTTTCTGGTGAAAGGGGCGCTGCGCAAGTCGGCGCTACGGGGAAGCGGCTGTTTCACGATCCGCAGGTCGGGTGTGCCGTGTGCCATGCACCGCCGTTGTTCACGGACTGGCGGAGACATGAGGTCGGCACGGAGAGGGGTAAGGAAGCGAAGGGTTTGCCGGGGAGGATGCCCGCGATCCCGGGGTTTGACACGCCGGCGCCGGTGGAGTGTTGCCGGACGGCGCCGTATCTGCACGATGGTTCGGCGGCCACGATGCGGGAGGTATTGACAACGAGGAATGCTGGGGACAGGCACGGCCGGACCTCGCACTTGACGGCACGGCAGCTTGCGGACCTGGCGGCGTATGTGCTGTCACTCTGAGCAGACATCCCACCGTCTGGACCCGAGCGTTGGGTGAAGAGGCCACGCGAAGAGCCGGGTTTCCCTATCGCCGGGTCGATCCTTGAACTACTGGATGCGTTGGGCCGCTAGTGAATTTTCAAGCGTCGCTACGCGGCGCAACGAATCGCAGGCAGGTGTTTTCCGAGAACTGAAGTCCGCGCGCCGGGATGGCGGTCCAGGAAAAGTCGCCTTTCACCTCCGCGCGTTCACTGCCCCTTTTTTCACTTCGGTGCCGATCTGGATCCCGTTCGCACCTGCGGTGGCCTCGGTAGGCAAAACTTCAATACGAGAGCTGTTCTTTCCTCTGATTTTCAAATAAGGCCGGTCTGTTCGAGGACCGCGGCAGCCCTGGACGATGGCCTCAGTGACATCCTGGAACTCAATGACCGGAACCTTTCCGCTTCCAGTCCCCGCGCGCCAGGCGGAGAGCCGCAGTGTGTTCACGTCTTCGCAGATGAGGGACGACCGTTCATCCGGCGTCGCAACGCTGACCTCCACATTGTCCAGCACCAGGTTGCGCGCATGACGACAATAAAAGCCGTAGGCCGGGAGGACGCCAAACATCGAGTATTCAGGGTAGGCTTCCGGGTTTTCCGGAATTTGCCGCCGAGCGGCCGCTGCTGTTCCTCCGCCGGCCGACGAGATCCGGATGTTACTGAGAGTGATGTTCTCGATCAGGTGGCCGGGCAAACCGGCGAGGCAGCAGCCTGTGCGGTCAGCGCCGGTGGCCTGGACCTGGCTGATCATCACGTTGCGCAGCTCGCCCATGGCTGGTTTTTCCATGTTTTCGCGGAACGGCCGTGCCCGGTTGCCGAGCCGAATGAAAATGGGGCCCTTGACGTTGTTCATCGTGACGTTAGAGATGCTCACCCCGTCCAGCACTCCGCCGTCGACTTCCTCCAGCGCGATGCCTGCAAGGCGCGTGTCGTAGATCGAGCAGTTGCCCAGGACGATATTCTCGAAGCCACCGTTGGATTCCGTGCCCAGCTTGAACGCGTTGCAGTCGCTGCTGAGGAGGCAATTGGTGATTACGACATTCTTGCACGCGCGGGCCAGCGTGCTTTTGAGCACAATCGCATCGTCACCGGATGAGATGTCGCAGTTGGCGATGCGCACGCGCTGGCAGCCATCGATGTCGATGCCGTCATTGTTCGCGTTGCATTTGCTGGAGACGGTGATGCCATCAATGCGGACTCCGTCGCAGGCCAGGTAATGCTGGACCCACATCGGGGAGTCCTTTAGCGTCAGTTCGCGCACGCAGACATCGCGGCAGCCGATGATGCGGATGAGGTACGGCCGGACTTTGTAGGCCCCCTTGAAGGCACCACCCTGGCCATCGATCAGCCCGCGGCCCTGCAACCCGATTTGTTGGAGATTCTCGGCGTAGATCAGGCTGCGCTCAGTGTAATTGTCGGTGTACGACCGAACGCTGGAGATCGTTGGCGGATAATCCTCGAGCTTCGTGCTCCCCAGCAACGTCGCTCCCGCATCCAGCTCGACTGTTACATGGCTCCTGAGGAAGATCGTGCCGCTGAGGTAACGGCCGGGCGGCAAATACACCGTGCCTCCTCCGCTCTGCGCGCAGGCGTCGATGGCCTTTTGCAGCGCCGTTGTGTCCGGAGTCACACCATCGCCCCGCGCGCCAAAACTCTTCACGTTGAAGGTGGCGAGCTGGGAAGTGGACTCGGCTGCCCAGGTCGTGCCTGACAACCCGGCGGCTGCCAAAGCCGGGGTTGAAAGCTGCGCCAGAAAATTCCGACGGGAGAGCGGCGAAGCGAGTCCTTTCATAACGAGCCTTGATCGCGATGGCGTGTTGTTAATCCAAGCGGGAAGCTGCTGATCGGACGCGCCAGGCAGCCGATCGGAACAACGTGGTGCGGCCTGCCGTCGGATGGCCTTGTTGCCCTTGTTGGTGAAGTTGAAGCGCGAATGGGCACCATTGATCCACAGCCGCCCAGGGACGACGAGAGTGCCGAGTTCGGACAGGTCTCCATACTGCCGCAGATCAAAAGCACTCGCCCTCGCAACAGCAAGAGCAAAGGAACAGTGTCTGTATCGCCTCAGTCTTGGGTCGGAGCGCCGATTTTTAATCGGCTTAAGCGAACCGACGGCCGTGTGTAAGCCGATTAAAAATCGGCGCTCCGACCCAAGACTGAGGAGGTACCAGTGGGTGGCCTGCACTTGGGCTTGAAACCAGCGGGACGAAGCGGGAAGCTCTCTGGCCGTGAGATGGAAGAGATAAACTTACGACCGATGGCAGAAACCGATCTGCCCGGCGCTGACGGCCTGCGGCGCCTGGTGGGGTGGAACCAAACGCCGGAAGACTGGGTCCGCATGTTACGCTTGGAGCCTGACGGGTGTTTCGTCGCAACTCGCGATGGCCTGGTGGTGGGCAGCGTGACCACGACCGCTTACGGCCAGACGCTCGCCTGGATCGGCATGATGCTGGTCCATCCGAAGCACCGACGGCAGGGCATCGGCAGGCAGTTGATGCGGCAGGCAATTCAAAGTCTGAACGCCAAGAAAGTGAGGTGCATTAAGCTTGATGCGACCCCGGCGGGTTTTCCCCTCTACCAACAGCTTGGCTTCGTCAGCGAATGGACTTTGACACGCCACCAGCGCGCGGCCGGACACGCGGCCGCGCCCGGCGCTGCCGTGGCTCCGGATACTCGTGACCTTCGGGAGACCGACTGGGCGGCAATCGAGGAGAGCGACACGCGAGCTTTCGGGGTGTGCCGCGCTGACTTGCTCCGGAGCCTGGTACAAGACAGTCGCCGAGCACTGGTGTGGCCGGCCAACGGTCCTGTGCTCGGCTGGGGCCTATTACGGCCCGGCGCCAACGCCGACTACCTGGGGCCGCTGGTCTGCGCGAACGATGAGGGTTCGATCTCGCTGGCGGGAGCGTTGCTCTGCGCCGCCGGGGATCGTCCGGTGTTCTGGGACGTGCCGGATCAAAACCTTCCCGCCCGAGGCGCAGCCCAACGATTCGGTTTCGCGCCGGTTCGTCCTTTGACTCGTATGCGACTGGGGCCGGAAATCGTCTCCAATGATCCGCGTTCCCAATTCGCTATTGCCGACCCGGCGGTGGGGTAGTTGATGCGAGACGCGGTCGCCACGCGAAGGCGCTATTTCACCGCGCGGTAAACGGCCAGGATATTCTCGGGCGGCACGTCGGGTTGGAAGAGGTGGGCGGGAGCGAGGATGTAGCCGCCATCGGCGCCGAGCACATCACAGTAGCGGCGGACCTCGGCCTCGACCTGGGCAGGCGTTCCGTGAGGCAAAAGCTGCTGCATATCAATGCCGCCGTGGAAACACAGTTGGCGCCCGTACTCGGCTTTGAGGCTTTCAGGCCGCATCACTGGTCCGACCGGTTGGATAGGGTCCAGCACGTCAACGCCCAGGCCGATCAATTCCGGGATCAGGGAGCCAATGGCGCCGCAACTGTGGTACAGCACTTTCCCATCTAGCGCATGGATGCGATCTATCATCTCCTTCAAGTAAGGTGCCGCAAATTCGCGAAACATCGCTTTGGAGATGAGCGGCCCCCGCTGACAGCCGAGGTCGCTAATCAGGAGGTAAAGATCAATGCGGCCGCAGGTCAGCTCCGCCGCGCGCGCGTAGTCCTCGAGGTAAAAATCGGTGAACTTCCGGCAAACGTAATGAACCCACTCCGGCCGCTCGACGAGGTCGACAAAAAACTCTTCCCACCCGCGAACCAGGGCCGGTCGCTGCCAGACGTCCGCAAAACCATAGAGCAGGGCGTACTGTTCATGCCGGTGGCATTGGGCCGCCAAAGTGGACCGGTCGATGCAGTCCGGTTTGGGCCAGTCGAATGCCTCGAGGTCGGCAAAACTGCGAGCGTGTGCGAGCGCGCCTTTAACGTCGTGACGCATTGGTCCCCACGGCGTCGGCTGCCGGACGAAGCGCTCGCCCCAGAAGTTTTGCAGAACGCCGTCGGCGACTTCGCGCTCCGGTGGAGCGGGTGCATCCAGATGGCGCACGTCCACTCGCAGTGCTTCCAGCAAGCCATCCTTGTCTGGGTGGCCGGTATGGGCCAGCAAACGGTTCCAGGTTGGCGGCTCGGCCCAAAAATCGCAGGGCGTGCGATCGGGTTGCTCGTGCCGCAGCGCGGCGAGGACTCGTTCGCGAGGAGTCATCGCCCAGGTTGATTCCTCTTCGTGGGCACTGGCGAAGGCCGAGGTTCGGCCAGCCTGAAGCGGAGTGTAGATTCGATCGTGTCGCCGGGTGCAATGGCCTTTCCTTCGCCATAGTTGCTGGTCCATTCCCAGAGCCCCGCGTGGGTTCCCCCGTACCAGTCACTGACGTGGACCGAGATGCGGTCGGGTTCGACCATCGCCCTGAGATGCTGCGATCCGCCCGACTCGACCCACACGCCCGGCCCGCGCGGATAGGAAACGGAGGCCCAATCGATATGGCGCTTGGTGCTGCGGAAATCGTTGCAGCCCATGGGGGAATTATCGGCCGCCCAGGGCCAGGTCGGCGGCAATTGGTCACCGTGCCGGGCGAAGGCGCGGGTTTCGCCCACCGGCCGGCCAATGTGGTCGGCAGGATAGACGCTCCACTCGGCCCGACGCTGCCACCGCAACAAGTCGCATTCCCTGGGCACGGAAAAAGCAAGCCCGACTTCTCGCGCGTGCAGCTTTTCGCCGGAGTATTTAAAGAAAGAACGGATGGTCATCGTACCTTCGGGGGTGATGAGCACATCGTACGCACCCTCCAACTGAGTGTAAGCGCCTTTCAGTTGCACACGGACGTTTGGGCCTTCGTGTTTGATCGAAAAGTCCTGCAAGCGCCAGGACAAGACGTTCGGCAAGTCGGTTGGCGGCGCGGCCGCGGCCAAAAGGTAAACATGCGGGAGCTCCAACAACAACGATTGTCCAAACCCAACCGCGCGCCGGAGCCTGCCGCTGGCCTGATCAAAGCAGAGTTCGAAATCGTCTCCAACTACCCGCGTGCCCGGACCCGCCAGGTAGTTCTCGCGAATGATACGGAGAGGGGCCGAGCCGGCCGAACGCAAACTCGGTGTTCGGTCAACTCGCGGGCCGAACGGCAGGCTATAGGCATCGACCACGTGACCTCGCCCGTCCCAGATCTCCAAGTCCAACACCTCGCCAGCCACCGGCATGCGCGACGGCGTCACTTCCAGGCTGCCGGATTGGCGTGGCGCCAAAGCCCCGTGCGCCACACCATACTGCCCGCCAATCCTCCATCTCAGAGTCAACTCGGCAAGGTCGGTGAAATCATACTGGTTCTCGACCGCCAGGCGGATGGATTGGCCGGGTTCCGGGATCTCGATGGGCGCATCCTTAATTTTCACTGGCGAGTGGAGTTTTTTGGTGATCCAGAATTCAGGTTTTTTGCGTCTCCAGCCGTCCACAACTCCCCAGGGAGCATCACCAACGAGACCTCGATCGGGCAGGCGATATTCGTTCTCAATGAAGTGGCTCGGTGTGGCCTGCCTGCCGTACTCCAGGCCGCGGTTGGGGACACAAAAGATGTCATCGGACCACGCCCAGATTTGTGTGCCGGCGATGGTTTTGCTCTGCATCATGCGGGCGTAAATGGCTGGCAGCGGCTCGGCGTAGTAATCCCGAATCCCCGGGTCCAGCCACATCTCGGCAACGTCGCCCCAAATCCCCTGAAAGATGCACCAGCATTCATCCCACAAAACGGGTTTGTTCGCCTTTTCCAATTCCGCGATGTCGGCAATCGTAATGGGATTATGCCGGGCCAGGATTTCGAGGGAGCCGCGGTCGTAACTGCCGGCATTGGGGCGACTGGGGTCGGTTTTACGTAGCCAGTCGTGGCTGCGTTCGAAGCCATAGCCGAAGGCGCTTTCGTTGCAGACAGACCAGATGAAAACGCTGGGATGGTTGCGGTCTCGCGCGAGCAATTCCGCATTCAATTGCATGAGGCGCGGCGTCAGGCGAAGGTCGGCGGCGGCTGATACCCAGCAAAAGGAACCTTCGTCTTCGATGTAAAGCCCGAGCTCGTCCGCAACATCCAACAGTGGCGGCAGGGGCGGATAATGGGAGGTGCGGAGCGAGTTGAGATTGGCTTCCTTCATCAGGACGATGTCCTGGCGGGCCAGTTCTGCGGTAACCGCGCGTCCGGAGAGCGGGTATGAATCGTGGTGGCAAGTGCCCCGGATCTTCACCGGGCGCCCGTTGATGAGCAACTGGCCGTCCCGCACCTCGGTTTGGCGGAAGCCGATCTTCTGAGAAACCCGGTCCAGAACACCGCCGTCCGCTCTCAAGGTTGCTTCGAGAGTGTAGCGGTTGGGATGCTCCGCTTCCCATTGGCGGGGCGCGGTGACCGTCCAGGAAACGGTCGTTTCCGTCCGTTGCCAGGGTGGGGCTCTCAAACTGGCCGGCTTCGCTTCCACCGAAACTGTCTTGCCGTTGGCATCCAGCATCCTGAACTCAATCGTGGCAGCCGGCAGAGCTTTGGATGACTCATTCAACACCGCGACGTGGGCTGTGACGCTCACGTCGCGGTACTGTTTATCGAAAGCAGTCGTCACAGCAAGTGCCCCGAGGTGAATGGGAGGAACCCGGAACATGTAGACCGGGCGCATGATGCCGGCGAGGGGAAAGTCGGCATATTCGCTCATCTTGTCGAGTTGATCGCTCACTACGGTGTGTTCCGCGACGCGAACCGCCAGAACGTTGTCGCGGGTCCGGGCTTCGTCCGTGATGTCGACTTCGAAAGGCAGCGCTCCGCCTTCGTGGTAGGCCAATCGTCGTCCGTTCAGCCAGACTTCGGCTCCGCTATAGACTCCCTCAAAACGCAGCTTCAGCCGTCCGTGACCGCCCGGTGCCCGGAAATGTTTTCGGTAGCCGCCGATGCCATTCAAGGACTGGAATCCCTGCATCACAAAGTGGCCGGGCACAGTAATGTCTGACCAACCACCATCATCGAACGCGGGCTCCCAAAAATCAGCCGGCGGATCAGGCGAGAAACGCCACAGGCCATTCAGGCTGACCGTGCGGCGGTGAATGTCTTCCGGGCTGAGCCCGTATTGAAATTCAGCCGCGTCAAAAAGCGAGGGAGGTCCGGGTGGAGTGGTTGATTGAGCGATACGAGTGCTGACGGACACTTGCCCCGTGAGTCCCAATGGCATCGGGACGAAGAAAAGCCCGTAATCATCACTGCGCGCGGAATTTTGCCATGGTCCTGATTTGGACCCGCCTTTCAACCATACCTCTGCTCCGGCGACTGGCGCGCTGCCCCATTCGTCGGACACCATCCCGATGAAGTTGCCATTGGCGTCCGAAGCCAGATTAACCGCCGGTGGATGCGAGAACGCGTTTTCGAAAACCTGGACCTCGGTAAAGCTGGGGCCGTTGGTGATGTTCGCCAGGCGCACTCGCCGCGTTGAACGGGACTTGAACCGGCACACCACGACCCTGGGCAACCTGGCGTCCGGCGTGCCCAGGTGTTCGAGCGTGACCCAAGCCTGACTATCCTGGTCCCACACCTGGAGGTCCATTTCTTTGACGTAGCGGTCGTGCTGGAAAATGATCACCTCACCGACCCGCACCGGCTGATCCCATTCCAACTCGTACCAGCCTCCCGTGTTGTGGCCGGGGACTCCCGACCAGCGCGTGTCCATGCTGCCATCGTTCGCCAAGTTCGGCGTCATGCCCTGGTAGGACTCGAAGGCCGAGGCCTGGGCCGTGAGAGCGATGTTCTGCGGCGGCCGATCTGCGGCCTCACTTAAGGAGCAGGCAAGAAGGAGCGCCCCTGCACTGAATACCATCCTGTTCATCGTGGGCGGAAGTTTGGGGCGATCAGTCGCCCTTCACCCAGATATAGTCAAGGCCCACGATACCGGGCTCGAGACACTCGAACACCATCTCGTGGGCGCCAGCTTTGAGTTCCACGGGCTTGAGGTGGACGTTGAGGACGCGCGGCGCATAGGACGACCGCAGCCGGACGACCTCCGCGCCGTCGGCCGCGGGGAGCGGAGTTCCGTCCAGCAGGACGCGGAGGCTGGCGCCGTCCGGGCGGTGAACGGCGACCAGGTGGATCGTGGTGCGGCCAGCCTTCTCCGCCGGCAGGCTGAACTTAAGCTTATCTCCTTTCGCAGCGTGCCAGAGGGCCACCTGGCTCTGGGTCGCCAATGGGAAAGGTGCGATTTCGAGCCGCCCTGAGACTGCCTCCGGGTGGAGTTGCTCGGCCGTAAAGAAGCGCGCGCCGGTCGCACCGCCGAGGGCTTTTGGCTCGCGTTTCGGCAGCGGCGGGATCCTCAAGTCCGAAGGCATTAGTGCGCGGTGGTCGTCAATCGTGTTGGGGCGCGCGTAGTGATAAACGATGCGGGCATAACTAAGCCCCGGCGTGCGATTATGGGCCCATAGCTCAAGAAAAGCGCCGAGGGATCGTTCGAAGGGAATTGCGTCAAGCACCTGGAAACGGTGATTGGACACGTAGCCTGACGTATCCGGACCAGAGTCAAGCGGCTGCCCGCAGTAGGGATGAGCAAACAGATCCGGCCGGCTCCAGGAATAATTGAAGTAGTCTTCTGAGCCGGTGCCGAAAGTCGAAGGCCCGAGTTCACCGTCGACGAGGAACTTTTCGTCACCTTCGCCCCACCAGTTGCCGCCGGCAGTGGGGACGCCGGAAGGATTCATGATCATCGCGGCGCACCCGGCGAAGACGCCCTTCCCGATGGCGAGAAGGTAAGGGAGATCAAGAGCGGGTCCGCCAGCCAGCAGATCGTGGTCGGCGCGCCACTTCGCACGGAAGTAGAGCGAGCGCTCATCCCACTGCCAGGGCGAAATCAGGATCGAGCCCTCGAGTCGCACTGGTGCGGCTGTAAGATTGAGGATGTCAATGCGGACTGATTTCTCATAAGGCATCACAAAGCGGCACGTCATCGTGCCGTCCGGTTCGACAGAAAAGGGGAGGCTCGAGAACGGATTGATACCGGGACCGGAGCCGAAGAAATCTCCGACCGGCGCCTCCACCTGCGGCCGTTGCGAGCCATCGAAGGCGATCCGCAGGAGGCATCCCCGCAAGGCCGCATCGGGTTGCGCCGCGGGCAGGCGGAGCTTGAGTTCCCGCACCGCCGCCGGTCCCTTGTCCGGAGATGACCACGTCCAGGAGCGCCCGGGCTCGATCGCGCTTTCGATCTTCGCGCGATCACCCTGGCGCAGGCTTCCCGGATTGGTGAGACCAGTCACCGCAGCCTGAAGCTGAGTTTGGAACTCCTTGAGGTCCTTTTTGGGATCAAACGTCTTGACGGCGGTTCCTTTTTCGTAGAGGCGGGTTTGGAGATGGTAGAAGTGCAGCTCGTTGAGCTTGCCTTCCCACGTGACCCGCAGCCCACGGGCAAACGGGACAGGCAAGTAATCCGCATCTTCCTGGCTGAAGGCGTCCCCCGCATCAAGGCCGATGCCGGCTAACTTGAGGTAATGACTGGAACGTCTGGCAAGGAAGTCGTAAGCAGGCCCCTCCCAAATCAGGCTGCCGTCTTCTGAGCTGGTCTGATCAACTGGAGGATCCAAGTATACCCTTAGCACCCCGGCCATGCCGGCAGACCAGCCTCGGGCGATCGCGCCGGGACCATTGACTTCCGCAACCAGGAACAACCCCGGCTGGTCTCCCTGAGGCGCACGCAGCACCTTCTGAAATCCGGGGATAGGCTCGCCCCCAAAACCGTCAGCGTTTGCGAACCAGCCTGGCGTTTCGCTGGTGGTTGAACGGCGGTCGTAGCTCGAGAACTGCACCGTGCGGTAACTTGGCACTGGCCAGCGCGCGAGCCGGTCCAGATCGGTCATTTCTTCGAGCAGTGTGCCGGTGGTGATCACTGTGGCGGCGGGTTCCGCGGCGCCGACTGGAGTCCCGAAGAAACCCAGTCCCACCGCCACGCCAACCAGGGATAGCAGGGAAGTTCGATTCATCATGATTCAGGATCAGGCTAACAGAGTTTTGACCGGGGCATACTGCACCGTGAGCGCGTTTGTGAAAAGCCCCGTTTCGCGGCAGCCTGCTTCGCGGAAGTTCCTGCCAAATCTCATTTTGGCGGGAGGGGTAGGGACAAAGTTCAATCTCTCGTCCCTGCCTCAACCAGTGCATCCGGTGAGAGCGTGGGCTACGAGTGCGGTACTGTTGGTAGCTTTGGGCGTCTCTCCCAATCCCCCTTTTTGTTTTTCAGCGGCGCGGCGCAGCGTGGCGGCGGGTAACAGCGACGCGACGAAAACTGGTGCGGCGGCGCGGAAGGTGAGCCGCCGCGCCGCGCCGCTGAAAAACAAGGGGAAACCACCGGGCCGGCCGTTTCTACCAACAGTACCGAACTGAGAAGGAGAAGTGGCGTGCCAGCGCAGGTCTCGGACCGGGTATTCGATTCGTGGGCGCAGAAACGAAGAAACCCGCTCGGGACGCCGGAGGTAGCGGCGAGGCATGGGTTCCGCGGCGGTGAGCGAGCTGTGGAGGCGGAAAGTGTTTCTGCTGGCTGAGGAATGATCGCGCCAGCGGCGCAGCGCGGCGCAAGTCGACGACCTCGGTTTTCAGATTGAGAATCGCTGGCAGTCCGAGTGGTACCTTGACCGGGGTAGCTCATCGATTTTAGCCTCATATCGAATCCAATGCGCATGAAATGGCTCGTTTTGTCGGCTTGGGCAACGGTCGTGAGCGGACTGGCCCAGCCGTTGTTGGACCGCGGCACGCTGCAGATGGACTCGCTGCCAGATGCCCGACTCAGGTTCGCCGGGCTGATAGGTGACCGTGTCGACGCCAACGTCAAAAATTGGCTCCTCTGCGCGCCCCAGGCAAATCCAGGAATGCTTGAGATGTTTCACATGCGCGACCGTAAGCCGGCGCCTCAGTTGGTGCCCTGGGCGGGTGAATTCGTCGCAAAATACCTCATCTCGGCGGTGCAGGCATTGCGAATGACCGATGAGCCGCAGTTGCGCCAACAGGTGTCGAACGTTGTTGCGGCGTTCATTTCCACTCAAGCGGAGGATGGTTACCTTGGCCCGTTTCCTAAAGAGACCCGCCTGCTGAAGAATTGGGACCTTTGGGCGCACTACCACGCCATCTATGCCTTGCTGCTCTGGTACGAGCACAGCGGCGATGCGGTGGCGCTGTCCGCGGCGCGAAAGGCGGCCGATCTGGTCTGCAACACCTACCTGGATACGGGGCGTCGGGTATTTGACGCGGGCGACCCGGAGATGAACATGTCCATCCTGACGGGCTTGCTCATGCTCCATCGTGCCACCGGGGAGCCGCGATATCTGCGCATGGCCCGCGAGGTCGAGCGCGATTGGGAGCGAACCGGCGATTACCTGCGCGCCGGGCTCGATGGACGGGAATTCTACCAGTCGCCCCGGCCGCGTTGGGAGAGTCTCCACGACTTGCAAGGCCTGCTGGAACTTTGGCGCGTGACCGGCGACACCAAGTACCGCGAAGCGTTCATTCATCACTGGCGAAGTATCCGCCGGTGGGACCGGCGCAACACGGGCGGCTTCAGTTCCGGGGAGCAGGCGACCGGCAACCCTTACGCTCCCACTGCCATCGAGACCTGTTGCACCGTGGCGTGGATGGCACTGACCGTCGATTATTTGCGCCTGACGGGAGATGCGCGCGCCGCAGATGATCTCGAACTGGCGACGCTGAACGCTGGCCTCGGCGCCCAGCATCCGAGCGGCCGCTGGTGGACCTACAATACCCCGATGGACGGCGTCCGCGAGGCCAGCGCCCACACGATTGTTTTTCAAGCGCGTGCCGGCACGCCAGAGCTCAACTGTTGTTCCGTCAACGGCCCGCGTGCGCTCGGTATGCTGGGCGAATGGGCCATAATGTCTGAGCCCGAGGGCCTCGTTCTCAACAGCTATCTTCCGGGCGCGATCGTTGCGCCTTGTCGCGGGCAACTGGTCCGGCTCGTGCTAGACCGCGATTATCCGGTGGTCGATTCGCAGAAGGTGCTCGTAGCCGAGGGCGGCCAGACCGAGTGGACGTTGAGCCTGCGCGTTCCGGGCTGGTCACGAAGAACGCGGGTGCGGGCCAATTTCGATGGTGTGCCGGCTGAACCAGCAGCAGGCTCGTTTCTGCATATTCGCAGGCGTTGGAAGGCGGGCGACGAGATCGTCCTGGAGTTTGACTTCGGACTTCGGGCTATCGCCGGTGCCAACGAGGCAACGGGCCAGGTCTCCCTCTACCGCGGTCCGCTGCTGCTGGCTTATGACCAGGCGCTGAACGCGCTTGATGAACCGGAGATCCCGGCCCTGGATCTGTTACAGCTCAAAGCCGCTGCCGTGGTTCACGACCGCAAACCACCCTCGATCACACAGCCAGCCCGCTGGCTGGAAATCGACGTGCCGACCGTCCGCGGACAGACCCTTCGGCTGGTGGACTTCGCCAGTGGCGGTGCCGGTGGCACGCGCTATCGCACCTGGCTTTCGCCCGGTGACCCGCTCCCAGCACCCGTATTCACTCAATACCCGCCTGATGGCGAGCGGGTGCGGCCCGGTCCGGTCCAGTTTCGATGGCGTCGACCGCGCAGGCAAACCGAGTCAAGCTGCCGCCTTGAGGTCGCGAGCGACGCCTCGTTCAATGGAGTACTCATTACTACCAACCTCGCGACTGGAGCCCGGGTCACAGTTGAACTCCCCGCGCCCCAACCGGCAGCCGCCGCCGCTCGTTGGTGGCGGGTTGTGACGGTGGCCCGCAGCGGAGAAACGACCCCCGATGTGCCGCCGGCTGTGTTCACACTGGCACAGGACGCCCCGATGCAGTCGCTGCCGCCGGAGCCTAACCCAGGTCCGAACGGCGAACTTATTCTCCACTCACTGCGTGGCGAGGCGCGTCCGAATTTTGGCGAGCTGCTTTCCGAGAAGTTCGTGACGCACAACAGCGAGGGAACAAAGGTGAACGGCCGCGACCAGATGCTCCTCTATTCCATGCCAGCCTGGCCCGAAGAGGATTTTACGGTTGCCGTTCGGGTTCGTATCGATGAAGTGCCCAAGGATCGAATCGGGCAGATTTTCAGCGCCTGGACAGCCGGCATGGACGATCCGCTCCGATTGGTAGTCGATAAGGGCCGCGTGTTCGCTCGCGTCGAGGCCGGGGCGGGCTACGGCACACCGGGCGTACCGATCGAGACCAACCACTGGCATCAGATTGCCGCCGTGAAACGCGGAGAATGGCTCACCTTGTTCGTTGATGGTCACCCGACCGGCGATTGCTCTGTGCCTCAATTCGCCACTACCGCTACTCGGCAGTGTGCGTTGGGTGGCAACCCCCACTTCAACGGCAACGAGTTCCTGGCCGCGACCTTCGCGGATTTCGGTTTCTGGGCCCGCGCGCTTTCGTCGGAAGAACTGCGGTTGCCTCAGCCAGAAACGACCTCCAGCCGGAACGCTCGTCCGCGGTGATCTTAACGACTATCGGCAGGGTCAGCATGTCCCCGCATAAGCTTGCTCCGTCCATTTCAGAATGCTCAATGCGTTCTCGGGGCTGTTTAAGGCCGGGGGATCGCCGTGCTGGATGCAATCGGCGAAGTACTCGCATTCGGCGGTGTAAGGATTGATCTTCGGGAAAGGAATCTTCTCGAAGCGCCTTTTCAGGTCCTTGTTTTGCTTCGCGTCGTAGGCTGCGTCGCCCAAGCCAAAGATGGCTTCCATCGTGCCGCCGCTGCCCTGGCCGATGGTGCCCTCGGTGAGAATTGCGCCTTGCGAGCCGTAGATCTCGAGGCGCGTCCGGCTCGCTTCGTCGGGGATGCAGAAAAAGCAATCTACGGTCGCGTGCGCACCGGATTTGAATTCGAGGAGCGTGGTGGAGGCGTCCTCGCTGCGGTAGGGATGAACGAGGCGGTTGGTGAGTGCAGTCAGACGTTTGATTGGGCCGGCGAAATAGCCGAGCAGGTCATAGAGGTGAGTTGCCATGTCGATGAGGGCGCCGCCGCCGCCAAGCTTCGGGTTCTGGCGCCAGGCGCCTTTCATCGGAGGATACCAGCAGGAGAGTTGGGCCCGCAGGTACACAAGCCGGCCGAGGCGTCCGGTGTCATTGAGTTCCTTGATGCGCTGGTGCGCGCCGTGGAACTTCATCATGTAGCCTTCCTGGAGGAAAACGCCGTGCTTGCGGCAAGCCGCCACTGCCGCCTGGCCTTCGCGCAGGTTCAGCGTGAGCGGCTTTTCGCAAAGGACGTGCTTGCCGGCGGCTGCGGCCAACCTGATCTGCCGAGCGTGACACCCCACCGGCGACGCGATGTAGACCGCCTCGACTTCAGGGTCCGCGAGCAAGTCGGTATCGCGCGTGTAAGCGCGCTTGATCCCGAAGTGCGCCGCAATTTCGTTGACCTGGACAGGGTCCATCACGGCGACGAGGCGGCAGTTCTTCGCCCGGAGCATGCCGGGAATGGTTTTGCGCCGCGCGATTCCGCCGGCACCGATCACCCCAAAACTGATTTTTGACGCGGACGTGCTTCTTCCTTTCATGGTGTGTCTGCGTGCTGGCTGTGGAATTCCGTTACAAGCTGGCATCCTTAACTATATGCCTTGATGACCTTTACCAGCGCGCCCGCGATTTCGACCATGCTTTGCTCGGAATAAACCGGGAAGGCGAAGCAAGTGAAAGTGTGCTGCTCGTGCCAGCGCGCGTTGGGAACGTCCACGAGAGTGTAGTCGGCACTGCCGGCGTCGGCATATTCCTTCGACGTGAACGGGAAACCGGAATTCCCGAAGCCCTTGTGCTGCTGAAACGCTTTCTCCGTGTGACACTGTGGCCAGAACACCTTCCAGACCGGCGCGCCCTCGGCGCCGGCTGCGGCGACGAACTGTTTGATGTCACAACTCATTTTTTCGAGGTCGAGAGAGAACGCGCAGACATACCATCCGTTTCGGCGTTCAGGGGTGTCGATCGGGGTATACTTGACCTGCGGCAACCCGCCAAGCGCTTCGAGCAGGATGCGGCCGTTACGCCGGCGGGCGGGCATGTTCCACGAGTCCATGCGGGCCAGTTCGGCCAGACCGATGGCGGACTGCATTTCGGTCATGCGGTAGTTCCAGCCGACCCGGTTGTGGATATAAGGGAGCTTCTGTTCGAGCGCGAGCAGGTTGAGGCGCTCCTTCACATCGTAGCCGTGGTCGCGAAAACTGCGGGCCTGCCAAGCAAGCTCTTCATCGTCGGTGGTGACCATGCCGCCCTCGCCGCCCGTGGTGAAGGTCTTGTTCTGGCAGAAGCTGCAGCCGGCGATGTGGCCCAGCGTGCCGGTTTTCTTCCCCTTGTACACGCCGCCAAAAGCCTCCGCGTTGTCCTCGACGACAAACAGGTTGTGCTTCTTGGCGAAGGCCTGGATTTTGTCCATGTCGCACACGTTTCCGTACAGGTGGACAGGCATGACCGCCTTGGTGCGCCGGGTGACGAGTTTCTCGGCCGACTCAACACTCAGGCAATGGTCATCGAGATTGACATCGGCGAACCGTGGTATGGCGCCTGCCTGCACGATTGAGAAGCTGGAGGCGATGAATGTGTAGCTCGGCACGATGACATCGTCGCCGGGGCCGATGCCCAGCGCGGAGAGCCCGACGTGCAAGGCGGCGGTGCCAGTGGCGACGCTGATGGCGTATTTGCTGCCCTGCCAGCGCGCGAATTCCTGTTCGAACTCCATGCCGCGCCGGCCAGTCCAATAATTGACCTTTCCGGACCGCAGCACCTCTTCAACGGATTTGATGGCAGGCTCGTCGAAGGAAGGCCAGTGCGGCAACGGCGTGGAAACGGCTTTGGGCCCGCCGTCCAGCACGAGTTTCTGTGAGACGATGGTCTGGAGGGTGTTCATAGGATTGTGCCTGACGATTTCTAACCGGTTTCGTGCCAGAACACAAAAATATATTGAGCACGCCGAGCTGGATGTTCTCGGCCGGCGCCTGCGGCAACTGCTTAACGTTGCGGCGGTGGAAGGCGAGGAACTCACCACCGAAGTCGCCGCGGCCGTGCTGGGCCGGGACATGGTGCACGTGATCACCGACTTGGGAGAAATCGAAAGCAAAGGCCTGTTTGAGTTCGCTTGACATTACGGCGCGGAGGGCGCAAAAGCATGGGCTGCTGAGTGCGACTACGAACAATTTCTATGCGGAGTGGCGGGTGCGATGCGGTGTGGCGCCGGCACTTCGAGAAGACGTGGATTCCCCGCCGGAGCGGTTGCTCCAAGCGGTGTGGCAGCATCAGCGGTTGCTGCGCGACCGGCTGCGGACGTTCGACGGCCAGCCAGTAAAAGTCCTGCATCCGGGTTTTTTGAACCGGGAGGGAGGGCCTGACTTCCGGGGAGCAGTCGTTCAGTTTGGCGACGCGGCCGCACGAACCGGCGACGTCGAGGTGGACCTGCGCTCGAGCGGTTGGCACGCGCACGGGCATGATCGGAATCCGGCGTTCGGCAACGTGGTGTTGCATGTGATTTGGGAGAGTGAGCAATCCAACCGGGGAGCGCCTCCGTTGCTGGTGCTGAGGAATGTGCTGGACGCGCCCATAGGCGAGTTGAGCCTGTGGCTTGGCGCGGAGACGATGCAGTCGTTCCCGGCGGAGCTGAGAGGCTGCTGCTGCGCACCGTTGTGCCAATTGGATCCGGGCCGATTGACGGCATTGCTGCACCAGGCGGCGCAGGTGCGTTTGCGCAGCAAGGCGGAGCAGTTTCAGGCGCGGGCCCGGCAAGTCGGCTGGGAGCAATCGCTCTGGGAAGGATTGTTCCGGGCGCTCGGCTATAAACACAACGTCTGGCCCATGCAACGCATTGCCGAGCTGCGGCCGCGCTGGCTGCCGGCTCAGAGCGCCAAGCGCCGGGCTGAAGCGAGGCAGGCGGACGGGCGACTCGGCCTGGAGGCCCGCCTGCTGGGGATTAGCAATCTGCTGCCGGCCGAGTTGACACGGACCCAAGCAGCGACCGACACCTACTTGCGCCGCACGTGGGACCTGTGGTGGCGGGAACGGGACGAGTTCCTGGATTGCATTCTGCCCCGAGCGGTTTGGCATTTGCACGGGCTGCGGCCGGCCAATCACCCTCAGCGGCGACTGGCACTCGCGGCTGCCTGGGCGATTGAGTCCAGGCTGGATGCCCGCCTCGAGGAATGGTGCGGAAAAGAAATCACGGATCATGCCTTAAGTGATTCCTTACTGGAGCTTCTCCAAGTGCCGCCCGACGAATTTTGGTCCTGGCATTGGACGTTGAAGTCGGCGCGCCGGAAGAACGCGCAGCCCCTGCTCGGCATCACGCGCGTAACTGACCTGGCTGTCAATGTCGCGCTGCCGTGGCTGTGGGCACGGGCCATAGAGGGCAAGAACGTGCAGGTTCAACAGCGGCTGGAAAAACGTTACCATCAATGGCCACCGGCCGAGGACAATTCCGTCCTGCGGTTGGCGCGCAACCGGCTGCTCGGCGGGGCTTCGGCGCGTTCGTTGCCGGGCGCTGCGGCTCAACAGGGTTTGATCCAAATCGTCCGTGATTTCTGCGACCACTCGAACGCCGTCTGCGAAAACTGCAAGTTGCCCGAACTCGTAAAGGAGTTCCGTGGCAGAGAATGAAATCGTCAAAATCGGCTGAGATCATCAAGAACCCCAGCCTCGAGTCCTTTGGCAAAAGGGAATGAGTTCTGAGCGACGCAAGCGAGCGCGGCTGCGCAGGCTGAAACTGTAAGAATCTATGTCGAAACGCCTATTACCTCTCGTTGTGCTTGTTTTGACAGCCGTCGTGTCGAGCAAACCGGATCAGGTGCAGGGCCAGCAGACATCCGCCGGCCAGGCCGCCACCGGCGGCACCGCTAGAAACTTCACTTTTGACAGCGACCAGGACCTAGCCGGCTGGACGATTACGGGTGATGTAGGCATCGGTCGAACGAAAGGCCATGGCGGAACGGCGGGCGCGCTCAAGGTTGGACGCGGCGCAAAAGCCCTGCTGAAACTCCGCGAAAATGACGGATCAGGGCAGGTCGAGTTTTGGGTGTACGACGACGGCACAACGCCCGAAAACCCGAAAACCAATCGCCCCGGCCCGCGCTGGGGCCTCGTACAAAACGATGGTCGGGTTCTGGCCGTGGGCATCCTTTACGCCAGCTATCTCGGCGGCGACGAAGGCTACACCGCCACCGCCAACGACGGTCAGAGCTGGTTCGACCAGTTGTTCTGGCTGGGCGTGAACCGCGCTCCCGCTGGCTGGCACAAATGGACTTTCATCTTCGACACGGAAAAGGGCCTTCAACTCATCCACGCGGACCAGAACGGCAAGCCCACCCGCCCCCCGCAGTTCGACAACACCAAGGCCGGCTTGAAAGGGTTCAGCGCCATCGCGATCTGGGGCGACAGCGGCACGGAAAAGGGACAGGCGATTTGGGTCGATGATATTTCCGTGACACTAGGCGGGCCCGTGAAGTCCGTGCCGCAGCCCCGGCCCACTGCCCCGCGGGTCATAGGGCCGAACCTGTGGATTCCATCCGACCAAACGGTTCCGATTTACACACTCGAACGGACCCCAGCCACACCAAAGCTGGATGAATTGCCCCTAAAGGAGAGCGTCTCGCAGTACGGCATCACCTGGACATTCGCAAAACCCACGCGCGTCGGTCAGTTCGTCAATGGCGACTGGTATGTCGTCGGCCCGGTCATTATCAAATCGATCACTCCCAAACCCCTCTACGGTGAGGAGATTCCCGAAATCGAACTCGACCACATGGACCTGGAGCGGCCGCTCGCCCAGCGTGTCCGGAACGGTTTCATGCTCAACCCACCGGCCGCCATGAGGGTTTCTTACGACAGCGGCGTGCGTAACTGGTTCGATCCTTCGCTCATCCAAAGGCTGCCGGTGGCCATGAAGCCTGGTGATTCGCTCGTTTCCACTATCAGCATGCCCAAGGGCCTGGTCCTCAAACCGATGTTGTGGGAGACAGTGGAGCGGGGCGTGGATGACAGCAGCCCGATCCGGACCGCTGCGGTGCTGACCTGCGTGCCAGAGCCGCTGCCGCCCGACGCCTTCCGCCCCGCGTTCTGCGACCGGCTGGGGAGAATGTACCTGTCCCGCAACTTGAAACGGAGCCTGCTCCCTACGGCCGCGGGCAAGAACCTGCCAGACGTTGGATTATTTGTCCGGTTCACACAAAGGCCCTGGGTGGGGACGGGCTTTTTCGGGTTCGAGTCGCCGGTGGAGAACATGCCGCAGTACGGGCGCGATTACGCTCGGGTTGTAGGCCAGGACGCCCTTTTGCTGTGCACCGACGTTAAGCCGGAGAAAAAGGAAGCTCTGCTGGTGGACTTTGTCCAGGTGGGCATCGATTTGGGCGGCATGATCCGCTCGGGGCACCCCGGTTGGGAAGGGTTCGGCGGGCACGGCAGCGGCCGCAAACTGCCCATCGTGTTCGCGGGCCTGCTGCTGGGCGACGAACAGTTGGCTAGCATCAACAAGTTCTTTCCTCAAGCGCACTTCAGCGAAGACGAACAAACCGCCTACGGCGATGCATGGACCGGCGCCAAGGTGGTCTTCACGGGACACCGCGCCATCGACGAAGCCACCGGCGTCGCCCGGGCGGGCACCGGGCCGTACGAACATACGCCGCCCTCGACCTGGAAAGAAGGCCGTGAGAAGCTGAGCGAATCCTACCGGCGCTGCTGCACGAGCGCAGCGTGGGTAGCTGAGGCACTGGCCTTGCGCCTGATGAAAGCGGAGCAGGCTTGGGACCATGACGCCTTTTTCGACTATTGCGACCGCTGGATGTATGAGGACGAAATAGAAGCCCTCAAGAAGTTGGAGCAGGATGCGAAGATGAAGCAGCCGGACTGGGCGCAGGAAGGGAAAACCTGGGAAGCTTTCGTCAATGAGATGTGGGCCGCTCACCGCACGGGACCGGGCATGCCGCCCACTGACGGATGGAGAAAGCAGCATGACGACAGCTACTTGAAAGCGGCGATGGAGAGGGCGCAGAGCAGCGGCAAGTGATCCGCTGCTGATAATCAGCCTGGCCGCTCCAATTCCACTTTGTCTTTCACTTTGTCTTTCACTTTGTCAATGGGCTTTTCCGGGCGTCACGCCGGCGAACCGAGAGACAAAGTGAAAGACAAAGTGGAGGACAAAGTGGAAGACGAAGTGAGATCGCATTGCCCGGCGAATCCACTGCTAACGCACCGGAGTTCAGTTGAGGTTTGACCGTGACCATCCGGCGATGCTCCGGTCCAATCAGATGATGAACGAACTTATGCGATTCCTGGGTCGGCACTGGATCGCGTCGATTGTTGTTTTGGGCTTCACACTGCTGGCGGTTTTCACGATCCGAAACTTGGTGGCGCAGCCACAGGATCGCCGCCTGGTCGCCATCCGCCAGGCCGGTTACCCGGTAACGCTCTCCGACCTTAACGCCTATTATCCCACCGTCGCTGATGATCAGAATGCCGCCCTCGTCTATCAGCGTGCCTTCGAGACCGCGTTATTCACCAACAAAGTCGCGGATGATCTCACCAGCAATGTCAGTCTCATGCGGGGAGAACGCTTGCCGGAGGAGTTTCGGAGCGAGCTCGGGGAGGCGCTGGCGCAGCATGCCGCGGCTTGTCAGCTTCTGTATTCGGCCACCAACTGCTCCGGCAGCCGTTACCCGCTCGACATGCGCAGCGGATACATGCTGCTGTTGCCGCACCTTGCCAAAGTGAAACAAGCTGTCTTCCTGCTGTCGCTCGAGGGCCTCTCGCACGCATCGGCCGGCGATTCCAACCAGGTCTACGCCGCCTTCAATGCGGCCTTTCATGCCGCGGACTCCCTGCGGCAGGAGCCCATTTTGATCTCGTTCCTCGTGCGCCTCGCCGGCGCCAAAATGGCGGCGAAGCGACTCGAAGAATCGCTGAACCTCGTCGGCTTCTCAGAATCCCAGTTGCGCGCCTTGCAGGAAAGATTTGCCGCCGCCAAAGACCAGCCCTGGCCCGCTCGCGCGCTCGCGGGCGAACGGGCGTTCAGCATCTCCTTCTTTATCGACCGGCAGATCCAACACTCGCTTACCCGGTCCAACCAGGCAATCGGAAGACTGCCGTCCGGTTTCGGAGGTGATGTTGCGTTCACCGCATACCGGGCCAGCGGGCTGATGGCAAGAGATCAGGAGTTTCTTCTCGACACCATGGGGAGGAGCGTCGCGTTCGCCGAATTGCCAGCCCACGAACGCATCCAGGCTGGTCCCCCGCCCAGCATGATCACCAGCAATCGCTTCCTGATTTTCTCCCGCCTGCTTCTGCCGGCCCTGCAGCCCACGTTTGCCCGGACGGACGAACATTCCGCGCGGATGCGGGTGGCGGAGACCGCGTTGGGCGTCGAACGCTTCCGTTTGGCCCACTCCGGAGCTCTCCCGGATCGCCTCGCCGAGCTGGTGCCGGAGTGTCTCCAGTCGATTCCTCTCGACCCGTACGATTCTCAGCCGCTCCGCTACAAAAAGCTGCCTCGGGGTTTTGTTGTGTACAGCATCGGACCTGACCGGAACGACGATGGCGGAGCCGAACCGCCGCCGGACAAAAGTGCGGCTCGAAGCAAGGCTACGCCGGCGGACCTGACATTTATCGTGGAACGGAATTAGGGCACCCCTCGATCATCTCCATATGCCCCAGTCATTTGTGGCGGGAGGCCGTTGCGACGCGGTCGGCGCGCGGACTTCAGTCCAACGTCACTAGGAATTGGTGCGGTTTTGGGAGAGTTTTTTGCGTGCTGCGGCGCGGGATCCCTTGAGTGTCGGAAAGTCCTTTTGGAACGACCGGAGGGCTCTAGGCTCAGAGGGAGGGCGCTTGCGCCGCTTGGG
>DATDCV010000219.1:0-14656 GCA_036524155.1 Verrucomicrobiia bacterium
GCCGGTCTCAACACGACCCGGTTGGTGGTCAAGGAAGCGTTGGCGCAGACGGCGACGACTTTGCGGCGATTCACCCCTAAAGCGCGCGGTTCCGCGGGCCCGATTCTGAAACGTAATTGCCACATCAAGATCGTATTATCCGATGAGTAAGCCGGGCGTCAGGATTAATGGATTATTGGCTTGTTGGGTGCCAGGTGCCCAACGACTCTTCGCTCCATTTATCCACCAGTCCATTTATCCGTTTATCCAGCACTAACGTATGGGACAGAAAACCAATCCAGTGGGTTTGCGCATCGCGGTGAACCGCGATTGGCGGTCGAAATGGTTCGGCGGCAAGAAAGAGTTCGGCAAGCTGCTGACCGAGGATCGCGAGATTCGCGATCTGCTTAAGAAGAAACTCGAATCGGCGTCGGTGCCAAAGATCCTGATCGAGCGGGCTGCCAACCGTTGCCGGATTACGATTCTTACCGCGCGCCCCGGCATTGTGATCGGGCGCAAGGGCGCCGAGATCGACAAGCTCAAGGAAGAGTTGAGCCGGATGACGGGCAAGGAGATCTACGTGGATATCGTGGAGATCAAACACCCGGAAATCGACGCCCAACTTGTGGCTGAAAACGTCGCGCTGCAACTCGAGCGCCGGGTATCGTTCCGGCGGGCGATGAAGAAGGCACTGCAGACCGCGAAAGATTTTGGGGCGGAGGGGATTAAGATCCGTTGCGCCGGGCGGTTGGGAGGCGCCGAGCTAGCGCGGGTGGAGCAGTACCATTGGGGCCGCGTGCCGTTGCATACGCTGCGGGCCGAAATCGACTACGGTTTTGCCGAGGCGAATACGGTTTACGGGAAGCTGGGGATCAAATGCTGGGTGTGCAAAGGCGAGGCGAAAGCCCAGAAGGCCCAAGGGTCGGAAGCGGCGGCCCGGCCGGAGACCGTAGCGAGTTCAATTTGAATAAAAGGAATTTCTTATGCCCTTGATGCCCGAGAGAGTTAAGTACCGCAAAATGCACCGCGGCAACCGTGCCGGGCTGGCGTCGCGTGGGGAGAAGGTCTCATTTGGGGAGTACGGGCTGATGGCGATGGAACGCTGCTGGCTCGATACCAAGCAACTGGAAGCCGCCCGCGTAGCGATCGCTCGCAATATGAAGCGGCACGGCAAGTTGTGGATTCGCGTGTTCCCGCAGAAATCGTTCACCAAGAAGCCGCTGGAAACCCGCATGGGCAAGGGCAAAGGTCCGCTGGAATCCTGGGTGGCGGTTATCCGCCCGGCGAACATCCTCTTCGAGGTGGACGGTGTGAACGAAGTCGTGGCGCGGGAGTCGTTGCGCCTGGCGGCCACCAAACTGCCCATCAAAACCAAATTCATTTCCCGTCACCGGCTGCAGGACTGAACGCTATGAAGAAAACGCAACGCAAAGAGATTCAGGAAAAGACGCTCGAAGAGCTGCTGGCGGATGGCCGGAACCTGCGGCAGGAGATATTTAACCTGCGGTTGCAGCAGGCCAGCGCCCAACTTGAAAAGCCCGCGCGCCTCCGCACACTGCGCCGCGACATTGCCCGCATCGAAACCCGCATCACCGTATTGCGGAAAAAAGCCGCTTGATTTTGTATGTCTGAAACCACTGCGAATTCACCAGTCGAGCCGACCACCGTTCCAGCGCCAGCGGCTGCCGCCGCCGAAAAACGCGCGAACCGGAAGGAGCGGGTGGGCGAGGTTATCTCGAACAAAATGGCCAAGACGATCATTGTGCGGGTCGAACGACGCTACCCGCATCCAAAGTTCAAGAAGATCGTCACGGGCTACAAGAAATTCTACGCTCACGACGAGAAAAGCCAGGCCAAGGTGGGGGACCGGGTGCGAATCGAAGAGACGCGCCCGCTGTCGAAAACCAAACGCTGGCGCCTGGTTGAGGTGGTGGAACGCGGCGCGGAGATTACGCCGGTGGGGGCGTGACCAGGAGCAGTCAACAGTCAGCCAGGAACAGGTGATTTATGTTACAGGTACGATCGATCCTCGATGTGGCGGATAACACGGGCGCCAAGCGCGCCGCTGCCATCGGTGTGCTTGGCCGCAACCAGCGGTATGCGCGCATCGGCGATATCATCAAGGCCCACATCAAAGAGGCGACGCCCGATGGAACGGTCAAGAAGGGCGAGGTGGTGGATGCCGTTATCGTGCGGACCCGGCAGGCCATCCGCCGCTCGGATGGCTCGTATCTCCGGTTCGACAGCAACGCCATTGTCATCATCGACAAGGAGTTAAACCCGAGAGGCACGCGCATTTTCGGGCCGGTGGCGCGCGAACTCCGCGACAAGAAATTCATGAAGATTGTCTCGCTGGCGCCCGAGGTGATCTAAGGGTTGATGCGAACCGTGGCCAACAAACAGTAAAGCGCGAGAATATTTTCAGGTTATGCACAGTTTTCATGTGAAGAAGAACGACGAAGTGGTGGTTATCGCCGGCGCGGACAAAGGCAAGCGCGGGCGGATCATTGCCGTCGATGGCAAGAAACAACGGGTGCTGGTTGAAGGGGTGCGGATGATTAAGCGGCACATGCGGAAGAGCCAGCAATATCCGAACGGCCAAATTGTCGAGCGGGAGGGCTCGATCCATGTATCCAACGTGATGAAGGCGGACCAATTCGACGCCCGGGCGGCAAAACGAGGGGTGGCCACGCCGACGGCGGCGCCGACCCAAGCCTGATTTGATGAGACGACGCTCCGGTAAAATCCGGAAAAGAGCGAAATGAAAGCAAGACTGTTCAACCGATACGTTAAAGAAGTTGTGCCTGCCTTGAAAGACAAGCACAAGTACACGAATCCGCACCAGGTGCCGCGGATGGAAAAGATCGTCATCAACATGGGCGTCAGTGCTTCGCTGGAGAAGAGCGCGATTGATGACGCGGCGAAGGACCTCGCACTGATCACCGGTCGCAAGCCGGCGATCAGCAAGTCGCGGCACAGCATTGCGAACTTCAAACTCCGCGAGGGGCAGCCGATCGGGTGCCACGTGACCCTCCGGCGCGACATCATGTACGAATTTTTCGATCGATTGGTCGCCACCGCCCTGCCGCGCATTCGCGATTTTCGCGGGCTGTCGCCCCGTTCCTTCGACGGGCGAGGGAATTACTCGCTCGGCGTGGCGGACCAGACCATTTTCCCTGAAATTGAGTTGGACAAAATCAAACGCCAGCAGGGGATGGATATCACGATCGTTACCAGCGCCCGCACCAATGAGGAGGCGATGGACCTGTTGAAATTGATGGGCATGCCTTTTGCCGAAGCCAAAGCCAAAGAAGCCCCGAAAGCTGAAGCGACACCGGTAGCGGCGACAGCGCTGGCTCCCGCTCCGACCCCAACTCCGTAAACCCAACAAGCCAATAATCCAATTTTTCTGTATGGCAAAGACTGCGTGGATTGAACGAAACAAGAGAAAAGCCGAGACGGTCAAAAAGTACGCTGCGATTCGAGCGGAACTTAAAGCCAAGCGCGATTACGCGGGCCTGGCAAAGCTGCCCCGGGACGCAAGTCCAATCCGGGTGGTCAACCGGTGCTCGATGAGCGGGCGGCGGCATGGATACCTGCGCAAGTTCGGCTGCTCGCGCCTGACCTTCCGCGAGGCGGCGCTTTCCGGCTTAATCCCGGGCGTCACCAAGGCCAGCTGGTAAGCATATGAACGACCCCATTTCCGACATGCTGGCCCGGATCCGCAACGCCCACCGCGCGCTGCAGCCTGGTGTTGAACTGCCGCACTCTAAAATGAAAGAGAGCATCGCGGGCATCCTCAAACACGAAGGCTACATTGCCGATTTCTCGGTTGAGGGCCAGGTTCCCAAGACGCTCCGGCTGAAACTTAAATACCAGGGCAAGAAGAGCATCATTGAGGGAATGCGCCGAGTGAGTTCCCCGGGGCTCCGCCGCTACGTCGGATCCAAGGAGATCCCGCGTGTGCGGGGCGGCCTGGGAGTGGCCGTTGTTTCCACCTCCGAGGGCGTAATGACGGGCAACCAGGCCCGGAAAAAGAATCTGGGTGGCGAACTGATCTGTTACGTTTGGTAATATCCGATCTGATTTATGTCTCGCATAGGAAAGCAACCGATCGCCATTCCGCCGAAAGTGAAGGTGGAAGTGAAGGGCCAACAGGTTTTTGTGGAAGGCCCCAAAGGAAAGCTGAACTGGGAACTGCCCGGGCGCACCAGCATCAAGGTCGAGAATGGCAAATTATTGGTCAGCCGCGAAGGCGACGATGATGCTGTCAAGGCCTTGCACGGGTTGAGCCGCGCGCTGGTGAACAACATGGTTCGGGGCGTCAACGAAGGCTTCGTGAAGAAACTGGAAATCCAGGGCGTCGGTTTCAAGGCGGCCGTTCAAGGCAATGCCGTCAACCTGAGTTTGGGGTATTCACATCCGGTGGTTTATCCGATACCGAACCAGATAAAAGTGACCGTCGAGGAAAACACCAAGTTGACCATTGAGGGCCCCGATCGGCAAGTGGTCGGCGAGGTGGCGGCCGAACTGCGCAGCTTTTACCCGCCGGAACCCTACAAAGGAAAGGGTATCCGATATGTGGGCGAGCACGTCGTGCGCAAGGAAGGAAAGACGGTGCAATAGTCCCGAGAAGCATCACCGTAACGATTTAACACTTTATCACCTATTCAAAGCTCACGGCCGAATCCGTGACGAAGCGAAGATGAGAACCGAACAGAAACACAAACTGGGGTTGAAGCGGCGATGGAGAATCCGCCAGAAGGTCAGCGGCACCAAAGCGCGTCCCCGCATGAGCGTTTGCTTCACCAATCAGAATATTCACGTCCAGTTCATCGATGACGTCGCGGGCGTGACGTTGGCGGCGACCTCAACCGTCAGCAAGTCCGTTCCTGATCGGGAGAAACTGGCCGCGAACGCTGCCAGCGCCAAGACGCTTGGCATGCTGGCCGCACGGGCGGCGTTGGAGAAGGGCATCAAGGACGTCGTTTTTGACCGCGGCGGAGCGCGTTATCATGGGAAAGTCAAAGCGCTGGCGGATGCCGCTCGCGAGGCTGGCCTGAAATTCTAAACTTGGAGATTTATTGTGGCTGAAGAAACAAAAGTAGAGAACGGCGAAAAGACGAGCGATACGACTGAATTTCGCGCCGAGCCGCGCGGCGGACGGGGCGGGTTTCGACGGCGGAGTCGCCCGGGGCCGGAGGCTGCCGAGGGCCGGGGCGAAGGGCCGGGACAGGAACTGACCGAGAAAGTGGTGTTCATCAACCGCTCGGCCAAGGTAGTAAAAGGCGGCCGCCGGTTTAATTTTAGCGCGCTGGTGGTGGTTGGCGACAAGAAAGGCAGGGTGGGGGTTGGTCTCGGGAAGGCTGGCGAGGTGGCGGATGCCATCCGTAAGGGCGGCGAACTGGCGCGTGCGCAGATGGTAAGCGTCAGCCTGAAGGAAGCGACTCTGCCCCATGAGGTCTTTTCACATTACTGCGGAGCCAAAGTGCTGCTTCGGCCTGCATCACCTGGCACCGGGATCATCGCGGGCAAGACCGTTCGGGCGGTGCTCGAATCGGCCGGTGTGAAGGATGTGCTGAGCAAATCACTCGGCTCGAAGAATGCCGCCAACGTCGTGAAGGCGACGCTCCAGGCACTTTTGAGTTTGCGGTTGCGAGAGGACATTTACCGGGGTCGCGGCCTCGAGATAAAGAAAGTGGTTGCGCCCCAGCCACCGGCAGTCGTGGCTCCCGCCACTTCGGCTCCGGCGGAGAATCTAACTGTTTAGTCTACCATGCGTTTACACGATCTTAGACCTCGTCCCGGCGCCAAGCATCGCCGCAAGCGGCTTGGCCAGGGTGAATCCAGCGGCCACGGCAAGAGCAGCGGTCGCGGCGGCAAGGGCCAGACTGCACGTTCCGGCAGTTCGATCCGCATCGGCTTCGAAGGTGGCCAAATGCCACTGATTCGCCGCATCCCCAAGCGCGGGTTTAATAATTCCCGGCATGCTACGCGTTACCTGCCGGTCAATCTCAGTGCTCTGAATCACTTCGACGACGGCGCGCGGGTCGATGAGGCAGCGCTGCGGAGCCTGGGCCTGGCCAATGGGCGTGCCGCCGGCATCAAAATCCTGGGTGAAGGTGAGCTCACCAAGAAGCTCACGGTTAGCGCGCACGCTTTCAGCGCGTCCGCGAAGTCCAAGATCGAGGCTAAAGGCGGCGCCTGTGAGGTTGTTTCCGCGAAGCCGAAGGAGCCGGCCAAAGCCTGACTATGACGTTTTTCAGTACCGCACTCCCACTGCCGCCAGAGTTCGCCCGTCGGGCTTTGGCCCTTTGACCCTGACTCGCCATGCTTGCCGCCATCATTAACACGTTCAAGAACTGCTTCAAGATTCCGGAGCTGAAATCCCGGATCATTTTCACACTGGCAGTGTTGGCCATCTGCCGTTTGGAGGCCGTGATTCGTGTGCCCGGCCTGAACGGCGAGGCGCTGACGGCTTTCTTTTCGCAGCACGCCCAGCAGGGGGGTGTTCTGGGCATCTACAGCATGTTTACCGGGGGCGCACTGGAACACTGCGCGGTGGGGGCGCTGGGCATCATGCCTTACATCAGCGCTACGATTATTGTGCAATTGTTGACGGCGGTAGTCCCGCAGCTCAGCAAACTGGCTCGTGAAGAAGGCGGTCGGACGAAGATCGTGCAGTACGGACGTTACCTGACCGTGCTGCTATGCCTCGGCCAGGGGCTGTTCATGGCGATTGGCTGGGAGCACCCCGAAAAGCTGTTCGGCCAGGGCATCGGCCAACTGGTGCTCTATCGGCCTGAGTATATCTGGTTTTATCGTCTGCAAACCACCATCCTGCTAACTACCGGCACGATGCTGCTCATGTGGCTTGGCGAGCAAATAACCGACCGCGGCATTGGCAACGGTGTCTCGCTAATCATAACTATCGGCATCCTGGCGCGGTTGCCGCAGGCAGGCGTGGCCCTGAAAGATATGTTCGGCGCCGAGCGCGGCTTTGAGGCCCGCTTCAACATCGGTCACGCGATGGCGTTGCTGCTTTTGCTAGCAGGGGTTATCGCCGGTGTGATCGCGATTACGCAGGCGCAACGCAAAGTCCCCGTCCAGTATGCGCAGCGCGCGGTGGGCCGCAAAGTCTACGCCGGCGGGACCTCGTTCATGCCTTTGCGCGTGAACTACTCGGGGGTTATGCCGATTATCTTCGCCCAGGCGATCCTCATGTTCCCGCAGAAATTCTTTGAAATGGCCTGGGGCGCTCTGGCCAACAACACCAACCCGGGCCTAAAGTTCATCGGTGAAGCCTGTCACCGGCTCTCGCTGATGCTGGGGGAAAGGCACTGGTTCTACCTCGTTACTTACGCGTTGATGATTTTGTTCTTTTCCTATTTCTGGGTCGCGACGCAGTTCAACGAGTTGCAGATTGCGGACGACTTGAAGAAGAACGGCGGTTACATCCCGGGGGTGCGGCCGGGACAGGCCACCAGTGATTATCTGCACAACGCTATGAGCCGCATCACGCTGGCCGGTGCCGTGTTCCTGGTAGTGATCGCTGTCATCCCGCTGTTGCTCTATAACAATTTGCAGATTCCCTATCCCGTGGCGACGTTCTTTGGCGGCACCAGCATGCTCATCCTTGTGGGTGTGCTTTTGGACACGATGCGCCAGATGGAGACCCATCTTTTGATGCGCCATTATGATGGCTTCCTGAAGAAGGGCCGTCTTCGCGGCCGGTTTTAGCTATGTCGCTCGTTTACTTAGCCTGAAAAACGGTTGAAGGTTAAGGATGGCTGGAAAGACAATGATTATTTTAAAGAGCGAGCGAGATTTGGAGGCCATGCGGCCGGCCTGTGCGCTGGCCAGTGTGGTGCTCAATGAAGTCGCTCGTTTCATCCAGCCAGGGGTGACGACGAAGCAGGTGGACGACTTTGCCGCCTCCCGGATGAAGCATTATGGCGGCAAAAGCGCGTTCCTGGGCTATCGGAAGTTTCCGTGTCATACCTGCATCTCGGTCAATGAACAGATCGTTCACGGCCTGGCTGGCGCGCGGATACTAAGTTTCGGTGACATTGTGAGCCTCGATATCGGAGTAGTTTTTAACGGATTCGTGGGGGACACAGCGAGGACGGTAGCGGTAGGCGGATGCGGGGTACAGGCGCAACGGCTGATGGATGTGACGGAGAAATCGCTTTACGAAGGCATTGCGCAGGCGGTCGCCGGCAAACGGGTGAGCGACATCTCGCGGGCGATACAGAACTATGTGGAATCCAACGGCTTCAGCGTGGTGCGGGAGTTCGTTGGTCACGGGGTGGGGCGGTCGATGCACGAAGAACCCCAAGTGCCGAATTTCGTTGACGGCAAATCGTCTCCGAAACTGCGGCCAGGGATGACGATCGCTATCGAGCCGATGGTCAACGCGGGTCTACCCGGCGTAAAAATTTTGAATGATGGCTGGACAGTGGTCACTCAAGATGGTTCATTATCAGCCCATTTTGAGCATACGGTGCTCATTACCGAGGCCGAACCTGAGATTCTGACATGCCCGGAGACGATGCCTTCCAAGTTGAAGGTTTAGTCGTGGAAGTTCTGCCGAACGGGACCTATCGAGTGGAACTGGCAAACGGGCATCGTTTGCTGGGCTTCGTGCCCGGCAAGCGGAGACTGAATAGCCGGCCAATGGCGGCGGGAGAAAAGGTGCGAGTGCGGTTGTCGCCCTTTGATTTGTCGGTCGGCCGGATCCTGGGGGAACCGGTCGGCGGGTGAAAGCAGCGGGAGGCTCGGTTGAGCTATCCCCAGAGAAATAGATTTTAGGAATATGAAAGTTCGCGCATCTGTCAAAAAGCTTTGCGAAAACTGCAAGATCATCCGGCGCAAAGGCGTCATTCGCGTGATCTGCACCAACGCGAGGCACAAACAACGCCAGGGATAGCCCAGGCTTACGCAATAACGGTTAAACGGTTTTAACGATCCAACGAATATATGGCTCGCATCATCGGTGTAGAAGTACCGCCCAACAAGCGCATCGACATTGCTCTGCGCTACATTTACGGTATCGGCCCCAGCAACTCGAGAGTCATCCTTGCCAAAGCCAATATTGATCCCGCTATTCGCGCCAAGGACCTGACGGAGCAGCAGCTTTCGCAGATCGTCCATGCGATTCAGGATGGCAAATATGTCATCGAAGGCGATTTGCGGCGCGAGATTGGTATGAACCTCAAGCGATTGCAGGGCATCAAGTGCTACCGTGGTGTCCGCCATTTGCGTGGCCTGCCCGTGCGCGGCCAGCGGACGCAAACCAACGCCCGCACCCGCAAGGGACCGCGCAAGACTGTCGGCGTCGTCCGCAATCCAGCCGCGAAGACCGGCATCCACTGAGTTGATATTGAATTCGTATTATGGCCGAAGAGAAAAAAAAGCCCGCTCCCAGGAAAGAAGGCAAACCCGAAGACGTCACCGCTGAGAAGCCCGCGACGAAGCCGGCTGGTGATGCCGCTGCGCCGAAGCAACCCAGGAAAGAGAAGCCTGCCGCAGGTGCCGCAACCGGGCCTGAAGGGGCTCCCGCTGGCGCGCCTGCCGAGGCAGCCAAGCCCGTCGAAGGCGCCGCTCCGGCGGTCCCCGTGGCAGGCGCGGCCCCTACCGCCGCTGAGTTGCTCGCCGACGATCTCGCCGGCAAGAAGATCATTAAGGCTAAGGGCGCGAAAAACATCATCTCGGGGGTCGCCCATATCCTGGCCACATTCAACAATACCCAGGTGAGCATTACGGACGCTCAAGGGCACGTCATCGGCTGGTCAACGGCCGGCCGCGTCGGCTTTAAAGGGTCACGCAAGAGCACGGCTTACGCCGCGCAACAGGTGGCCCAGGACGCAGCCCGGCAGGCGATGTCCCACGGCATGAAAGAAGTCGAAGTGCAGGTGCGAGGCCCCGGGTCCGGCCGCGAATCCGCAATCCGCGCTTTGCAGGCGATTGGCCTCGAAATCACCACCATCCGCGACGTTACTCCGGTTCCCCATAACGGCTGCCGCCCGCGGAAAAAACGGCGCGTGTAATTCTCAACTTCCAACTTCTAACTCTCTACTAACCGATGGCTCGTTATACAGGTCCCCGCGTCCGCATCAGCCGCCGCTTCGGCGTCCCGATCTTTGGCCCGACAAAATACCTTGAGCGCCGGAACTACGGTCCGGGCGTGCATGGCCCGAAGTCGCGCCGGAAACACACCGATTACGGCCTTGGCCTGATCGAGAAGCAAAAGCTGCGCTATTACTACGGCCTGCTCGAACGGCAATTCCGCGGTGTTTACGAGCGGGCTCTGAAACGCCGTGGTGTGACCGGCGAGCAGATGCTGCAGATCCTCGAGACCCGGCTCGACAACGTGTGCTATCACCTTGGCTTCGCCAACACGCGCGCTGCCGCGCGGCAGTTGGTCGCCCACGGCCACGTGAGAGTCAACGGGCGGAAGGTTGATATTCCGTCGTTCGGCCTGAAGGTGAATGACGTCGTCGAGATCAAGAATTCCAATGCCGCCCGCCAACTGGCGACCAAGAACCTCGAAATCGCCGCCAGCCGCGCAGTGCCCGACTGGCTTTCGTTGGACAAGGAAGCCTTAAAGGGCGTTGTGATGCGCATCCCCAGCCGGGATGAGATCCAGCCCATCGCCAACGAGCAGGCGGTCGTCGAATTTTATTCCCGGTAAGCAAGTAAAACCGGATTGTTGGATGAATGGATAATCGGATTGTTGAACCGTTAGACAGTCCGTCTATCCCCGAACCGGCAGTCCAAAACAATTATACGGACCTGGGTGGTTTCCGGGAATAGCCGTCCGGTCAGTTTAAAATTGTTGAAAGGAAAAACATGCCAGTACGTTTAGGACGTTTCGAAATGCCCAAGCGGTTGACGAAGGAAGAGGCAACCGCCACGGACACCTACGCCAAGTTTGTCGCCGAGCCCTTTGAGACCGGTTACGGCCACACGATAGGCAACTCGCTCCGCCGGGTGCTGCTTTCGTCCCTCGAGGGCGCGGCGATCAGCTCAATCAAGATTGACGGCGCGATGCACGAGTTCGCCACGATTGAGGGTGTCGTCGAGGATGTCACTGATATTGTGCTGAACCTGAAGAAGATCCTGTTTAAGTCGCATTCCCGGGATCCGCAGACGGTGCTTTTGTCGGTGAACAAAGAGGGCGAAGTCACAGCCGCCGATATCCAGCTCAATCAGAATCTGGAAATGGTTAACCCGACGCAACACATCTGCACGCTTGATAAGAAGAAGAAGTTTGAAATGGAGTTGGAGATCAAGGTCGGCCGCGGGTTCCTTCCGGGCGACGAAAACAAGAAGCCGAACCAGCCCATCGGCGTCGTCGCAATTGACTCCCTCTTCTCTCCGGTGACCCGAGTGCGCTACGCGGTCGAGAACGCACGCGTGGGCCAGCGGACCGATTACGACCGCCTGCTGCTGGAGATTTGGACTGACGGCCGGATTTCGCCCGATGACGCGCTCACCCAGGCCTCCGCGATTCTCCAGCACCACCTCGACGTATTTGTCGGCTACGACAAGAACGCGGTGGAATTCGAAGAAGTCGTCGATAAACAGGACGAAGAGAAGACCAAGCTCAAGAAGCTGTTGAACATGAGCGTCAACGAAATCGAGTTGAGCGTCCGCGCGGCGAACTGCCTCAATAATGCCAATATTACTACGGTCGGCCAGCTCGCCATGAAGACCGAGCAGGAGATGCTCAAGTACCGGAATTTCGGGAAGAAGTCCCTCAACGAAATCAAAGAGAAGCTGGCCGCGCTTGGGTTGACGCTGGGAATGAGTTTTGAACCCGATCTGCTGGACACGCCGAAAGAAGAACCCATAACGCTGACCCGGTAATCCGCGCGGACCGTGAAGCACCGTTCGCATCGTTCGGCAGCAATAACTTAACTATCAGTCACACATCATGCGACATCTCAAGCGAACCGCCAAATTGGGGCGCACGTTCGAACATCGCAACGCGATGCTCGCCAACCTCGTCTGCAGCCTGATCAAGCAAAAACGCGTCACGACCACTCTGGCTAAAGCCAAAGCGGCGCGCTCCGTCGCCGAAAAAATGGTGACGCTGGGCAAAAGCGGCAGCATCCACGACCGGCGTTTGGCCGCGGCCCGGTTGCACCAGGAGGACGCGGTGAAGATCCTTTTCGACGAGATTGCACCCGCACAGAAAGAACGGCGCGGGGGGTACACGCGCATCGTGAAGATGGGACATCGCCAGGGGGACGCGGGCCAACAGGCCATTCTCGAGTGGGTGGATCTGGCTTATACCCCCGCTGAAAGCAAGCCAGCCGAGGCGACCAAGGCTGTCGGGGAAACCAAGGGTGCCGAGGAAACCAAGCCTGCCGGCGAGGACAAGCCTGCAGCCGCCGAGCCGGAAAAGAAATAGCTCTCAAAGACCCTTATTTGACCTACCAAAGCCCGTCCCAGTGGACGGGCTTTTTGCTTGTGCGGCTGGATCGATGAGGCTATCCCGGTCGTCAGAACCCGGGCCGGGACCCGGACGCACTTTTTATGCGACGTTTTTTCTCCTTGCTTTGCGTTGGAGTTGGCTGGTGCTTTGGGCCATTCTCCACCTGCCTCGGCCAAGTCCCGGCAGTTCCCGCACTCAGCAACCTGCTGGCCGGCAGTTTCACCTGGACCGTAGCCTCGCCGCTCGCTTCGCCGGCGAGCCGCCCAGCCGATCCTTGCATGTCGGTCAAAGACCCGTCGATTGTCCAATTCGACGGGCGTTGGCACATCTTTTCAACGATTCGGAGCAAAGTCCGCACGCACCAGATCGAATATATCTCCTTTGCCGACTGGAAGGATGCCAACTCGGCGAATCGGCACGTGCTGAAATGCTGCGACGGTTATTTCTGCGCGCCCCAGGTGTTCCGATTTTCCCGCGACGGGAGGTGGTACCTGGTTTACCAGGCCCCCGACGAGACGAAGAAGGAAATACGCCCCGTGTATTCTACCACCACGAACCTTGTGGACCCGTATTCGTGGGGCAAACCGATTCCGTTCTACGCCCAGAGACCGGCCAATGTGAAGGGCTGGATCGATTTCTGGGTTATAGCCGACGATGCGAAGGCCTACCTGTTTTTCACGTCGTTGGATGGCCGGATGTGGCGCGCGGAGACCAAACTAGCGGATTTTCCGGGCGGGTGGGGCGAGCCCAAAGTGGTTCTACAGGCTGACATTCTTGAAGCTGCTCACGTCTACGCGCTCAAGGGGTTGAAGAAATACCTGGCGTTGATCGAAGCGCAAGCGGATGGGCGGCGATACTACAAAGCCTACATCTCGGATTCGCTGGATGGTTCCTGGCAAGGGTTGGCGGACACCCGCCAAAAACCGTTCGCCAGCCCTGTCAACGTGCGCGACACCGCGGCCCACTGGACCGATTCCTTCAGCCACGGAGAATTGTTGCGCGAAGGCTGCGACGAAAAACTCGAGGTTAATCCAAACCGACTCCGCTTCCTGTTCCAAGGCGTGAGCGACGAGCGGAGGCAGGGCAAGGCTTACGGTGAGATTCCGTGGCAGTTGGGACTCCTGGAGCCGGGAGAGTAGCGTTCGGTGGCGGAGGGTCCGGTTGGTTCCCAAATGCGCGGCCGGATCAGCGTGAACAACCTATCCCCCATGCAAAAGCCGCTTCCGGTCTGTCGCAGCGGGCTGGATCAGCTTGGTTTCCTGGCGGAAAGCAACAGGAAAAGAATAAGGCGCTGGCATAACACCAGCGCCCTTGAGAATACTTCGGCCGGGCCTATTAAAACAACGAGCTTTCCACGACGCCGCGGGGGACGTGGCTGAAGGCAGCCTTGTCGCCGCGCGGGGCGGAAAGAACGATAATTAAGGCGCGACCCATTTCAGGCGGAAGAACGACGCTCCGGTGCCCATGGGGAGGCTGGCCGGGGAATTCGTTGCTCCGGAGACGTCTGAGTAGGGACCCGCGACGGAAGCGGCTTTCTGAAGCTGAGCGTAGCCTTGCCCGGTCCAGGCACCCCAGATCAGGCTGGCGTCGGTTCCGGAGATGCTGATAGCCAGCGGCGGAAGTCCGTCGTAAATGCGTTCGACTTTGAAGTTGTCGATTACGAGGGCGTTATCGGCGTCGTAGCCCCAATCTGTCGCCGAGGCGGCATTCTCGATCTGCCATTGAGTGCGCAGGGCATTGACTTTGTTGTAGTTGGCGGTGAAGTTGGCTTTTGAGCCAGACCCAACCGACCCCTTGTCGAGGGTGTAGGTAAACGTTTGCCAGTTGGTTTCAACTCCGGAAAACTGGAAATCCAGTCGGGCGAGCAGGTCGCCATCGGTGTCCGAGTCGGGCGGTTGGAGGGTATCGTCGGGAGAGTCCACGAAGAGCTGCAGCGTGCTACTCGTCGAGGTTTTCCCTTCCGCGAGGCCTTGAACCCGGGCATCGAAGCTGATCCGGTACGACGCCAGATTGGGAGAAGTGAAGTGGCTGTAATCAAGGGGGCCGCCACCGCCCATGCCGCCGCCTGCCCACTGCGGAGGAGTGGCTGCCAAGGCGCTATTGTCCATTTGCAGGATCCAGGCATTGCTGCCGCCCACTCCCCAGCCGGCCGCATAACGATCCATGGTGAAGGTCGGGAGAAGAGAGTTCTGCGACCAGTTGTAGGCTCCGTACGCGTACCACAGATCCTTGTCG
>DATDCV010000220.1:0-3744 GCA_036524155.1 Verrucomicrobiia bacterium
GTCCGGGGCTGTTATGTCGCCGGCCCGCCCCGGTTTGTTACCGGGGTGGCCCAAACGCTGCGGGAAGCAGGCGTTGGCGGAGAGCAGGTGTGGACGGACGAGTTCACGGGATACTAACGAGCAACATGAACAAGAAGGAGAATCAAGATGCCTGAGCCTGTAATCGCGGAGAAAATGCCGGCCGAGTTGGATCTGGCAGCCGGGAGCTACTGGTGGTGCCGGTGCGGCCGATCGACGAAACAACCGTTTTGTGATGGGTCGCACAAAGGAACGGGGTTCGAGCCGCTGGAGTTTAAGCTCGATCACCCCAAGCGCGTGGCGTTGTGCCAGTGCAAGCACACGCATACCGCACCGTTCTGCGACGGGACGCACGCAGAGCTGTAATCCGAGCCGTGCCCGCGCTGGCGACGAAGTTCTGGCCTCCCAACCTCATGAGCCTGGAAATACCTCCTGCTCAAAACGGCCAAACCCAGGGTGTGACGACGGTCGCCACCAGCCAGGTCAGGATTGCCATCACGCCGCCGACTCGCAGGTAGTGTTTGAATTCGTACCGGCCGGGGCCCATCACCAGAATTGTGCTTTCGTGCGCGATGGGCGTACAGAAACTGGCGGACACGCAAATGGCCAGGCTCACCATGAAGGGTTTTGGGTCCGCACCGGTTTCCATCGCCACCTGATAAGCCAGAGGCGCCAGGATGATCGCCACAGCGGCATTCTCGATCAGTTGCGTAAACAGGACAGCCAAGAGCAGGATGATGCCAAGTACTACCGTTGGGTTGAGCCCCGCCAGCGTGTTAACAATCCACTGCGCCAGGCCGGCCGCCGCGCCGGTCTTTTCCAGCGCCACGCCAAATGGAATCATGCCGGCGACCGTCACCACAGACTTCCAATCCACCGACTTGTAAGCATCCTCGACTTTCACACAGCCGAACAAAATTACCAGCATCGCCACCAGCGGAATCGACACCGCCGGGCTGAGCATGCCGCTCACTGCCGTGGCGATCAGCCCGGCAAGCAGGGCCATTGTGATCAGCGCCTTCGTTTTGCCCACCGGATGGAATGGCCGCTGGCCCAGGATCATCAGATTCGGGTTGTGCGCCAACCGGTCCACGCCCGCGATATAACCAAGGAGCAACAGCGAGTCGCCAAATTCCAGCCGCGTGGACATCGGACGTTCGTGAATGGTCTTGCCGTGCCGGGAAATCCCCATCACCGTGAAGCCGTAGTCGTGGCTAAAGTCTACTTGCTCCAACGATCGACCCGCGTAGTCCGAACGGGGCGCGAGCAACGCCTCCACCGTCACCAGGTCCATGCTCCGCAGCATGTTGGCGTCGAGTTTCACCTCTTCCTTGAGTTGAAAATCCGGCGATTTGAGCAACTCGCCCATGACTGGCACCGGGCCTCGCATGACCAGCACGTCGCCGGGCTGGAGCTTCAGCCATTTGCTGGCGGGCATGCGTTCGTCGCCTCGGATTACTTCGATCACGGTCAGATCGGCGCGCTTTGTCCAAGCCAGTTGATCGAGGGTCTTGCCGACGGTGCCCGACTGGGGGGTGACCTTGGCCTCGGTCAAGTAATCCCGCGCCAGTTCCTCTGCCTGTTCATCCAAGGCACTCGCAGCCGGCAAAAGTTTTCGTCCGTAGAAATAGAAAGACGCCGCGCACGCGGCAAACACCACCGCGGCGATCCGCGTGAAATCGAAGAAGCCCAGCCCCGCGACAGCCTGTCCCGCGGCGATTTGCTGGCGCGCGAAATAATCGCTGATGACGATGTTACTGCGCGTGCCAATGAGGGTCCACTGCCCGCCGAGCAGCGAACCGTAAGCCGCCAGCAGCAGGTACCGCGACGGCGAGAGGCTCTTTTCCTTGCACACCGTCAGGATCAGCGGCATAAAGATCAGCACGACGGTTGTGTCGTTCACGAACATCGAGACCACCGTCGTCACCAACAGCACTGCCGCCTGCATCAGCAGCTCATGCCGTGCGCACATGCGAAACAGCCGCATCCCCAGGAACTCCGCCGCCCCAGTGCGCACGATCGCCCCGCCGAACACGAACATGGAGACCACCATCACAACCGCCACGCTGCCAAAACCTGAGAAGCCTTCCTGATACGTGAGTACGCTGCGCCATCGGGCGTCCGGGTGTGGCCACGGAAGAATCAGCGCCAGGGTCACCAGCAGGGCGGTCACATCTGTTCGCAGTTTGTGCTGCCAGAACAGATACAGCGCAGCCGCGAGGACCAACCCCAGGGCAATGTAGTCTGCCGTCGGAGCCATTCCGCCTAGACTACCCCAGGTGCCCGCCTCCGGCCATGCTGGTTAGACAGATAACTGGTGGGGACGACCTCCGCCGCGTTATCGGAGCCAGTCTTCAGCTTCGATGCCGTCACCAGCATCAGGCAATACCTCGATTAATCCTCGATGGCTGCGGCCATCACGCCCGGCAATCTGACCGCCGTTTCAATGGTTCCGTGCGCCGCTTGCATGACTGGTGCGGCGTTCCTGCGGCCTCCCTTCCCTGCCTAGTGGTTATGTTGTGGGGCCGGCTCGTGATGGGCTGACTCCACCGGGGCTGCTGCGTGACCGTCTTCTTGGTGAGCACCGGCAGCTTGCGCGGCCTGGTGCAGGCCTTCCACGTAATGGACGTATTCCACATAGGCGGCGACGAACTCGCGTCCGGCCCCAACGTTGTGGTCGGCGTGGGCCTTCTTCGCGTGTGCCTCGGTGAAACGGCGGCGAATTCCCGCAGCGGCTTCGTCGGTCACCAACCTGGCCACTTTTTCGACCGAGCCGCTTTCCAAAGCCTTGTCGGCCTCCTCGATGGCCGGCCCAAGTTCGGTCCCGGCAGGTTTTAGGCCGGTGAACGGTGCGCCTTCCCCAGCCCGGTGGACCCGCACCAGCGTCTCGAAGAAATACTGATCCGCCAGTTGCTGCGCCTCCGGCCCTTTGGTTCGCACAACGAGCGTCCTCGCGAATGCCGCTTTGATCTCCGCCTCGACATCCGGCTTCACCCATTTCAAAACCGGCGTCACATCCTTTTTCTCCAAAGCAGCCTTGGCGGCAAGGACGACCGGTCCATCCATCGTGTCGCAGTGAGCGCGGGCGGTTTGAGGGAACAACAACCCAGCGCCAACGAGGACGCTGGCCAATATGATAACCGGGCTTTTTCTGTTCGCTTTCATAATTGTGTCGTGTCGCGTTGTGAACATGGATTCACACCACGCTGCGTGAGTTGACTGCGGTCAAGGTTCCGTCAGATCCCCCGCGGGGAAAGCTGGACCCGGCACGTCCGAGGGGGCTGATGGGTCCCTTTCTTCAGGGCAATGGCCGCAGCCAAACTAAAAAAATTGACGTTAGCCAGCCTTGCAGAATGCGACTTGCCCCGCTTCTTTCGTGCAATCCGCAAGGCCTCGCTGCTAAGCGCAGATGTGACCAGCGTCTAAGTGCCGGACGCCGCGCCCAATCGATGTGGGCGCGTTGCTCGAGCCGATCCAGTTGCCACAGACTCTGGAGAAAGTTGGGCGAAGCCTGGCGGTTTTGGCGGTGGTCAGCCTCGCCTGTGTGTTCGTTTACATCGTTCTGTTGATAAAGTAGCTCAATAAGGAGTGTGGACCTGCCCTTCAAAAATATTGGAGCGTTGGCCTTTCGCCACCGATTTTTCCTGATCTGCCTTGTAATCTCCCTGGCGCCGGCAGGCACGATTCCAATGGCGAGGATCCTTTCGTACGGCGGCTGGACCAGTC
>DATDCV010000221.1:0-3170 GCA_036524155.1 Verrucomicrobiia bacterium
GTCCAGTTGAAGTAGGCATAGAGCACGAAGGAGTCCACGAGGGTGATAATCCAGAGCACTAGCAGGAAGGGGTGCCTCAGCAGCTTCATTGCCTCGAGCCACGCCAGCTTTTCGCCCGCGGCGCCGGCCTTCTTCGGGGGCGTGTGCGGCAGGGTAAGGCTGTAGGCGGCCATGACCAGGGAGGCAATAGCCGCGACAATGTAAGTCCAGCGAGTGGCGCTGTGGAGGGCGGCCCCGGTCAACCCGCTGCCGAGCACGGTGCCCAGCCAATTCACAAAGCCCTGGGAATTCTCAGCGTGCACCTTTCCCCAGTCCACGAGGATGAACGTGAACGGCCAGGCCGCAAGGATCCACCCGATAGTGCCGCCCATCCGCACCTGCCCGAACTCCTTCTGCGGGTCCTTGATATGGGCGAAGGCGATGGAGTTGCAGATCGACATGGTCGGCACATAGAGCAGGCAGTGAAGCATCATCAGGCCGAAGAACGGCCAAAAAGATCGGGTAAAGGCGAGCCCCGCGATTGCGAGGCCGCCGACCAGGTGACTGAAAGCGAGGAATTTTTCCGCGGCGAAATTGCGGTCGGCAAACTGGTTGCTGAAGAAGGTGCCCAGGATGGCGGCGATGGGAAAAGCATTAAGGACCCAGGACTGCTGCAGGGGCGAAAATCCGAGGCTGAGCAGGTAGGCATAGACGAGCGGCATCCAGGTCCCCCAGATGAAGCTCTGGAGGACCATCATCGTGAAGAGCCTGAGGCGGATGAGTCGGTCCATAAAAGCCTGGCCAGCCCGGGCTGACGAATACTGCGGCGGTTCAACCGGCCCAGTCCGGCGGAGCGGTCGCCCGCGGCCGGCAGGCCGGGCAGCTCAGAACGCGACCAACAGGGCCAGCACCCCCACAGCGGTGCAGATCAGCGGCACCAGGAACACCTTGCTCCAGTTGAATTTTCCAGCCACGCACCACCGGTCCATGACAATTCCGGCGACTTGCGTGCCGAGGAACAGACCGATGCCGGTGGTGACGAGGATGATCAGCGCTTGTGCCGAGCCGACGATGTCCGGGGGCGCCACCGTGTTGACGTACATTTGCCCGGCGATCATGAAGAGCACGTAAGCCAAGCCGTGGAACACCTGGGAGACCACGAGCATCGCTTTCGGCGCCTTGATGGTGTAGACGAGGTAGAGCAACAGCCATGAAAAGGCGCCCAGGGTGAGCGTCCATTTGGGGCCGAGCTTGCTGAAGAACAGGCCGAGCAGGAAGAGCGTGGCCAGCGCCTGCGCTGCCTGCGCGATGCCCATAATGGCGGGCACGTTTTTGCCGGAGGCGCCCCTGTCCTTCAGGAATTGCGCGGTTCCGAGGAAGTAGAATTGCATCATGCCCGCGACGACGAGGGAGGCGAGAATGAACACGGCGAACGTGGGATTAGAGAGCATCGAGAGCGCCTTGAACATGGCCACACCCTCGCCGCCCTTCGGCGGAGTGGGGGGTTGCACGATGCAGACCAGGGCCATGACAACCGAGAGGATCGCCGCGAACTTGAGGCAGTCACTGCCGTCGCCTTCTCCTTTGCGGAGGTTGCGCCAGCCCGTGAGCGCGTAGCCGACCAGCGCCCAGGCCACGGGCGCCCAAATGAAGATGCCCGGGGACTGCTTGCCCGCGTCGGTCAGGTGGCTGAACATGAGAGCATTCACCAGCGGGATCGTGGCCGCGTACAGCGCGGAGTATCCCAGCATGATGAGGAAAAGGGGTTTGAACTTGCTGGTGCGGGCGGCGACAAACAGCAGCAGCACGCCCAGGCCATGGCACACCGCCAGGATCCAGCGGGTATCGACGTATCTGTCCGCCAGCTGCCCCGCCAGCAGCGGTGTGACCATGCTCGCGAGCGGGAGGGTGGCGTAAATCCAGCCGGTCTGCTTTCCGCTCATCTGTAGCGGCCCAAGCAAACGGGCCGCCAGCACGGGCATCCAGGCGCCCCATACGGCGTATTCCATAAACATCATCGCGCTCAGTTGCAGATACAAGGTGGTGCTCATAAGTGGTGATTAAGGATGTGTGTTCAACATTCGGGTGAGTTCTCCAGGGGAGGCAGGAAGGAACGCCGCGCGGGTTTCCGCCTGGGCGCAGATAACCACGCAGGCCGCCAGCGCTCCCCCTGAGATCAAATGCAATAAGCCGAGTACCTTCTGGGCGGAAAAGTAGCGGTCCGCCATGGGGCCAATGAACATGGGTCGTGTCTTAGGGAGCATTCGCAACCAGGTCAAGGACAAAAATCGAATTGAAAATGGACTGGCTGAACATGCCCGGTTATTTGTGAAACGAGGCCGCTGCGGTGTCGTCGGCGCGCGGACTCCAGTCCGGGTGCCGCTCAGCGCGAACGCGAGGAGCGCAGCCGCTCCAGTAATGCCTTGACCGAGAGTTCCTGCCCCGGCAGCACCAGATCCGGTGCGATCTCGTTCAGCGGCCCCAGCACGAACTCACGCAGATGCGCCCGTGGGTGGGGAATCGTCAATTCCGGTTTCGAGCGCGTTTCCGGCCCAAACGCGATGAGGTCCAGGTCGAGCGGACGTGGCTCGTTCAGCACTTGCTTGGGCCGGCGCCCATACTCCCGCTCTATCGCCTGAAATTCGACCAGCAACGACTCCGGGGTTTCCGCCCGCCGCGGCCGGAAAGCCATGACCGCGTTAATAAACGCGGGGGATCCCGAGGGACAATCGACCGGGGTGGTTTCCCACAGCGAGGAAACTAATGGCGGATGGTCCGAGAACGCGGCGAGCCGCTGGACGGCATTCAGAACGTTCTGCCGGGAATTGCCCCGGTTCGACCCGAGAGCGACAATGACCCATGGACCATTCTTCATAGGCGCCACGCGCCGGCGGGACCGGCGATCACTTCAAACCGAGCACATCCTGCATGTCGTAGATGCCGGGTTTTTGGCCTGTCACCCATTGAGCGGCCCGTAATGCGCCCACAGCGAAGGTCTCCCGGCTGGAGGCTTTATGGGTGAGTTCCACGCGTTCACCCGTGGCGGCAAAAATCACCGTATGATCACCCACCACATCGCCACCCCGGACTGAGTGCAGCCCGATCTCGGAGCGAGTGCGCTCACCGACGATCCCGGACCGGCCATATCGCGCCACGCGCTCTAATTGCAGTTGGCGAACCGCCGCGAGGAT
>DATDCV010000222.1:0-9099 GCA_036524155.1 Verrucomicrobiia bacterium
GGCGGGGAGCGAAGTCAGATTTATGTTTTGGACACGGCCTCAGGCGAGATTCTGTACAACCTGGAGGCCGGGCACACGACCATGAGTCCGGTGCTGAGCCGGGATGAGCAGACCCTGTTCGTCTGCAATCGTTTCAACGACGATTTGGGGCTGTACGATTTGGGCGCGCGCAAGGAACTGTGCCGGATCCCGGTGCGGCGCGAGCCCGTTTCCGCGGCTCTGACGCTGGATGGCCGGCATCTGCTGGTGGCGAGCCACCTGCCTCGCGGGCGATCCGATGTCGCGTATGTGGCGGCGACGGTGAGTGTGGTTGACGTAGCCGCGCGAAAGGTGGTGAAGGATCTGCGCCTCCCCAACGGCAGCATCAACCTGCGACAAATCTCCGTGTCGCCGGACGGCAGATACGGCTGTGTGCCGCTCAGCGTTGGGCGTTTCCAAGTGCCGGTGACTCAACTGGACCGCGGATGGGCCAACACCAGCGCGATGACGCTGATCGACCTTTCCACACTGGAAATCCTGAACACCGTTTTGCTGGACGATGTGGACCACGGAGCGGCCAATCCTTGGGCGACGGGCTGGTCTGCCGACAGCCACTCGCTCTTCGTCACTCACGCCGGAACACACGAGCTGAGCGTGATAGACTTTGGCCTGTTATTGGAAAAGATCTCAAGTCTGCCGCGGACGGCTCCCACGAATTTGGCCGGACTGAAGGATGCCGCCTCCCGCTGTCAGGCGGATGTCGTAAACGATCTTTCGTTTGTTCACGGCCTGCGGCGGCGGGTCAAGCTAAACGGAAATGGGCCGCGCGCGCTGGCCACCGCAGGAGCGAAGCTGGTTGTCGCGGGTTATTTTTCCGACAGCCTCGACGTGGTTGACCTGTCCAGGCTGGCGCAGGCGCCGGAAGCCATCCCGCTGAATCCGGGCTTACAACTGACAACCCTCCGGCGCGGTGAGATGTACTTTAACGACGCGAGCATTTGTTTTCAGGGCTGGCAAAGCTGTGCCAGTTGCCACGACGACGACGGACGGGTGGATGGACTCAACTGGGATTTGCTGAACGACGGCATTGGAAATCCCAAAGACACCAAGAGCCTGGTGTTGTCGCACAAGACTCCCCCGGTGATGAGCCTTGGGGTGAGGGCCACGGCCGAAATAGCTGTGCGCTCCGGCATCCAAAACTCGTTGGGAACAATGCTGCCCGAGGAAGTGGCCTCGTCGATTGACGCCTGGCTCAGGAGCCTCCAACCGGCGCGCAGCCCCTGCCTCGTGCAGGGGAAACTGTCGGAGCAAGCCCGCCGGGGAGAACAGATCTTCAAGAGCCCGGCCACCGGCTGCGCGGGTTGCCATGAGTCCGAGCTCTTTACCGACCTTCAGTCCTACAATGTCGGAACGCGGAACGAGTTCGACCGGGAGGACAGGGTTTTCGACACACCGACCTTGCGCGAGCTTTGGCGCACGGCGCCCTATCTGCACGATGGCTCGGCGGCCACACTGCGCGATGTGCTAACCACCCGGAACCCGAAAGACGAGCACGGCAAAACCTCGCACTTATCTCCCGCCGAACTGGACGACCTGGTCGAGTACTTGCGTTCGCTGTGACGTCCCCCGGGCTATTCCAGCAATTGGTGCTGCATGGCGTAGTGCATCAATTCCGCGTTGTTCCGGAGGCCCATTTTTTCGAGGACCCGGGTCCGGTAGGTGCTGATGGTCTTGACGCTGAGCGAAAGCTCTTTGGCGATCTCGCTGACGATCTTGCCGGACGCGATCAACCGCAATACCTGGAACTCGCGGTCGGACAGCAATTCCTGTGGTGGCTTTTGTCCGTCATTTGAAAGGTAAGTGGCGAGCTTCTCCGCGAGGGAAGTGCTGACGTATCGGCCGCCCGCCAGCACCTTTTTCACAGCGCCCACTAATTCCTCGGGCGCGCTCTCTTTGGTCATGTATCCTGCCGCACCGCGGGTCAGGACCCGCACCGCGAACTGGCTTTCCGGGTGCATGCTCAGCACCAGCACCGGCAGCCTGGGCCGCGTTCGCTTGATCTCACGCAGCACTTCCAACCCGCTGCGGCCGGGCATCGTGATGTCCAAAACCACCACATCCCAGGCGTCCTTCCAGACCAGATCCAGCGCCTCCTGGGCATTACGGGCCTCACCGAAAGTTGCACGCTTGAACTCATCCGCCAAGATTTGCCGCAGGCCGCGGCGCACCACCGCGTGGTCGTCTGCCAAGAGTATCTTCATGATCCAGTTCCTGTGGCCGCGGGGCGCTCGGGACGGGGATCGACACCTTGACGCGCGTGCCTCCGCCCTGCTGCAACCGGCCGATCCTGAACGTGCCGCCCAGCAGAGCCGCGCGTTCCCTCATCCCCAGCAAGCCCAGCGACCTGGTGTTGACTTGCTCGGCCCGCGAAATGCCGCGCCCATTATCTCTCACTTCCAACATAATCCGTCCGCCGGCTTCCTTCAAATTGGCGGTGACAAGCGTGGCGTCAGCGTGGCGAATGATGTTCGTGAGCGTCTCCTGAAAAATGCGGAATAAAGTCGTGCTGAGGTTCGGGTCCAGTGAGCTGTCCCCGACATCCGCACGCACGTGGCATTGAATGCCGGTGCGGTTCTGAAACTCGGCGGCCTGCCAGTCGAGGGCCGCGGCCAGCCCCAGATGGTCGAGCACCCCGGGTCGCAACTCGCTGGAGATCCGCCGAACGGTCTGAATCGTAGCGTCAATGTCCGCGATGAGTCGTTTGGTTTTCTCCGACAAAAGTTTCCCGTCGGGAGGCAGCTTGCCGGCCAGCCAGGAAAGACCGAGCTTGCAGCTCGTCAGGGCCTGGCCCAGTTCGTCGTGCACCTCGCGCGCAATCCGCGTGCGTTCCTCCTCGCGCACGGACTGGAGGTAAACCGACAGCGCACGAAGTTGCTTGTGGGATTCCCGGAGCTGTTCTTCCGCGCGGCGGTGTTGGGCGCGCTCCTGGGCTTCCCGGAGAGCGCGGGCAACCGCGGGCATCAGCCGGGAAAGCCGTGTTTTAAGCACATAATCTGTCGCGCCGCCCTTGAGCGTCTCGATCGCCACCTCCTCGCCCATGGTGCCCGTGACAAAGATAAATGGCGTCTCGGGGCACTTCTGCCGGGCCAGGTTCAGCGCGTCATGTCCATTGAAGCCGGGCAGTGAGTAGTCGGATAGGATTAATCCCGGCGGCCGTCCTTCAAGGGCTTTCAGGTATTCCGCCTTGGTTTCGACCCGCTCGATCGAAAAGCTCAACCCGCTCTTCCGGAGAGCGAGTTCCGTCAGCTCCGCATCCGCAGCATCGTCCTCCAACATCAGGATATGAACGTCTTTCATCGCACCACCACTCGCCATCTGCACTATAGCAGCGGTTCAAGTGTTGGCATAGTGGCGCAGCGAAATCTTTCATGGCGGGCCAGTCGAAGCGTCAGCGGGCACAGGTCCTCGCTGTGACCTGCGGGGCGGCCTCCACGGCCACAACTGGCTGCCGGCAATGCTCGGCGGGGCAGGGCATGGCAGGAAATATCTGCGCGCGCGAACTCAGCATTTCTGGATTAACGCGAAGTTGCAGACCCGAAGCGCCGGCTTCCCATCGTCATCCAGGACCAGGGTGCCCGAATGTCGCAGCGACAGCAGATAATGAGTTGGCTTGGGAAACAAATCGCGGTAGCCGGCCGCCGCCAGTTTCCTCTGTTCGCGTTCGAGGATTTGCTTTGCTTCCCGGACGCTAATGATGCCGCTCTGACAGGCCTCATGCAGGTTAACCCCCCGGCAATATGCCTCATCTTTGCTGGCCAGGATTTCGTCAAGCCCGTTCCAGAATCCCCAGATGGTCAAATAATTGTGGTCGGACCGCAACACCAGTTGACCGTCAGGGGCGACCAGGTTCTGATGGGACCGGTATCGGCGATCGTCGGAGGCATACAATTCCGATCGGGTAGACTCGAGCCCGGACATGTAGATTGCCCGCGGGTAAGTGGTATCCACGCCTTTGGATTTGAGGTCCAGCGCGATGGCAACCTCTTCGAAAGGACTGTTATAACCGGGGTCCGGTTTTCTCCTGAGGCGGGCGGCAGCGTCTCTTTCGCGCTGTTCCCCCACGCGCGAGAGTTTCCACACCAGGTTGATCCGGTCCTTGGTCAAGGTGTAGTAGGTGTCGTTGGTCGCACTCAGCCGCTTGCTGGGAGTCCGCCGCCAGCGTTCCGGCATAAAATAATCGAACAGATCGGGGTCCCGTCCCACTACCCAGAGCCTGCCGTGAGTGCTATCGGCGTGCCCCCAGACATAGTTCACCTCCTGAATGCACGTCGGCTTGAGGTGGGCGGGATATTTCGAGCCTTTGTGGTTGGCAAACCGGTCGCGCTGGTGGGTCAGGTAGATGGCTCGTCTGGAGGACTGCTTCTCCTGCTCGTGTTCGGGGGTCCGTTGGAGTAACTCGAAGTCGATCAGCGCATAGGCGAAGTCGCCGACCCGGTTTTTCAGCAGTTTCCCACTCCGGCGCCACCGCACGATCAGGTGGGCCGGCTTATGATCCACCACCATGAAACCGTTTTGCGCGAGCTCGGCTTTCGCTTTCAACGTTAGCCGTTTCAACTCCTCGGCGCGGGCTTCGGATCCCGGAATGGCTTTTTCCAGCGCGGCGTCGGCTGATTCACCTTTGACCCACTGGTAGATCAAGACGTAGTGGCGGAAAATGTCCAGTTCCACATCCCGGAATTTCGCTTTCTTGTGCTCGATGCGGTGAGTGCTGCGGCCCGTCTGCCAAAGCTCGAGCCGCTCGGGGGGCATGTAGATGGCCAGCGGCCGGTGCGTGAGTATCCGTTTGCCGAGCTTGCGTTCGCGCAGTTCCATCACGAGCGAAAACTCCTCGTAGGGACTGTTGAACTCGGCATGGGAAAATTTCTCAAAAGTCAAAGTGTCCAGCGGCACATCCTCGCCGACGCGACAGTATTTCACGACCAGGTCGATAGACCGGCCGTTTACGGCTCTCGTGGGCACGCGGTACACGACGCTAGTGCCCTGCAAACGCTCGCGCTTCTTCTCAAACCACACGTCTTCCCGCCAGTTCTCCAGTCGCAGGTGTTCCAGGAAAGGCAGACCGAGTCGTGTCAGATAAAGGTCCCCCCCGTTTTGTGTCGGAACGTGAACGTAGTCCACGCCCAGGAGGCGCATCGGCGTAGCGTTGGGCGGCAGGCGATGCCCTTTGAAATCGCTCGAACCCTCCCCCGGCGACGGGGCGGGCTTTTGCCGGGTCTCAATACTCAGCGGCAGCTCGGGGCTTTCTTCGGGCGCTGGGCTCATCTGGGTTCCGGGTGCTGTTGTTGACCGTTCACGTGAGCCGCATACTACCCTCGGAGCAGGCGTAAACTCAATAGCCGTGCCCGACAGCAATTCTCAATTTGGCCTAGCGCGGGCGTCCTCGCCCGCGGGTCGATGGGGCGTCCCGCCCCAGGAAGGTGCGAACGGCGGGACGCCGTCTGAACTCGCAGCCGGGACGGCTGCGCCACATATCGTTTCGACTTACGTCGTCGCCTACAATCCTGCCAACGAACGGGAGCAAGGTAAGCGGAATACGGCCTCCTCTCCCCGGCCCTCTCCTCCGGTGGAGGAGAGGGAGGAGGGCCAGTTCGTTGACCTTATGCCGCTCTCTCGTGGAGTTGAGATTCTCCATTCAGCGGCGCCTACAGTCGCCATGAACATTCGGGCGAAAAAGTGCCGACGGAGTTCTGTCCGGGCGCACTCCGGTCCAGCCCTCCTCGTTTGGTGGTAGTGTCGAGATGCACTCGTTCTGTCCGACGACCGCACGAAGAGATTGGCAGGAAGGGCGCGACCTGTTTAGATGGCGCCGAACCGGAATTAATACGCGGAACGATGAACCGTTCGCCTGGCTTCCTGCTCGCGCTTTCCCTCGGGGCGGCGTTGTCGGTCGCCAATGCGGGGGTTTTGTCGCCAGAACGAGCGGGTCGGGTGGCTATCCTGAGCGACGACTTGCCCACTGGGCCGGGTACAGCGTCGCCTGAAAGTCTATCGCGGACTCTGCAAAAGTCTGGGATAAGCACGGACTTGGTAAATTGCCGCGATCTGGCCGATCCAAAGCGCTTTAAGCAGGACGAGTTCGACGTGGTGCTCTTGCCCTACGGACCGAACTTCCCGATTCAGGCGGCCGGCAATTTTCGGAAGTTTCTTCGCGAGGGCGGCAAGTTCCTCTCCATCGGGGGCTACGCGTTCGACGACCTGTTGGAACGTACAACGAACGGCTGGCAACGGCCGCGACCGTCTGCCTTGCCAAGTGTCGGCCACGTTATCTGGCGCTACCGCATCCCTGCCGACGAGCTTCGAGACCGCGGCAAGCTGACATTTTCCGGCTACCTCAAGGCGCAAGACGTCCGCGGAACCGGTATGGCCTACTTTGCCGTTTACCAGTTTGCGGCGGACGGCCGGATTACAGAATGGCAGGACCTCTGCAAGGTGCGCGGCTCTCAGGACTGGAAGGAGTTCCAATACGGTTTCCAGGTGCATCCTCAATCGACGACAGTCGAGTTGCAGGCCGGGCTCTACCAATGCGGCGGTCAGGCCTGGTTCGATGACATCCGACTGACGGATGCACAGGGGCACAAGCTAATGGCCGCCGGTTTCGAGGAACCCTTCGACCCCGACGGCGCGGCGGAAAAACAATGGCGACGTTCGGATAAAGAGCTGTGTTCGGTGCAGGGCGAGGTCCGCCACTCGGGCGAGCGGGCACTCCAGGCCACGCTGCATTACTACCTCCCGCCGGAGGAACGGCTCAACACCCGTCACGGCGTTCCGGAGGACGGTCTCACGGTCGAGCCCACCCAGCTTGGCGTGTTTCAGCCCGACTATCTGCTCGAGCGAGTTCACTTCGCCCGCCCGCCTCACGAACAAGCCATCCTCAACCCTGACTGGCGGGTGGATCGACGACTTGAAGGCTACGCGGCGGCGGGCGTGACCGGTTTCGAGAACGCCCGCTGGATTCCGCTCCTCAACAGTTACGATCGCTACGGCCGGTTGCGCGGCGCGGCGGGCGCGCTCTTGCGACACTACGCGGGCACCTACGCCGGTTCAAGCTGGGCGTTCTTTGGCGTCACCAATTGCGATCTTTTTGCGGATTCCGACGCAGGAGCCTCCGTGGCCTTGGCCAGCATCGTCCGCTCCCTTATCCGGGATACGTACGTGGCGTGGCTGGTGGCTGACCGCGGGTGCTATCGCGAGGGCGAAGAAGTGAAACTGCTGGCGCGCGCGGCCAACCACGGACGCCAGGACGCCAGCCTCCGGCTCACGGTGAGCATCTACGAAGGCGAACCGGCGGGGCCGGAGGAGCCCTGGATTGGGCCATTCGTCTCCTCCTCGAACCGAGGCTCATCACCCAGGCAAACCTGTGCCGCACTGGCGACAAACCTGACCCTCTCCGCCCATCAATCCATTGAGGTCGCTATGGTTTGGAAACCCTCCGGCCTTGACGCCGACTACTACTGCGTGCTTGGCCAATTGTGGGACGGTCCAGTGGAGATCGACAGGATCAGCAGCGCGTTCCTGGCGCAACAGCCCAAGGTCAACGCGTCCGGTCCAAAGCTCGAGTTCCGCGACAACTACCTCCGCCTGGGTAAGCGCCCGATGTTCCTCTTCGGCACCGACGACTGGGCATACGTGTTCAATACGAAGCGCGAAACGCCACTGCAGTGGTTGCGCGATATGCGGCAGCGGCGTGACTTCGGCGTCCAGATCTACGAGAACCTCCAGTTTGGCGCGCTGCCGCAGTTCACGTCCGAGGGCGGGGGGGACTCTCGGGAACGGATGCTTCGCCAGGTGGACGGTGTCGTCCAACTGGCACAGAAGTATCAGCAGACCTATTTCGCCGGCCTGTTGGTCGGCTACAACACCGCGCCAGGCGACGCGGAACTCAAGTCACAGAGCGAGTTCTGCCGCGATTTCGCCCGGCGTTACGTGGACGTACCGGGCTTAATCCACTATCTGAACGGCGATCTGCGCTGCCAGCTCTCCGCCGCGGTCACCCCTCAGTGGAACGCATTTCTGCGCGAGCGCTACGGCACCATCGGGCCTCTCCGGGCCGCGTGGGGCGCGCAGGCCCCGGCTGAAGAGCTCGGCCGGATCCCCGCGGAAGATTTTAACGATTGGGGCCAGGCCTGGGACGACATCAAAGTGCGCGACTTGAATCATTTTCGCGCTTGGCTTATTCGCCGGTGGCATGCGGGCCTGATCGCCGGCGTCCGTGAGGCCGACCGCACTCACCCGACCAGCTCGGAGTTCTATCAATTGCCACACCAGGGCGTGGACCTTCCGGCCGCGATCGACGGAGTGGACCTGGCGAATTTCGGCTACTTCGACAAGCCCGGCGCCGACCTCGCGCGCTTCCCGGCGATCTGCAAATACAACGACCAGCGCGCGCGTGGCAAATCCATCGGCCCCGGCGAATATGGCGTGAAGACACACCCCGCCTGGGGCGACGGCAAGGATTACGGCTACCACATCACCCGGACGCGCGAACAGGCGGTCGAGTTGTTTCTCGGCATTGCGCACTACTCGTTAGGCCTGGGCGCCTCGCGCATCCACAACTGGTGTTGGAAGGACAGCGCGCACAACGTATTCCCGTGGGGCATGGTTTACCCGTGCGACGGCGTGCCGAAGGACGCCGCGTACGCGCATCGGAACCAAAGCTTGCTCTTCCGGCACTTCGCGCCCGTGTATCGGGAGCCCAGTGTCTATGTGCTGACCGCCGACAGCCACCGGCTTGGCGGCGGCAAATGGGAAGTCATCGAGGGAATCCTAAAGAGCTTCGACCTCGCCCTGGCGACGCATGTCGACAACCTAGGCACGCTCAACGAACAAGGCCTGCAAATACCCAACTCGGCGAAGGTGATCTTCTGGCCCTTGCCGTTCTGCCCGTCCGATGAAACCTATGCCGCAGTTCTCGCTTGGGTCCGCCAGGGCGGTTGTCTTTACGTGTCCGGCGACATTTCGTATGACGAGTTTCGCCGGCGCTCGCGCACGAACCGGCTGGAAGAACTTTGTGGCGCGCGATTTCTCGCCGAAGTCTATCCCAACATCCGGGTGAACGCGACC
>DATDCV010000223.1:0-12728 GCA_036524155.1 Verrucomicrobiia bacterium
CGCCCACGCCACAATCCCAGAATGAGAACTGCTGGCAGCCTCGACGGTTGATTTGCCTGCCGTTCCGGCTAGACTCCGGTCCTCCCCGTGTCGGATGGCCCGGGGTCCGATACTGATGAGCCACGCATACGAAAGACCGTTATACCGCCCGTTCGGCAGGGTGCGGTACCTATTAGCGCGCGGGGCCGCAATCTGGTTCGGCCTTGTCACAACCAGTTGCCATACCCCCAACACCCCGGCCAGAACTGAGGCTGCCGCCTCTGGCACGGGCGCCGTCCAAATCCGGGGCGTCACGCCTGGCCAAATCTCGCAGGCAGCCGCCGAGATTTTTCAGAAGCACGGCTATACGCCCGGCGGCAAGCGCACCGGACCATTGGTTTTCGAGAAAGAAGCCAGCAAGTGGAGCAATTTGGCTTACGGTAACTGGACCGGAGGCATTCCGATCTGGATCCGGGTTAGGCTCGCTATCCTCCCAGCCGGGGAAGCGGAACACACCCTGCAGTGCCGGGCTTTTCGAGTGCGCGACAAAGGCGGCGCCACCGAAGAAGAACTCAAAATAAGCAAGTTAGACAGCGGTCCCTACCGGAAACTGCTTGAGGAAATCGCGTCCCGGTTTCAGCCGCCGTCGGGAGGGCCTTCCGCGACACCGCCCCAGGCCGGACAATCCCCCTAGCCTAATGTGTCACACGTGCGGGGTCGGAGCGCCGAACTGCTGTCGGCTTGTGCGGTCCGAGCGGTTTAAGCCGACAACATGTCGGCGCTCCGGTTCGTCCCCATCCCGTGCAAAGCCAGCATTCGGGCCGGCACCCCCGGGGAGGCTGTGAGGACGCAAATTAGTCCTCAGCAGCAGACTGGCTCGTGGTCGTAATCCGATTCGTCAATGTCCGAGACCGGGCGCCGGGCAAAGCCCATGTTGCGCTGCACGCACAACATCAACGCGCGGTGGCAATCCCCATCGTTGCGGATCCAGAGCTCGGCCTCGTTGGATGCCGGTTTGGGGTCACGACGAAAGCCATTGTGAATTTCGCACTTTATACCCGCATTAGTGAACTCGCGGCTCAACTCTTGGACCTCCAGGCTGTCAGACGAGAAGAACAACATTTTCATAAATTCGACGCGTAGGCAGCTTCGCGCCGTGTCTAAAGGCCTGCAATCCAGGGCAAACCTGGAAATCGTCCCGGGGTTTTCCGGGGCCGAGGGAAAGAAAGAGACGGCTCCTTGCGGGAGCCGTCTCGTTACCACAACCCAACCTAACCCAACCTATACTGCTTTGACCGCGTTGGGGGCTGCGGCGTTCAAACGTTCTCAAATTCTTACTTTGAATTCCTCTCCGTGTTTGAGGGAAACGGCAAAGGCGGCGAGCAGTTGCGGGATCAACTCCAGGTCTTTGAGGCTGACGACCTCGACGGGCGAGTGCATGTAACGGTTGGGCAAGCTGATTAGCCCGCTGGCGATACCGCCGCGAGTCCAGAAAATGCCATCGGTGTCGGTGCCGCTCGTCGAAGACATCGCCTCGTGCTGCAGCGGGATCTTTTTCGCTTTCGCCACTTGTTCGATCCGCGCGAGCACTTCCGGGTGATTACAGCCGCCGTGAGTAATCGTCGGCCCGGCGCCGACCTTGATGTCTCCGTGCTGCGTTTTGCTGATGGTCGGGTAGTCGGTCGCATGGGTGACATCGACCACGATCGCTACGTCGGGATGCAGGGAGTAGGCAATCTGGCGCGCGCCAAACAACCCCACTTCCTCCTGCACATTGGACACGGCGCACACCTCGGCCTTCAAACCAGTTTTGGATTCGCGCAGCAGCCGTAATGCTTCGACCACGGCGAACGTGCCGACGCGGTTGTCGAACGCTCGGGCCACCGCCAGGTCGCCCCGCAATAAATCGAACTCGTCGGCCAACGTAATGGGGTCGCCTACCTGCACCAGCTTCTCGACCTCCTTGCGGTTGCCAGCCCCGATGTCGATAAACAGATCGTGTATCTTCGGCGGCTTGGGCTCTTTCTCGTCTTTCATCAAATGCGGGGCGATATTGCCGACGACGCCTTTGACGGCGCCGTCGCGCGTGTGGATTACGACGCGTTGCGCCTTGGTGATCGCCGCGTCTACGCCCCCCATCTTTCGCACGAAAATAAAGCCCTCGTCGTTGATATAACTGACCGCCATCGCGATTTCATCGGCATGCCCCGCCAGCATCAAGCGCGGCTTTCCCCCTTTGTTCAGCACGGCGACGCAGTTGCCGTAGGCATCCGAAAAAGTCTCGTCCGCGTACTGCCGGGCGTAATCAAGCCAAACGCGCTGGCCTTTGACTTCGTGGCCCACTGGACTTGGGGTGTTGACAAGTGTCCTGAGGAACTTCAGTGATTCTTCACGCATCCGCGAAATCTATGCGCCGGGCAACGAGACGCAATCCCAAATCAAGCACCGCAGGAGACGAGGACGATAGCACGGCCAGGGCAATGCCAAACATCTCTTCCCGGCCCCCGCCCACCCCTACGTCGCCGCTTCCGTTTTGTGGCCATGCTCGTCCAGCACGAGCACCCCGTGCGGCTGCAGGTCGTAGTTGCCGGAGAACGTATCGCCAGTGAGGAAATCGTGCATCGGCTTGAAAAACTGGATGCGCATCGGCGAGGTCTGGTGGTTAAGCAGGAAAAACACCCGGGAGCCATCCTTTTCCCGCATGCTGACTTCGACGTTGTCCGGAACCTTGAGCAACGGGTGAAGGTTGCACATCTGCCGGAGCCAGACGACCAGGTCGCCGTAAAAATGCTGATGGCTCAGCGTGCCGATGTAGATGGCCTTGCCCAGACCGTAGCTGTGCAATGTCATGGCCGGGCGGCCGGAGTAAAAATCCTTGGCGTAGGTCGCCAGCACCTGGCAGTCCCGCGGTTCGATGATGTCGCACCACAACCGGGCCGGGTGCAAATGGCTCGTAGGGAACGTGCCTTTGAAAACGAGATGGTTTTCTTCCCCCGGCGGGAGCTGATCAAACTCGAGCACTTCGAGGCCGAACAAATCCGTCAACGAATTCGGATACCCGGTATCGGGCGCGATATTATGCTCATCCGCCAGGCCGGTGTTGAAAGTCGAGACGAGCACACCCCCGTTTTGAACGTAGAGCTTGAGCCGGTCCGCCTCACCATCTGCCAGCAGGTGCAACGACGGAGCGATGACGATCCTGTAAGCGGAAAGATCCTCGACCGGGCGGGCGAAATCGACCGCGATGTTGCGGTCATGCAACGCAGTATAGAACAGCAGGATATGTTCTCGGAGGTTGAAATGGCCGTTGGGTTGATTGGGCTGCTGCAGCGCCCATTCGTTATCGTGGCTGTAGAGAATCGCCACTTCCGACTTGACCCGGGTCCCCTGGAGCGACGGAGCCAGCAGGCGCATTTCCTCTCCGAGTTGCGCGACCTCTTTGAAGACGCGGCCGTCTTTTCGCGCGTTGTGCGACAACACGGCACCGTGGAATTTCTCGGTGCCGAAGCGGGGCTGGCGCCAGCGGAAAAACAGAACGGCGGTCGCGCCGCGCGAGACGAGCTGGTATGTGAACATGCGCAGAACGCCCGGACGCACGAGCGAGTTCACGTCCTGCCAGGTAACGTTGCCGGCTTTGTGTTCCATCACCCAAAAACCGGCGTCGCCGTCCGGAGTGCGGATCCCCGATTTCTTGAGCGAGCGCAGCATGTCGATTTCGCAGGCCAACTCCGCGGACTTCGGTTTCAAAGCGGCGGTGCTTTCGATGGAAACGAAATCGATCACCTCGGCCAGGTCGAAGTGGTCGAACCGGTGGATCAGAGGCCGCAGGTTGGTCGTGACGGGACATTTCGGAGTCGCTTCGTGCAGGAGGTCAGCCTGCATCCTGGCGAATTGGACGATCGTATCGCTGCAAAACCGGCACCAATCGAGGACCAGGGCTGGGTTATGCGGCGCCGGCGCCGCCATGGGCATCGGCACTTCCTGCCAACTCGAGACGACCTGGCCCCAATGGCGCAGCCCCATAAGATTGTTCAGCTTTTCGATTGTCTCATACTTCGCCGCAAGCCAACTGTGCCAGTCCCGGCGTGTGTCTTCGTTGAACGAGGCCTCGGTGAAATTGCCGCCCAGACCGTTGTCAATCTGCCACGCGATCAGGTGCGAGTGGCTGCCGAGCGCGGCTGCCATCTGCGTGACGATTTTTTTCGAGAGGTCCCAGTACACATCGCTATTCAGGCAAGCGGCCCGACGCGTGCCTTCGTGCCTGGTAAGCCCTTGCTCGTCGATAGGAAGAATCTCCGGGTGCTTCCGCGCCATCCAGGCGGGCGGCGCGGCTGTCGGCGTCGCCAGCACGATCTTGATGCCGGCCCGGCCAAGGATGTTCATCGCCCGCTTCAACCAGGCGAACTCGTATTTGCCTTCCTCAGGCTCGCACAGGCCCCAGGTGAATTCGCCCATCCGCACCACGTTGACGCCCGCAGCCTGCATCAGCTCCGCGTCGCGTTGCCAGGCAGCCTCAGGGCTCTCAGCCGTGCCTCCATAGGGGAAAACCCACTGTTCGGGATGGTAATCGACGCCGAAATACATAAGCATGTCCTTTCGTTCGCGTGCGGCTCACCCCCACTCTAATCAGCCCGGGCACGCCCCGCAAATAATAATTGGCCGCCCTCTCAGCCCACACTCCGGTCAGGGTTCAAGGAAAAGACTCATTTTTTCCGCCGCGATTCGGTCGAACAGCCGTTCCAGAGGGGCATTAACACCTCGCAGGCCCGCCACCACGTCTCGCCCCCACTCGACGTAACGCCGCTTCCGTTCGACGGACCACCCGACCGGGTCTGAAACCGTAAGGTCGATTAGATTCGCCGTCTTATCAGCGAGCTTGACCAATTTTGCGGCAGGCGACAGGCGCGGAGCGTGCTCGATTTGCAGCTCCTTGCGCCGAGCTTGCGGCAGACTCTTGTCGTCCGTCAACTCCTCGACGACGTGCCGAACCTTCGAGCCGAAATGCTGATCCAATTCCTCGATGGTGGTCTGCGTGTCCTCCAGCGTGTCGTGGAGAATCGCCGCCTGCAACGTGCAAATCTCCGAAACGCCAGCGACACGCGACAGCAACTCGGCAACGGCAATCGGATGATTGATATAGGGGCTGGCCTCCACCCCTTTGCGCCTTTGGTTGGAGTGTTTGTGCGCGGCAAAATGCAGGGCCGCAAGCAGTCCTTGGGCTATCGCGAAGGGTTGCTCCGTCGCTGATTCTGTACCGTTGCCGACTTCCCCAACAGTTGGAGCTTTTATCTTCAACACCCCCAACCCTACCTTCTCATGAAGACTCCTTCAACCCCCCGCCAGACGTACCGCGCACCGGCACGCGTTCAGCGCCCTTCGAGTGTCACGACCGACCGACCGACTCCCCCGGAGAAGTCCAACCGCAGCCTTTGATTCGTATCCGCTCAGTCTTGGGTCGGAGCGCCGAGTTGCGCTCGGCTTACACGCGGCCGTCGGCGCGGTTAAGCCGATTAAAAATCGGCGCTCCGACCCAAGACTGAGCGGATACTTTGATTCCGCAACTTCTATTGCGTTGCCTCTATTCTTTTGCAGCGCGTATGCATGAAGCCTCAGAAGGGGGCGGGGACGGCCTCGTCCCTGCGTTGGTTGAAATGATAGCAGCTCCAGATGGGGACGAGGCCGTCCCCACCCCTTTCATGCATACGCGCTGATTCTTTTGCCAGCGCCGGGTTTTTGAGTCCTCGTTCCAGGAGTATCAATCCCTTTTGACTGCCAACCGCGCTGCGGGAGCGGAATAACTCGTCGTTTGACATCCCGGCTGCGGTTTGGCAGCGTCGGATCACAATGACCGGGAGCAACCGACAAGTCTCCCTCACCGCGGGATGCCGAAAAGAGTCCGGGTTCCATCTGACGATCAACCGTGAACCTTAACCTCCGACACCGAATCCCAACTCCGCTTCAGAGTGATCTATGGAAAACCTGAATTCAGTCGTCAACTCGCGCGGGCTGCTGAAGTACCGGCGGCACATCTTTCTTTGCGCGGATCAGACGGAGCCGAAATGCTGCACGAAAGAGCAGGGCCTTGCTTCGTGGGAATATTTGAAGACACGGCTGGACGAACTGCGCCTGACCGGCCCAGAGCCTCTGGTGTACCGCACGAAAGCAAACTGCCTCCGCATTTGCATGCGCGGGCCGATCGCGCTCGTGTATCCGGAAGGCGTGTGGTATCACTCCTGCACCCCGGAAGTATTGGAGCAGATCATCCAGGAACACCTGATCCACGGCCGGGTGGTGCGCGCCTACGCGTTTGCGGACAATCCGTTCCTCAACCCGTCGTTGAACCGGTAAACATCTTCGGCCGATGGACCAACTGCATCCTGCCGGATAATCAAGCCACCCCCGTGGCCTCCTTAGGCGCCGTCCGTGAGTCAGGTATCAGTTCCCGCCCACCGGCCGCCAACTGGCGTCGGGGTCGTATATGGCCATCGCGCTGGCGATTGCGGCTGTTTTCGGGCCCAGGTTCTTCTGATAGACCCTGCCTTGTTGATTAACAATGAAGGTCATCACCCCGGAATTGCCCCATTCCGCCGGCCAGGCGACCAGCGCAAATCCCCCAATCAAGTGCCCGTTGATGACATAATCGTACTTGCCGCCGGGAGCATGACGGCCCTGACGGGTGAGGATCCGGTAATAGTAACCGTGATAGGGTGACTGCTCGTCGGTCATAATCCGGTTCGGGCGGCGGTAGCCTTCCCCCCGCGCCCGGGCAATTAGCGGCCCCAGCGGGCTCAACTCCTCCCCGGGGCGCAAAGGCCAGTAAAGGCCGTCGCGGGTGCCCGGCGTGCTGCGAAGTTTCTGCGCGTACTCCAACACCTCGTCGCCATTGCGGTCCTTCGCGGCGTACTCGCGTTGCGCGGCCACGTAGGCCTGGCATACCTGGATGGCTCCTAACTCGTTACGGCCCACTCGCCGGTTGAGCACCTCTTGTTTGCCTGCCGCCGTATCGAAGGACCATTGGCCGTCCTGCTTCACCAACGGAATGGGAAAGGGCCAGGCATCTTCCCCAAGCTGCAGCACCGCTTTGGAATCCGCTTCGCGTACCACAGTCACTTTTCCCGAAAGCCGATGCACGAACATTTCGAACTCGGTGGTGGCCTGCACGACGTCCGGCGAGATCAGTTCCCGGGCCACCGGCCCGAACAAATTATGTAACGCATTGGTGTCTTTGTGGCTGGCCGCCAATTCCAACGCGGCCACGGCCGCCTCAGGCGAATCGAATCGTTGCTCGCCGGCGGCGGATTCGGACGGAAGACAACCCAGATTAAGGGCAAGGACCAAGCCGGCCACAACGCCGGAAGCTGGTTCAATTTCAGAACATTTCATAACACAAAGCCCGCTTTAGTTAGGGGGTGAGTTCGGGTTCTTTTTTGGCTCGGCAGCCCTGCTTCCTTTCACTTGGCCGGGCGGCGTTGCCCGACGAGCCGTGGGCGCCGGCTTAGCGATCACCTCGCGGCTTTGCTGGCCCCGGCTGCTGGCGGCGCGTGTATCGCGCGCACTTTCGATACCCGCCAATGCATCTCCGGCCGGTCGACCCTGCGAGTTGCTGGCAGGAGCTGGTTTCGTCACAGGCAACGGCTGCTGCCTGGCGGGCGGGCTTGTCGGCTGCGGTTTGGGAGCCGCCACGGGACGTGTCGCAACCGTGGCCGGCGCAGGCTGCGGTGCTTTCGCTGCGGGCGCCTGCCGAACATCCGCGGATGTCGAGGTCGGCTTCGTATCCCTGGGCACGGGCTGCACCTCGGAACGCACGGGGACTGGATTCGGCTCTTTCGGGGCTGGTAACGGGCGTGTGCTTGGCGCGGTAACCACGGGACGAGACGAAGCTGTCGCCGGGACTGGATTTGCGCCAGAACTCACTGGCGAAGCGTTTGGATCCTTCGGAGCGGGTATAGGCCGCACGGTGGGGCGAGTGGATCGGCCGGTGGCATCGGCCGGCACCGGGCGCGCGCCGCCACGGGCGGGCTCAGCAGGGGATTGAATTGGCGCAACGCGCTCGCTTGGATGGGCCGCCACGGGCTGCGGCGCCTGTCGCGGCGGCGGTGTCGCTTCAGCCTGAACCGGGGCCGAAGGCTTTGCGGGATTTCGCCAGCCGCGGTCGCCGCCACCGGCTTGCGCCACCTCGGCGATGGGCCGCGCGCGCCAGACGGTGACATTCCTGACTTCTTCCGCCCGATGCTCGCTGGGCCGTCGCGCCCACCAATCCGCCGGCCGCGGATGGTCATGATGCCAAACGATCACCCGGTGCTCCTGCCAGTCACAATCGTGATTCAGCCAGGCGCCTGTCGGCCGACCCACGCCGAAACTGACGTAAAGTCGTCCAGGTGCGGGGGGCCGTTGCACATACACTACTTCGGGCACATAGACGGGGATGTGGATGATTGCCGGCCTGGCGGGAACAATCACAATTATGCGGTTCTCGACATAGACGACGTGTTCCGGACAGGATTGCAGGTTGCCGAGTGCGTAAGCTCGATTACGCAAGCGCTGGATCGCGTCCATCACGTCTCCCGGTTGATTCAGGAATGCCAGGCCGACGTCGGTGGTCCAAGCCAGGTTATTGTCCAGCATACTGAGGACTTCAGGGTAGCGGGTCAGGGCCTTGATGCTACGGTCCCAGAGCTGCAGATCAACCTGGTTGAGGTCGCCCCCTTCCCGCACATATCTGTTAGCCAACACCACCTGCGAGGGCAGCGTCGCCGCGGGGAGCAGTTGGGCCAACAACGGGTCCGGGTAAAGCGCGATGGGTGCCAACATCCGCTCCAGTTCTTCCCCCATCCTCAACGTGTAGGCTGGCGCCGGCGGGGGTACCGGCGCCGGCGCGACCACGACTACAGGCGGAGGCGGGATCGGAACTGGCTCAGGTCGAGCCGGTTCCACAATTACCGGTGCCGGCTCCTGGTGCACGTAAACATGGCGATGCTCGACGCAGCCAGTCACCAGCGCTGCGGCAATCACCAGCATCAGGCTGCCCGCCCGTCCGTAGCTATTTAATGCCAATTGAAGTTTCATAAACTTGCCGGTTCGACGCCGGCCGATCCCCGGCGCCTTCGAGTAGAAGTATGAAACTTTTGACTCCCTTGGTGAAGAGTTTTCCACTGCGAACGTCTAAGCGCATCTTAGGGTGCTGAGCTGAAGGCGACAGATCAATCCTCGGTGTTCCAGCCCAATACAGATGCGCAGCGGTCCTCCTTAAATGGTGTCCGCCGCGCACAAAGACTGGAGGCGCCGGGAGTTGAACCCGGGTCCTTGGCAAATCTACCAGCCGCGACTACATGTTTAGCCAGGAGAGAGTTTTCTGCCGGACAATTGCGGCCTGACACCGAGTTGCCCAGCCTATCCCGCAGGTTAAGATCTCAGCCGCCGGCGCGCGGGCGCCGCCAACGACCCAGCCTGCTGTGGCGTTCATCCGGCGTAGCAGGCGTCTACCAGTGAACGTCGCGACACATTAGGCCGCGAGAGCTAATTCTTCGTTAGCAATTAATGTTTGGTTCGATGATTAACGAGGCCGACGAACCATCCTCGACATGCCGCCTCTGGCGTACCTACCAAGTCGAAACCAGTACGCCCCCATACGGTAATGTAATCTTCGCCAACTGCGCGCGGAAATCAAGGCTCGTATGGAAATGGATCAGTTGCGGGTGGGCCGAGCAGCCGCCGCGCGGACTTCAGTCCGCAGAAATTTTTGTCAGCCGGCAGGTCGAGCAAACGGGATGCAATCGGCGGTCGTGCGATGCTGCGGACTGAAGTCCGCGCGCCGACAGAGCGTACGCGTGGCGATCCTATATTACATTCCGTCCTCTGAAGTCATGCTGCGCTTGTGAAGACAATGTCGCGCCGCGTTGTTCGGCGGGCTAGTCTCTTCATCCTCGCCATCTTTCTGCCCGTTGCCGTTTTTGCCGACGGCATCGTGATCCCGCAACGAGCCTATGCCCTGCCCCGCATTCCGGGCTGACGAGTTGCCGCACGTTCGGTGCTGCATGGGATTCGGACTTCGGATTTCGGATTTCGGGTTTCGGATTTCGATTCCGCCCCCGTGAACCTGTCCGTGGAAGCGCCTCCTCTCCCCGTCCCTCTCCTCCTGAGGAGGAGAGGGAGTAGCCAGCGCACTTCACTTTGTTCGTGGCTCAAGAGCCACGCCCCAGCTTCTTCTTCGCCCACTCCTTCGCTTCGGCGGGCGTCGTGAGTTCATCGGACAATTGCTTTTCGCGGACCTCGGCCAATAGCATACCCATGGCGGGTCCGGGCTTCATACCTAACTTCTGCAAGTCGCGCCCGTTGATGAGCGGGGGCCGAATCTGGGGTTGCGCCTCCAATTCCTTCGCCTGCCGCAGCAGATAATGGTAAACATCGAGCCGGCCGTGCGACCCGAGGCAATCGAGTCGATGCAGCTCGATTTCCAGCGGGAACGTCGGACGCAACAATAGCCGGCGCAGCGTCGATTTCCGCATCTCCGGCGCGTCCTTGAACTGCATGTGGTAGCGCACGGCTTTGACGACGTCCTCAACCTGCTTGCGGGGAAACCGCAATCTCTCGAGGATCTCCCTCGCCATCTCCGCGCCGATGCGCTCGTGACCATAGAAATGAATACTACCCGTCTCGGGGTTGCGTGACGCAGTGATCGGCTTGGCAACGTCGTGCAGCAGCACCGCCCACGGCAATAATGGGTCGGCATCCGGCGGCAAACGTTTCATCATGAGCAGCAGGTGCTCGAAAACGTTCCCTTCGGGGTGAAAATCGGAGGATTGCTCGCACCGGGCGGTGGCGGCGATCTCCGGCAGGACATGTTCCAATAGCCCGCTGTCGCGCAGTAGCGCCAGCCCGCGCGACGCATGTGGCGGCCGAAACAACTTCACCAACTCCTCGCGAATTCTTTCTGCGCTGATGCTTTTGATCTTCGGCGCGAGCTTGCGCACCGACGCAAAAGTACCAGCCTCAATCTGAAAATCGAGCTGTGCGGCAAAGCGCACAGCGCGCAGCAGCCGCAGGTGGTCCTCGGCGAAGCGCTCGGCGGGCGAACCAATCGTGCGGATCAGCTTCGCGCGCAGGTCCGCTTCGCCGCTCACCCAATCGTGCAACTGCTTGCGAACGGGATCGTAGAACAAGCCATTGACGGTGAAATCGCGCCGCGAGGCGTCGGCCCGCGCATCGCCGAAGCTGACCTTCTCCGGGTGGCGCCCGTCCTGGTAATCGGCCTCGGCGCGGAAAGTCGCGACTTGGAACTGGCGCTCATGCTCGACCACGACAATCACCCCGAACTTGCGCCCGACCGGGATCGTGCGGCTGAAGAGTTGCTCGATCTGCTCCGGAAGCGCCGAAGTGGCGATGTCGTAATCCACGGGCTTGCGCCCGAGCAGGAAATCCCGCACGCAACCGCCCACCCAAAACGCATCAAAACCCGCATCCTGCAGGCGCGCGACTATCCGGGCGGCTAATCTCTGCAAGTCAGCCATATCAGAGAATATAGTCCGTGTGCAGGAAGCAGGAATGGCGGCCGCCGACAATCTGCTGGATGATCTGGCGGCTTTCGGGGGTCGATTGGGCGGCGGCCAGCGAGCGGATCGAGAAACATTTCAAAGCATCGCTGATCGAGAGCGTTGCTTCGGCCGAATCCTTCCGGCCGGTGAAGGGCAAGGTATCGGGCCCGCGCTGGCACTGACAGTTGATGTTGATGCGGCAGACCTGGTTGGCAATGGGGTCGATCAGCCGCGCAATCCGTTCGTGATCGCGCCCGAACACACTCACCTGCTGCCCGTAATTGGATTCAACCAGGTAATCGAGGAACTCGCGCTCGTCCTGATACGAGCAGACCGGCACCACCGGGCCAAACTGCTCCTTCGTATAAAGCGCGGCTTCCGGTTTAACCGGGTAAACGACCGCCGGCGAGTAAAGCGTTTCACAAGCCGCGCCGCCACCGGCATTCATTACCCTCCCGCCCTTTGCGATCGCGTCCTCCACGTGCCCCTGCAAGGATTTGGTTTTGTCGAACTCCGGCAACGGCGTCATTTTTACACCTTTGTCCCACGGCATGCCAATCGGCAAGCCGTTGACCGCCGCGCAGAACCGGTCGAGAAATGCTTCCACGATGGATTCGTGCACGAAGAGGATTTTGAGGGCGGTGCAGCGCTGGCCGTTGAAGCTGAGGCTGCCGGTGACGCATTCTTTCACCGCGATGTCGAGGTCGGCGTCGGGCAGCACCAACGCGGGGTTCTTGGCGTCCAGCCCGAGAATGCAGCGCATTCGATGCGGGAGCGGGTGCTGGTGTTTCAGGATATCCGCTACCCGGCTCGAACCAATAAAAGCCAAGGCGTTAAGCCGGCCGCTGCTCATAATCGGCCCGATAATTTCCGAGCCGGCTCCCGACAGGAAATTGATGACCCCGGGGGGAAAAGATTCGGCAAAGGCCCGCAGCAGCGGTTGGTGGAGCAGGCGTCCGAACTTGGGCGTTTTGACGACCACGGTGTTACCCATGATCAGCGCCGGAATGAGCGTCGTGTAGATCTCGTTGAGGGGGTAATTGAAGGGCCCCATGGAGAGCACCACTCCTAAGGGCGAACGACGCACCTGCGCAATAACGCCGCCGTCCAGGCTGAACCGCGAGCCGCTGCGATCGATCTCTTTGAGCGCCTCGATGGTGCCGCGGATGTAATCCACCGTGCGATCAAACTCCTTGCGGCTGTCATCCAGGCTTTTGC
>DATDCV010000224.1:0-3945 GCA_036524155.1 Verrucomicrobiia bacterium
GCCCATGGGTTTCGGCTGGGAGCAGGAATCCCCCGGCAAGCCCACTTTCATCGCCGTCCATGGGGGAGCCGATCCGGCCTTCCACACACCCTCGGGATCGCCCAGTTCAGCGCCGTTGCTGATTCCATCCCGGTCGGAATCCTCCTTCGCCAGGGCGGGCGTCCACTTGCAGTTGGCGCTGAAGAAACTCTCGCCGAACTTGTTCAAATCGGGCGGCCCGCTCTTGGCATGGCAAGTCGCGCAACGATTGACGTTCCCGTTGGGGATCTCCCGAACGTAGGCCGAAGTAGCCGACGCCGACTGGATGGCCAACAGCATGGCCAGCCCGGCCAAGGCGAATAATCGGCCCCTTCCGTTTGCCCTCTCATCGATGTCGATACGGTCTGCTCTGCCCGGCTTCGGACTTGAAGTCGCTCCGCGGCTGCGTTCCGATCGCCTACTGGTGAACGTTAAGTGATTGATACGTACACTTCTCATGGTTCCATTAAACCGGGCTCCAAAACTTTCCTCTACTAGGAAGATCCTGCTGGGGGATCTCGAAACCATTGACGCGGGTCAAAACGTCTCCGGGAAGGAGTCAGGCCTGACCGTAAAGCTCCGAACAACCGAAAGTATGCCGTTTTTGTGGTCTGGTGCAGGCGACAACGTCAGGAGTCGATTCGGTGCATTTGCAGAAAACCTGCCGGAGGTCCTGCGAGTTTTCTGCCTCCGCGCCAACCTGCTTGTCGCCAAGCGTCGAACCTCGTTAGAGTAGCCCTCAGCAACGTTCCGGTTATGAGAACTGCCATTTCCACCGTCCCGCCCCTGTCAGGGCTGTCGGGGGCGTTCATAGTGATCTTGCTGTGCTCAGCGATCCTGTCCGACATCGCTGTGGCCGCTGCCGCTCCCGCCAACCCCCGTCCCAACATCCTCTGGATCGTAAGCGAGGACATCAATCCTCAGCTCGGTTGCTACGGCGACCCCAACGCGATCACTCCTGCGCTCGACCGCCTCGCCGCTAAAGGCCTGCGTTATACCCGTTGCTGGAGCACTGCGCCGGTTTGCGCCCCGGCTCGAACCGCCCTCATTAGCGGCGAGTACCCGTGCAGCACTGGCGGGGAACACATGCGCAGCGAAGTCCGCATGCCCTCCTTCATGCGGATGTACCCGCAGTTGCTCGCCGCCAAAGGTTATTACTGCGTGAACGTCGCGAAAGAAGACTACAACCTCGCAAAGCCCGGCAAGGTCTGGGCCGAATCCTCCCCCCGCGCTCATTACCGCAACCGCGCCGCCGGCCAGCCTTTCTTCGCCGTGTTCAACATCGAAATCACCCACGAAAGCCAGATCCGGAAACGCCCGCACACGCTCCAGCATGACCCGGCCAAAATGCGCCTGCCGGCCTATCATCCCGACACGCCCGCAGTGCGGCATGACTGGGCCCAGTATTACGACAACATCACCGCGACGGACCAGGTGGTGAGCAACCGGCTCGCCGAGCTGGAACGGGAGGGCCTGGCTGAAGATACCATCGTGTTCTTTTACGGCGACAACGGGAGCGGCATGCCGCGCAGCAAGCGCTGCCCGTACAACTCCGGGCTCAACGTGCCGCTGATTATTTATGTGCCCGAAAAACTCAAGGCCCTGGCGCCGCCCGATTATGGCGCCGGCGGCGCTTCCGATCGGTTGGTGGGCTTTGTCGATTTCGCCCCCACCCTGCTCAGCCTGGCAGGGATCGAGCCGCCGGCCTGGATGCAGGGCCTTGCTTTCATGGGCCCGCACGCCACCCCGCCCCCGAGATACATCCACGGGCTGCGCGGACGCATGGATGAACGCTACGACCTGGTCCGCTCCGTGCGCAACGACCGCTTTATTTACATCCGCAACTACATGCCTCACCTGATTTACGGGCAATACATCGAGTACATGTTCCAAACTCCGACCACCCGGGCCTGGAAAGAGCTATACGACCAGGGCAAGCTCAGGCCGCCGCAAACCTTTTTCTGGGAACCAAAACCGCCCGAAGAACTTTACGACCTCAACGCCGACCCGGACGAAGTCCATAACCTCGTCGCCTCATCCCGGCACTCCGCAATCCTCGAGGAGCTCCGGCGCGCCCAGCGCGACCAGGCGCTCAAGGTCCGCGACGTCGGTTTTCTCCCGGAAGCGGAAATGCATCGTCGCGCCGCCGGAACCACGATCTACGAGATGGGCCACGACCCCGCCCGCTACCCATTGGAAGACGTGCTGGCGATGGCCGACCTGGCGTCTCTGCTCGAAGCGGGCGCCGTCCCACGGTTGAAGGCGGGTCTCAACAATCCGGACAGCGCGGTTCGCTACTGGGCCGCGCTGGGACTGCTCATGCGCGGCGATTCCGCCGTGAAACAGTCGCTTCCGGAACTGCGGCGCGCGCTCGACGATTCCTCCCCCTCCGTGCGCATCGTCGCCGCCCAGGCTTGCGGCCAGTTCGGCGAGGGCGCCGATTTGAAACGCGCGCTCGATATCCTCAAGGACCTCGTGCAACCCGAAAAATCCGGCGCCTACGCGGCCATCCACGCGCTCAACGTGGTCGCCGCCCTGGGTCCCAAAGCCGCGCCGCTGTCAGATACGATCCGCTCAATGAACACCAAAGACCCCAATGCGCCCGACCGCGCCAACAGCTATGTGCCGCGGTTGGCAACCGACCTCACGGGCCAGGCGGCTCCGCCCGCCGCTCCCAAAAAAGGCAGAGCCAAACGCCCTGCTCGTTAGCAAGGACGACATGTGGCGCATTCGGCCTCAGTGGCTACGTATTACCACGGATTTACGGGCCGTGCTTTCCCTGGTATAAACTGCGTTAATTCTGGCCGCTACTAATTGCTCGACTGTTGATTCGTTGGCCACGAGAGGGCGGCTGCAGGTTGAAAGCGAAAGCGCCAGGAATTGTCGCCCTGACGGGAAATAATCATCCAGGAACACCATTTATGAATAGTTCACCCCGAGAGTTTATCCCGTGGTTCTTCGGAGTCCCGGCTGCCGCGGCTGGCAGCCCGAAAACAGCACCGATTGGCCGATGTCACCCAGACCCGGCAAGCCGAATGCTCTCCCGAAAAGTCCAGCCTTGGGTTCTTTTCGCGGCAAGCGCCGCCGGAATTGGCTTGGCCGGTCTCGCTGGTGCGGCAAACCCACCAAGGCCATTACCCGGTTCAGCGGTGCCGGCTTACGTCCTGGTCAACGGTCTCACCGCGCCCGTTTACGACTATGCGGCAGCCATCCGTGAGTCCGTGTGGGTGCAGGTGCCCGATTTCAACGGCTGCGGCGGATCCGTTCAAGTGGCCGTCGACATCATCCGGCCCAGCGAACTGGCGGGAAAGACACCGGTGCCGACGATCATGGTTGCCAGCCCTTATTACCTGTGCTGCGGCCGCGGCAATGAATCCGAGCTCAAGCGTTACGACGCGGAAGGCAACCCCACGAAATTCCCGCTGTTCTACGACAACTACTTCGTGCCGCGGGGCTACGCCTTCGTCGCCGTCGATATGGCTGGTACGGCGCGCTCGACCGGATGTAGCGATGAGGGAGCGGTGTCGGACATTCTGTCGATCAAAGCGGTCGTGGACTGGTTGAACGGCAGGGCCACTGCGGTCGACCTGCATGGCAATCCCGCTCGGGCGGAATGGAGTGATGGCACGGTCGGCATGATCGGCAAATCCTACGACGGGACCCTTGCGAATGGCGTGGCGGCGATGGGAGTACCAGGATTAAAGACGATTGTCCCGATCGGTGCGATCAGCTCATGGTACGATTACGACCGTTACCAGAACCTGCCCTTTTCCTACGATTACCCGACCTGGCTCTCGGAATATGTGGCCGGCAACCGGCTTGCGGTGGTGGATTGCAGCGAATGCTTCACTAATCTGGCCAAGGAAGACGGCGATGAGACTGGCGCTTATACGCCATTCTGGGCGGCCCGGGACTACCGGGAAGGGC
>DATDCV010000225.1:0-8245 GCA_036524155.1 Verrucomicrobiia bacterium
GGCCGAAACCCGCGCCCCCTTCCTGATCGCGGGTGCCGGCGCCGCCATCAGCCTGCTGCTGTTCGCCATCGCCTGGTCCCTCGCCACCCGCCGGGAACGGGCCATCGCCCTGGCCCGGGAAATGACCGCGGCGCTGCGTGCACGCTGAGGCAGATTACGCGGTGAGGAGGAGGAAAGCTTCTTAGTGGATCGACCTTCGTATTAAGAAAGTCGCGGTAAAACCGGAAGCGAAGGGAAAGAAGACCGGAACGCACACCGTTGTTCTGTTGATCGGTGCCGTGACGGGCGATCCATCCCTGTCTCCGTCGCTTCGTGCGGCCTATATTACAATCTAATTAACTGACACCTTTTCGTCATACTGGTAAACCCAAAAGGAAGAATCCGCCAAAGCACAGTTCGTGCGCTGATTGGCGCGATTGTATCCGTAGGCGTGAGAATCGAGTGCCTGGAGCGAGGCATCAACCGTGGTGATGTTGGTCAACCGATTCAGCCAATCGTATTGTTTTGTCGTGCTCATCACAACCTGAGCATTATGGGCGAAGTCAATTTGCCGGACCAGCGACGAATAATCCTAAGCAGCGTCTGAGCTATTCGATTTTGCCCCTAGCAACAATGTCCTCCTCCACCCAGTCGTTTGTGTGCTGTGCGCCGTCGCAGTTCCTTCGCCACTGCTTCCAGCCGCGGTTAACCGCACGCTCGAAGTAAGGACCTCTTAGAATGCACGGGTTGGTGGGGGCGTACGGGCTGACGTCAACGCCGACCTCGTAAACAACATCCGGGGTCGATGTTCCGGTTCCGTGTCCGGTTGGAGCGCCGTTCCGTTGCACATCCTCGATGGCAGCGCGAAAGGTGGGGGCACGCACGAGATAGATGGTGTCCTCTGAATCCCTCCTTCCATATGAATTCCAAAAAACAACTTCGTAGATGTTCATACATTTCACTCTTCGGCGGATGCAGGGATCACCGAACCGCGAGCAGTTGGCCTGTCGAGTGTTGGAAAGGCATGAACGCTTCCATCCTTCTCAACCTTCAGCTTAATGCGGGTGGTGCATTCACCCTTTGAGTAACCGATTGTGGTTCTAAACGCGTTCGGCCTCCCAAACGGCAGGCCGGCATCGTACACATAGTTGTTCAGCTGGCTGAAGTGTGTATGGCTGAACTCCGCTCGGTGCTTGCGCAGGGCCTCGTTTATCATCACCCTAACGTGAGCATCGTCAATCCCCGGTGCGAAGTAGCTGGTGGGGCCACGGCTTGCGGCCTGTGCCTTGGCGGCGTCCCCCGCGAAAAACTCGAAGTGTTTGACCCATTTGTTGCCGGCTTGGTTTGGTATTCTGCCCTGGTATTCCAGAACAATGCTTGCTCGCTGTGGCCGGGAAGCTAGGTCGTTCCAGATAAGCCCTTTGAACTGCGGCTCGTCGGCTACCGCTCTCAGCAGTGCGTGGTCGACCAGCTCATAGCGCTTCTTTTCACCATTCAGTATCCGGGTGATTATTTGTACCCCACGCGGATTGGGCCCGAGAGGGACCGCAAGGGCGGCGACGTCGAGCGCTATTGTTGCCAGGCCGGCCCCGGTGCTTAAGTCAACCCCCAGGACGAGTAGGTCGAGCGCCGTGTCTAGGCCAATTTCGCCGCCAACGTCAACTCTTGTGAGGGGGCTATTACCAACGAATCCGTAGAGATTTGCCCCTCCCGCCTCTCCGAGCGGGTCGCGGCTCAGCCACCTTCCGGTGCTTGGATCATAGTACCTGTAGCCGTAATAGTAGCGGCCCGTTTCCCACTCGTAAAGCTTGGTTGAAAACAACAGGTTGAACTCACTGGCCATCGGACCCGAGCCCCGAAGCACCTCGCCAAAGGGGCCGTACCCATAGCGCGCTGCGCTCGTGCCATCACCAGCATCAATCAGCGCGCTGACGTTCCCATTCGCATCATACGCGGCGAAGCAGTTGGTCGTTGAGGTCCCGTTGTATGTGATCTTGAGCAAGCCGCCCACGCCACCCGCGCCCTGGAGAGAGCCGGAAAGATCGAGGCCCCATAGATAAGAGCGGATGACCCCGTTGTTGGTTGCATTCAGTTCCGATAATAAATTCCATTCGTCGTACAAGAACTTCAAATCGGCTAATAAAGCGCCTGTGCCGGAGGTGTTCGGCCAGACCCTCTTCGTGATGCGGCGCCCCTGTGGATCATACCCGAAGTCCAGGCGCTGCTGGGGTCCCGTCGAAGTGTTTACCACCATTCGGGTAAGCCGGTTTTCGGCATCCCAAGTGTAGCTCCAACGGCCGTCGTTGGTGAGGTTACCGTCCAGGTCATAGCCGAAGGATTCCGGGGTCTGCGGCAGGAAATTCGTGCGGGCGATGCTGCTGACGATGTCGGGGTTTGAGCCGTTGTTCAGGACCGCCACGTTCGTGACGGGCGCATAAGTGCCGTTGCCGACCAGCAGTTCGCCCCAGAAATAATCGCCTTTCCGGGAGGTGGTCGCGTGGGAACCGCCCGGGCCCCAGAGAGTGACGGTGGCGCTGGCGTTGGCGGTCCCAAGCATCTGTACATAACCGGGCACCGTGCGACTGGTGTACTGGTTGAGAGTATTCGCGCTGTAATTCTGGACGTGCAGGTTCCCGCCGAATCTATCGCCACCCGAACCGGCCACCCGGCGGTTGCCGATGTCGTCGAAGGCATAAGTAAACTGCTGACCGGCCATGGGCGTGCCGTCCTGCCAGTACTTGCGGCCCGAGATCACCTGACCGAGCACGTCATACTGGTAAACCCAAAACGAGGAATCGGCCAAAGCACAGTTCGTGCGCTGGTTGGCTGAATTATATCCGTAGGCGTGAGAATCAAGTGTCTGGAGCGAGGCATCAACCGTGGTGATGTTGGTCAACCGATTCAGCCAATCGTATTGTTTTGTCGTGCTCATCACAACCTGAGCATTATGGGCGAAGTCAATTTGCCGGACCAGCGACGAATAATCAACGTAAGAATACGTCGCGCTGTCGGGGCCGTCGGTAACGGTTTGGAGGCGGGAGGAAGCGTCGTACGAAAAGGATTGTTGGATAAATGGATTATTGGACAGCCGGAGAACGAAATTGGTCCGGCGGAGGAATTCGTCGCAGATGTTGGTGATGGAGAGACCGGCGAGGGGGCCGGCGGTGAAGGCTTCGGAAAGGAGGAGGCCGGTGTCGCTGTAGCAGAAGCTTTGGCTCGATGATCCCTGAGCCGCAGAAGTGCGCCGCCCCTGCCGGTCGTAACCATAAGTGATTGCGGGCGTCGTATCCGAATAGGCCACGTTGCTGAGGTCCCCGGCGTTGTTGTAGGCGTACGTCGTCGTGATCCCCCGAGCCCAGGTGCGGGTGTAGAGGCGTCCAGCCGGGGTGTTGGTGTAGAGGGGCCCCTGGCCGTCTGCGTACACCTTGTTGCGCAGCCAGCCGCGGTTGGCGTCGTAGTTCCAGGTGGTCGTAGCGGTGCCGGAATTGAGCGCTAAATTTTGCCAGGTTTTCATGGTCCTCATCCGGCCTTGGGCATCATAGGTGTATTCAACCGGGTATGTTCTTGACCCGTATGTTTTCTTGAGCAGGCCCGTTGGGAAGTACTCGTTGGTGACGCTGGTACCGTCCGCCAGAGTGGTTTTCAGGATCCGGCCGATGCTGTCAAAGAAATTGGTGGTGACCTGTGGTCCCTGGCCAGGGGCGGGGGCTGGCGCTATGCTGCTGCTGAGCTGATCCGCGTTGTTGAAGTAACTGATATTCGTGGCATACGAGCCATCGGGGCGCCTTTCGGCGAGCTGGTTTTGGCGCCCGAACGCGTCATACGCATACGTAATGTGGGCTGTTTCGAAATGATACTGAGAGTAGCTTCTGACGGTGGAAACATTCGTGCCACACTGGGCAATCGTTTGGGTCTCCGAGGCGTCCGGAGCCGTGATAGTCGTGGTGCGCTGATCGCCGGAGGGAACCATTTCAATCGTGTTCGTCAGGCCGCCGGCGACTGAGATTGAGTGGTCACTGGCGGGGGTGGTAACGTTTAGACCCACCAGCAGGGCGGAGTCTGAGCCGTCCTGGGGCCAGGCATAGGTGCAGGTGCGCTTGCAGGCCAGGCCCCATTCCATTACGTAATCTGTGACCGTGCGGGTTATGCGGTCGGAGCCCGCGAAATCGATCGAATTGTTGGCATTCATGTCGGTGGCGGTGCATTCGAGCTCACCCTTGGGATTATACTGATAGAGCGTGGTGACGCCGTCGGGGTCAACCTCGCGGGAGAGCTGGCCCAGAGCGTTGTAAAAGGACCGGTGTTCGGGGAAGGGCTGGTTTGCAGCGGAATACACGGTCTTGTAAGTGCGGCCAAGCATATCGGTATAGGTTTTGGTCCATTCCGCCGTATCCTGGTACGAGGAGTCGAGCTTGACTTCCTTAGTGTAAGCGGTTGTGGCTCCGCTGCCGTCATTTTCCACGCCGTATTCATAACGCACGGGGAAGACAGCCGTGCCAGTGACTTTTTGCAGGGAGCCATCCTGGTAATAGGTTTCGATGCGGGTGCCGCCATCGGGGTAGGTGATGGTCTTGACGGTCTGGCCGTTTCCGTCTTTCGTTTCCAGGTATGAGGTGCTGCCGCCAAGGGCATTCGTCTCGAAGATCAGCCGGCCAGCTACGTCAAAAACGACCTGCTGGTTAATAATTACCTTGCCGTCCGTGCCCACACGGATCGTGGCCAAGACATTCCCGGCGGCATCCAGCACGTTGCTGGTGGTAATCCCGTTGCGCAGAGTGCCGACATCCCGGTTCAGTCCGTCGTACACGTGAGTGGTAGTGCTTCCGTCTCTGTTGATGACGCTTTCGATGCCGCAGCAGCCGTAGTTTATTTGCTCCAGAGTCCCGTCTGTGAACCACGTGACGTAGCGTCGCCCGAGTGAGTCAAAGGCCCACTGGGTGTCGGCATTGACAGGGTAATCCTGGCCTAACTGGCTTCCTAGCGCTATATCACAAGTTTGCGGAATATACACCTGGCCTTTCGAGTCCACATCGCTGATGACTTTTGTTCCGTTCGTAACGGTTGTCCAGGTACTGTCAGGCGCGCCGGTTGAAACCGCGGTCCTCTTACGCCCGTCAGGTAAATACGCGTAGGAATAGATCTGCAAAGTACCGTCGGGGTTTACGGTAGACTTTGGGTAGCCTGCGAACGACGGGTCATCGGCAACGTAAGTTGTCGTGGTGACGAGATTGCCACTGTTGGTCCAGCTTGCGCCAGGTGTGGAGCAGCGAGCGGTGCGGTTTCCAGATGGGTAGTTCAGACTGTACTCGCGCGCCACCTCGACGCCCAGCAGTTTCTCGATGCGCGTTTCGGAATCGTTCGTTCCGTCAAGGGGGGTGTAGTCGTATTGGACGACCCGGCATTGGTTTTCCGGTGCATTAGTAGCGGCGTTCAGAAACTGGGAGATCTCCTTCAGCACTCGGTTTTGGGTGTCGTATTCGTATCGCTGCCAAAATCCGCTGGGTTGGACGACCATTTTAAGGTTGCCATAGTTTGTGCCATCAGCCGCCTGGTTATCGTAGTAAAAGTACTGCGTTGTTAGGGCCGGTCCAGAGGGGCCGACGACTTGCTTGGTGAGCACGCGGCCGTAGTTGGCCAGGTCGGTGTAGTACTTTACCTCTTGATGGATGATATTGTTGAGCGAGTCTCTGATCGTATTGGTGCGCACGAGCAGCGTCGGGTTCCAGATGCGACTTTCTTTGCGCAGGCCGTTTCCAGAGGTCAGGATCCACCCTTGATCAGCGGCAGACCAATCGTAAATGTACTGCCTCGTGTTGCCGTTGCTGATTGTGACCACAACCTGGTTAGTGGAGGACCCTTGCGCAACGGCCGTTGTTGAGATAGGGTTCTGGCCTGAAAGATCGTAGAGTCCGCCGGTAAGCGGGCCAAACTGATCATAGAAGGCGATTGTGAAGGACGTTGCGCCCTGGGTTTGGATGTCGGCGAGGCAAAGAGAACCTGCGTTCCTCACCTGGCGGAGAGCGCCATTGGCGCGGATGACGTCAGCGCCAGTCAAATCGCCTGAAAGTTCGAGGGCAGCAGGGGTGGTGAGCGCGGGTGAGGGAGACGAAGCAGTGAGCCGCATAGCGCTACTTCCGACACCGTAAGCTGCGGGGCCGAGCTCGGCTTGAATGCTGATGCCGCCGTCGGTCAATGCGACGTTGGCGGCGCCGGGAGTCTGGCTGCAACCGGCGCATCCAGAAGCGGCGCATTGGACTTCGATCCAGTTGGTTTCACCGTGATAGTACAGGCAGCCGTTCGTGCTAGTGGTGGAGTAAGGCGCTGCCAGATCGACCGAAATGTACTGAGTCCCGCCGGTCCCGGTCCCCCGGACATTCTTTTTGGTCTTCGTAACTACCGGCACGTCATTGGAGAGCCATTGTCGGCACAACAGGTAATCGATCTGAAACGGCTGATTGGGCGGCACACTGTCCACTTTGAACCGAATCTCCACCATTTCGCGGGCTCCCGTCATCTCATCTTCAGTAAGCCAGAGCCAACCATGAGGCGATTCCTTTCCGCAGGGCAACCATTCGTTTGTCGGGCTCGTTTGCAGCCACGAGGTAATGAGGGTTAACGTAGTGAACTCGTTGGTCCAAAGCATGTACGTAACGCTCGTCCCCGCAACGTAGTCGTACCCGCAGGGTCCGAGGGTGCAGTTCGTGAAAACGGTTGTTCTGCCCCATTCCCAAGGGGAGGACCAAGATTCAGATGCATCGCCGCGCGACCAAAAATTGTAATTGTCTCCGGCGCAGTGCACCCAAAACCATACGTACGGAAGGTACGCAATTTCATTTGTGTGCAATGGTGGATCGTAGTTATAGACCCACCATGATCCATCCCAGTCGCAGACACCGTATCCGCTGTCGCCGCCCATCCTGTTCCAGTTGTACCCGCCCTGGTAGAAATCAGTTACGTTACAGTTCCCCGAATAGGTTCTATATAGGTAGTTTGAATAGCTCCCTCTCCAGTACGGGTCTGAACAATTACTGGAAGCTGAGAAGAGGATGTCAGGAATCTCATCGGAGATATATAGGTTAGTGTAGCATTTCTGAAGCGGCGGGCACGCTTTGAAGGATGGCAGCTCCCCGCACTTTGTAGCTGTGTTGAGTTGACTCCTCGCTTCCAAGGTAAACGTAAAGTCAGACGATTGTTGACCGGACACACTGCGCAAACCGGCCGAAGTGACGGCGCTGAGGAGCAAGAGATTAATGATTTTCATGGGTTATTACTCTGTTCTTGACGGTCTGCGGTTAATGGTCGGGTGCCGAACAAAACCTGATGCGGGAGACTATTTTAATGGGGTGAATACATTCAGGCGAATAGCGTTTCCAGTGTCTGCCTGGGTCCCTGATACTTTTGGATTACGTCCTTGACTCAGCTCTATATAATCATTTGCGCCATCTCCATCTGTATCTGGCGATTCCCAGTTGCAGACGTCGATAGTGGGCTGGTAGGTGCTATTTCCGTTGGTGTCCTCTAGGTAATCTGGCAATCCATCGCCATCGGTGTCTATAGGCACGCCATTGGTATCGGTGGCCACATAGTGAAAAATCGCATCGACGATGCTGTTGGTTTCCTTGATCTGGGCGCCGGAGACAATGTTGGTCGTCACAGTGTAGTGATACAGGCCGACCTGGTTGGCGGTGGTGCCGCCGAAGCCGGCGTTGATGAGCGTGCTGCTGCTCAGGAGGTAGTAGTTGCCCAAGGGACCGGCTTGATAGGACGGGGAAGCCGTTAGGACGATGTCGTCTGAGCGGGTGGGCTGCAGGCGGCGGTAAGGCGATGCTTGCGAATAATAAGCGTTGGTCCCTGTGTACCCATTCCAATTGGTGATGCTCACCTTGTCGAAGAAATTGTCCTGCACGAAGGAATTGGTTGGAGCGAAGGTGAAGGCCCCGCCCAAGACGAGGCAGTTGCGCATGTAGGTCGTGGTCGGGCTGTCCTTCGGTTCGAGATCCGTATAAACGCGCTCCAGCAGACAGTTGGTGAGGTTGACGGTCGGCCCCGCCGAAAGGAGTTTGCCGCCGTGGAACTCGCAGTCGGTGAAGTTGAAAGGGCCGGTATTGGCCGGGGCATTAAAATGCGGCCCGGCTTGTCCGGCAATCGAGAACTGGGTGAAGCGGCAGTTGATGACCGGCGCGGGGGTGAGGCCCTGGAACTCGGAGCAGAGCTGGCCGCCGGAGGTTTGGAGCCAGGTGGTGACGGGCTGCTCCTGGACGAGGTT
>DATDCV010000226.1:0-22184 GCA_036524155.1 Verrucomicrobiia bacterium
AGGCGAAACGCTGGCAGACTCGGTTGTTTTCGCCTTACGTCGGCGCCTACAGTCGCTGGGAAATATTCGGGCTACGCGGGCTGATGGTCTGGTCGGACGGTCGCGACGACAAAAGACTGCGGCAAGAGATACCTCTGGGCCACTGCTTTGATCTCCTCCAAAGTCACCGCTTCGTAAGCGGCGTCTTCGGTATCGGTATGCGCATAACCCAGCCCGTACAGCTCGTCGAGCGCGGTTGTCATCGCGAATCCGCCCAGTTCCTGTCGGGCGATCTTCCGCTGTCCGATGACCTTTGCCTGAGCGCGCTTCAGCTCCCCTTCAGTAAGGCCCTCGCGGCGCAGCAAGTCCGCTTCAGCCAGCAGTTCCTTCTCAACCAACTCAGCCTTCTCCGGCATGGTGCCAACGTAGAACGCGAAATAGCCGGGCGCGAGGCCGAGGAAATTTTGGGCGCCGACAAAATATGCCAGCCCGAGCTGCTCGCGGATACGAAGAAACAACCGCGACCCCATATCGCTGCACGCTTCCGACAGCAACTCCAGCGCGTGCCGGTCTGGACTATGCAAGGTCGTAGCTGGAAAACCGATCACTATCACGGCCTGTTTCTTGTCCCGGATCTCAGTAACGTGTTTTGCCGCCGCTTGGTGCTGCGTGGCAGTGTTGCGGAAGTCAGGCTGTGAGCCTGTTTTTGCCCACGGGCCGAGAGCGGTTTCGACCGCGGAGCGCGTCGAGTGGGGATCGACATCGCCGTAGATCGCCAGCACGCAATTGTTCGGCACCGCTAGCTCCCGTTGAAGAGCCTGCAAGTCAGCGACGCGAATCTTTTGGACGCTTTCTTCGGTGCCAAGCACGTCCAGCCCGTAACCGCTATTGCCGAACAGCGCGCCCCGCATGGCGCGGGCGGCGCTCTGCAGCAAGTGGTCCTTCTGAGCGCGAATGCCGGCCAACTGGACCTCACGCTCCCGCTCAAGTTTTTCAGCGGGAAAGCTCGGGTCGCACAAGACGTCTCGGACAAGGTCCAGGCCCGTCTGAAAGTCGCCGCTCATCACCTCGGCGTTGACGCCGAAACTGTTGTTGCCCCCGTAGCTGTCGATGCTGCCTCCCACTGACTCTATTTCGCGGGCGATGTCTTCAGCCGATCGCGTCGAAGTGCCTTTCAGCATCATCTTGCTCATGAGCTGGGTGATCCCGTTGTTGCCGGCGGTCTCGGCCAGCAGGCCGCCCTGGAACACGGCGCGAAATTCGACGAACGGCAGCCGATGGTCTTCCTTAACCAGCAATCGCAGGCCGTTGGGCAGTTCAAATTTTTGGATCGGAAATTCTCGCGAGGTCACGTGCTCGGCAACCGGTTTCGGCGAGCTGCCCGTGGGCAGCAGCGCGTAGGTCGTTGCGTTCTCCTCGGTCAAGTATTGGCAGGCGACGCGCTGCAGATCCTGGGGCGTCACCTTTCTGACCTGTTGGAGGTACCGTTCGGAAAAGTTCAGGTCGTTGGCGGCAAGCCAGTTTGCGCCCAGGTCCTGCGCCTGCCCCTGCATCGTCTTGCGCGTCGCCAGTGTGCCCGACACAAACTGCTTCACCGCTTTCCCGAGCTCTTGATCCGAAACGGGTGTTCGCTGCATCTTCGCGACTTCTGCCGCTATCGCTTGCGCAGCCGGGAGGTACTTGTCCGGATCGACAGCTCCGCTTATTCCGAACAGGCCGGGCGCGCCAGGGCTATAGGTCCACGCATCGACGCTATGGACCAGCCCGGCGTTCTCCCGTACCTGCTGGTAGAGGCGCGAACTGCGACCGTTGCCCAGCAACGCCGCCAGCACGTCCAGCACGGGCACGTCCGGGTGGCTCAATTCAGGTATGTGCCAGGCAAGGTGAAAGTAGCCCAGCTCAATTGGCGCTTCCTCGGTCACAATGCGCTTTGCCGTCTGTTTTGGTTCGGCTGGCAGAACCACTGGCGGCAGCGGTTTTGCCTTCGTGGCGGCGTAAGCAGCACGGATCTGCTCAACCACGAGGTCGTGCTGAACATCGCCGACGATGACGTAGAATACGTTATTCGGTGCGTATTTCTGCTGGTAGTAATCGACAATGTCTTCCCGCTTCAGTTCGCTGAAAATGTCCGGGTAACCAATCACGGTCAAACGGTAGGGGCTCCTGACGTAGGCCGTTTCAAACAAGCGGCGGCTGGCGCGGCGGCTCGGATCGTCTGTGTTCATGTCCATTTCGCGGACGATGACTTGTTTCTCCTTTTCCATCTCCTCGGCCGGCAGCGTCGCATGCTGCATGATATCGCACAGAATGTCGATGGCCACCCGGGCGCCGGTATTGGGGACGTCGATATGATAGACAGTGCGATCAAACGAGGTGTAGGCGTTCATATAGCCTCCGGCTTCCTGCACCTCCTGGTCAATTCGGCTCCCCGCCCGGGTGGTCGTGCCTTTGAACAGCATGTGCTCGAGCACGTGCGACATCCCGGCTCCGAGCCATTTTCCCTCGTGAACGCTGCCCGCCATGCACCAGGCCTGGGCCGACACGACCGGCGCGCTATGATCCTCGCGCACGATAATCGTTAAACCATTCTCCAGGGTGGTGAACCGCACGCCGTCCGGCATGGGTGCGATTGGCGTCGGGGCGGCGTCGGCGGTTCTTTCAGGCATGGTGGGCCAAAGCTTTCCGCTCAATTCCCGGACGACGGCGCAGGCGTGGTGTTTTGGCGGCAGTGCGAGGCACCGGAGGGAAGAAAAGGCCTCCGAAAGGCTTCGGAAAACTCGTAGCCGTTCGCAAAATCCGCTCGGCTATCTTTCTCCTTCTTCGCGAGTAATCCGATCTCCACCATGTTGAAGACAATTTCGCCAAAATCCGCGCACGTGTGAATGCCCCATTCTTCAAGGACGAACATCGCCATAGGGCCAAATTGCGCCAGCGCATACTCACGGATGCCCGCCAGCAATTCCTGCCCCGTCACGTGCCTAATCGTCCCGTGCTCGCCCTTGGCGATATGCTTTTGCGTATAGTCCAACGCCTCCCGCACGAAAAAATACGCCTCCCGCGCGTATCGCGGATCTTTCTGCCGAATCAAATCCAGTGCTTCTTCGAAACTGACTTCCTGCATTTTAAGGTTTTATAGCTGAAGTGCTTTGCACCGACGGATTGCCGCTGCGATACACTTTCACGGCCCCTCCGATCAACAGCAGGCCAACTACTATGCACAGCACCAACTGCTCCTGCCTCGTCAACCGATTCACGCACGCCATACTACCATTAGCGACCCCATTCCACAACGCAGATCTGACGTCCCTTCCACCCTTACTTCAGGGTCAGCCGTCCGTCTGCCTCGAAACGGACCGCGACCAGGCCGGGGCGTTCGCGCAACGGCGCTTCGGGGTCGCTGCCGAAAATTGTTGACCACCAGTTCCCCTGGTCATCCTTCAAGATAACATTGTGCCCGGCGTGGGGAAGCGCTTCGTAGCGGGAACCGTATGGGCCGTAAATGTTCGTCGCCGTGGCCACCGCACAACTGTATCGGCCTTCAAAATTCTCCGAACAGCAGAGATAGTACAGTCCCTGGTTTTTTAACATGAACATCCCTTCGTAACCGACATGATCGTACGAGTCGGGACCGAAAATGCCGCGGCACAGACTCGAATGGTGCTTCGGGTCAGGATCGGAAGTGGTTGTTCTCAGCCAGCGGCACGGCTCTGCCAGGCCGCTCATATCGGCTTTCATCCGCGCGATTTTGCCGCTGTGCCAAAGAAGATACACCGCACCGTCATCGTCCTGAAAGAGCGAGGCGTCGATTTCGTCACCGAGTCGCTCTCCAGGCTGCACGTCTTCATACGGCCCTTCTGGCCTTCCGGACGTGCTCTTGAGGAGGCCTGAGCCCGAAGTCTTCCCCGTGCCGTCCCAGCCGGGCATGCTATAGGTCAGCCAGTAGGTGTTTTTCAGGAAGTGGATCTCCGGCGCCCAGAGAGGCTTCTTCACGTCCAGGTATTTCTTATGCCAGGGGCTTTGTCCGTATCGCCAGACCATGCCGAGAGGTTCCCAGTTCTTCGAATCCAGAGTTTGGGACTTCCAGATCTTAATCCCCTCATTGTACCCCCAGAAAGGCTCGATGGTGCCGGTGAGATACCACGCGCCATCAGGACCACGGCAGATAGAGGGGTCGCGCAAGGGCGTGTCCATGAGTTGGCGCAAACCAGTGAACAGGTTGTCGTCCACGAGTCCGGCGTCAATCGCCTGGCCACCCCAGGTTTGGCTGGCCCGAACAGCTAAAACATTTGTGCCCGGCTTTAGTGTCGCGAGCGCGGCAGGGGCAACCGCCACTTCGTCGTAGCTCGTGATCCAGCCGGTTCTTTTTGCCGCCAGTACGCCGTTAAGATAGAACTCGGGGTCTTCGTCGTAAATCACCAGGAGGCGGGGATTCTTCAGCGGCCAGTCCGGATGCACGAACTCCCGCCGAAGCCAGATTTCTTTGGTGTGCCAATCGGTGCGAATCGGTGCTCCCGGCGTGCCCTTGGTGCCAAACGCGGCCGGGCCATTCGACCAGGCGGCATCGTTGAATTCAGGCTTGAACCAGTCCGCGGGCGGCTGTTCCAGCGAATACCGCCAGTTCACCGGGCCTTTCCGAGCTGTCAGTACGATTTCCGTGGGCGGGGGAGCAACGGGAATGGGGGCCCACGGGCCAGTGGCATTGGATCCACGCTTCACCCATTTTTTCCACATAGACTGGTTGGCAATCATCTTGATGAACAGGCCGCCCACGACCGGCCGCGCCTGGAAACCTTTCTGTTTAGCGTCTGTCGTAAAGAACCAGTCCGAAAGTGGCACGCGGGAAGGCGTTTCATTAGCGTAGCGGAACAACGGTTCCAGCAGCGCTTGAAAATCGGAGTCGTTCCGGGCGAGCGCTATGCTCCACATCGCCCAATCAATGAGGCTCGTGTCCGTGCGGTTGTCGACCGGCAGGCCAAAAGGTTTTTGGACTTGGCGATACCAGGCGATCTCGGCATCTCCGACCGTGGCTGGAAACAGGTTGAGCCCCAGCACGCGGTCCCAGATTAGGTTGTGCTTCATTCCCCAGGTGCCGGGCAGGTGGTAAGCGAGCCTGGAGTGCCCATCGTCTTTGGCCAGCTCCTGCCATTTCCGGGCGTAATCGCGAGCGATGCCGAGATACTTCTCCGCTGGTTGTTGTTTTCCGGCCATCTCGCAGAGTTGAGCATAGCAACCGATGCCGATGACGGCCTTAAGCCCAAGATTCGCGCAGCGAGGCAGATGCCCGAACATGTCCGCAGAGCAAAGCTGGTTCGCCGGATCGAGCCCCTCTTTCACACAGTAATCAGCCCACTTATTCAGCAGCGGCCAGTGCCCCGCAGCGAAATCGGCGTTGCCTTCACTCCGGGCCAGCGCCGCGAGCATGATGAGCATATTCCCACTCTCCTCGACGGGCATTTGGTTGTCGTCGGTCTGTTCACCGCCGCCGTAGACCTGGCCGGTGGCGTAGGGGTATGTCCCGAGGTCATGCGGCGCGTAAGCGAACTTCCAACGCGTCGAACCGGCATAGTCGAGAATCGGCACGAGCATCGCCTTGGTCAGCGCCGTGCTTAGCGCCAGGAAAAACGGCGACTGTGGAAAAAGCACATCCACCGTGCCGATGCAACCGTTGCTGAAGTTTTCCTTGGGGAAAATGAGCGGTTGGCCATTGGTGTCGGCGACGATTTTGTTTCCGGCGAGGGTTTGCCGGTAGGCCAGAGCACACAACGCGGCGTACTTCTCCCCGCCGACTTTGGCAAGGTCGGACATGAGCGAGTCGTCGAATTCGGCGCAGCGTTTTTTGAGGGACTCGTAATCGGCCGCCGCTTTGCTTAGCAGCGCGCCCGCATCGTCTCCCTTGCGCCGCCAGTAGGGGCGGAGCCTTTGGCTGAAGTACTTGATTGAGAACTCATCATCGTAAGCGAGCATGAGCCAGCAGGAAGCCGCTTTACCTGAAACTTTTCCCACATCAAAGCTCCAGGCCGATCCCCACTCCCGAACGACATTGGTGCCAAACCAATCCACAATGCCTGCACGGACGGATCCGGTTTGGAGAAAAGCTTGTCTGGAAAAGCTCAGCGGCCTGAAGTCGCAAGTTATCGCGGCATTCGTAGGCGATGCCACATAGAAGTAACCCCAGTCGATGCGCAGGTCGTCGCCTTTCTTTTGAAGCAGCGGTTGGTCACGTGAACCGACTGAGAGGACATTCAGCCCAGCAAGGCTCACCCGTTTCCAGTCCACCTTTTGGCTCTCGTCGTTCACGCAAATTTCGAACGAAGCATCAAAGTAGACCTGCACCGAGTGCGCCTTGCCATCCATGCTCGCTGTTTCCCAGGCAACGTAAGTAACGGGCCGCGAGCAGACGTCCAAATCGCCTGGAAGAGCGGGCGTCATGAAAGTGAGCGCAATCTGAACCTCGGAGTTGGCGAACGTGCAAATAGTGCGTGTCGGCAGCACGTCAACTCCGTTTTGGCCGATCGGCGGCAGTTCGGCGGGCTCCTTCCCCAGCAGGCGGAAGGCTTTGCCGTCGATGCGCACAAGACTGGAAAGACGATGTGGTTTTCCGGTCCAGTGCATTGTATCGGCGTCCGTGAGCTTGTCCGCAGGGGACCAGATGCTGAAATACGGGTCGTGCATGACCAGCGGGACAGCCGGGGGGCGAAGTAGTTGGGCCGCTGTGAGCGGAAGGGCTATGATGGTCATCCCTGCGATTACCCAGGCCGTGATCATCCGAGGGTGCCGGTTCATCGTCGCAGTCCGTCAGGGCTCAGCTCCTGCCTTCCGCTGGAATGGCCGCTCATGCCACCACGATGTTCACCAACTTCTTCGGCACGACGATGATCTTCTTCACCGCTTTGCCTGTGAGGAACGGTTGGGCTTTTTCAGCCTCGAGGGCGGCTGCCTCGAGTTCGGTCTTTGTGGCGCCAGCGGGGACCCGGATCACATCCCGCAGCTTGCCGTTGACTTGAACGGGGATCTCCAGCGTGTCTTCCACCAGCAACAACGTGTCGAACTGCGGCCACGGGACATAGGCGAGCGCAGGCGACTTGGCGCCGAGCGCCGAATGGAGTTTGGACCAGAGCTCTTCGGCGAGATGGGGAGAAAACGGCTGAAGCAGGGTCAGGAAGCTCTTTAGGATCGCGGCGGGTTTTGTATTCCACGTCATCGCCTCGTTGATAAACACCATGAGCGCGGAAATGCCCGTGTTGAAGCGCAGACCATCGAGGTCCTCGGTGACCTTCTTAATCGCTGCGTGGAGCGCTTTGAGCTGCGCGGGGGTCGGGTCAACATCCTTGATCGTACCGCTGATCTGCAGTTTCTCAAGAAATTCAGGGCTGCGATCCGGATCAGCTGTCGAGTTCTGCTCGAACTCCGTCTCGCTCTGCTCGTCCACGAAGAGCCGCCACACCCGGCCCAGGAACCGATAGACCCCCTCAACTCCTTTGGTGCTCCAGGGCTTCGTCATTTCCAGCGGGCCCATGAACATCTCACACAGCCGGAACGCATCGGCCCCGTATTCTTTCAGGATATCGTCAGGGTTGATGACATTGCCGCGCGACTTGGACATCTTTTGCCCGTCCTCGCCCAGGATTAGCCCCTGGTTTACGAGCCGGTAAAACGGTTCCGGGGTCGACACATAGCCAAGGTCAAACAGGACTTTGTGCCAAAACCGCGCGTAAAGAAGGTGTAACACAGCGTGCTCGGTTCCTCCAACGTACAGATCCACTCCCGGCGTCGGCTGGAAGCCCCCCGAACCCCCAGACTGAGCCTTTGAACCTTCAACTTGGGACCTGGAACCTGAAACCTGCAACTTTGACCTTCCGCCTCCCCCCATCCAATAGTTCTCGGCTTCTTTGCCCACAAACGTCGCGCCGTTCCTAGCGTCGAGGTACCGGAGGTAGTACCAACAACTGCCCGCCCACTGCGGCATGGTGTTGGTTTCGCGTTTCGCGCCATCGGGGAGCGTCAGCCATTCTGTGGCCCGGGCCAGCGGCGGCTGGCCGTCAGGAGTCGGTTTGTAGTCATCGAGCTTCGGCGGCAACAGCGGCAGCGCCGACTCCGGCAGCGCCTCGTGGTAAACGGTTCCGTCGGCGCCATTGCGCCAGACCACCGGGAAAGGTTCGCCCCAGTAACGTTGGCGGCTGAAGAGCCAGTCGCGGAGCTTGTAGTTCACGGTCTTGGTGCCGAGCCCCTTCTTTTCAAGCCAGGTGGTGATTTTCGCTTTTGCCGCTGGCGTGGGCAGTCCATTTATCGTGATCTCGGTATTTGCTGAATTGACAGCGACGCCGTCGTCCACAAAACCCCGCCAGTCCTTGCCGTCCGGCGGTTGGACTACCTGGACGATGGGCAGGTTGAACTTGGTGGCGAACTCGAAGTCGCGGGTGTCATGTCCCGGAACCGCCATGATCGCGCCGGTGCCATAGCTGATGAGCACATAATCCGCGATCCAGATTGGGATTTTGCCGCCTGTAACCGGGTTAATCGCATTGGCGCCGGTGAATACACCGGTTTTTTCCTTGGCGAGTTCCGTGCGTTCGAGATCCGACTTCTTGGCAACCTCGGCTTTGTAAGCCTCAACCGCGGCGCGTTGGGCCGGCGTGGTGATTAGGTCGAGCAGCCTGTGCTCCGGCGAAAGCACCATGTAAGTAGCACCAAACAACGTATCCGGGCGGGTCGTGAACACTCGAATGGGCTTCCGGGAATCGGAAGCCTCAAATCTGCAATCTGCCACTTCGAAATCCACCTCCGCCCCGTCGCTGCGCCCGATCCAGTTTCGCTGCATCTCCTTGAGGGAGTTGCTCCAATCGATCGTCTCAAGGTCATTGAGCAGGCGTTCGGCGTAATTCGTGATCCGCAGCATCCACTGACGCATTGGCTTCCGTATCACCGGAAACCCGCCAACTTCGCTTTTGCCGTCGACCACTTCTTCGTTGGCCAGGACGGTGCCGAGCTTTTCGCACCACCAGACCGGGGCTTCGGTGACGTAGGCCAGCCGCTTCGAATCCCGGTAGGCCCGGCGTTTGCTTTCGAGGTCTGGCGGAGTGTGCTCGGCGTGAGTGGGCTCCAGCTCCGGGGGATAAGGAAGTGTTTCAATCGGCTCCGCTTTATTCGTCCGCGGGTTGAACCACGAGTTGTATAGCTTCAGAAAAATCCATTGTGTCCACTTGAAATACTCCGGGTCGGTGGTGTCGACTTCCCGGCTCCAATCGTAACTGAAACCGAGTGCTTTGATCTGGCGTTTAAAGGTCGCGACGTTCTGCTCCGTCGTTCTTCTCGGATGCCGCCCGGTTTTGATCGCGTATTGTTCGGCAGGGAGCCCAAAAGCATCCCAACCCATCGGGTGCAGGACGTGCAGCCCTTGCGCCCGTTTGTACCGAGCCAGGATGTCCGTGGCGGTGTAACCCTCCGGATGGCCCACGTGCAGTCCGGCCCCGGAGGGGTAGGGGAACATATCCAGGATGTAAAACTTGGGCAGCAAACCCGGCTCGGTCTGCCCGTGCCGTTCGGCGAAAGGATGGTCCGCCGGCACCGCCTCGCCCGGGTTCCAGGCACGAAACGCCTGTTGTTCGTCCCAGCGATGCTGCCATTTGGGTTCGATCAGGTGAAACGGATACTGCCTGCGTCCTGCTGCCATAAGCCCGCAACTATTGCGGAAACAGCCGCCTGAGACAATGCCCGAGTTTCCCGCGGAGTACTACGAGGCCACGGCGGTGTGAGCAGCTTATTTTTTGGAGCCGCTCGGTGGCGTAGTCAGATTCCCCTCCTCATGAACCCGAACGACAAATTCTCGCTCATTAGGAATCCGGACGGCAAATTCCCCCTCACCCCGGCTCTCTCCCCGAGGAGAGGGAGTTCCGCAGGCCGCCTTTTGAAGTCCTCAGGCGCGTCGCATTTACGAGCGGGCGGCGAAAGGTTCCCCCCTCTCCTCGGGGAGAGGGCCGGGGTGAGGGGGAACTTCGACCGCACCCGTCCAAAAACTGAGCGTGCCTGCATTCCCAGCGCCCGCCCACGCACCGCCGCGCGGCGGATTTCCACCTCTTCGCAGTGATTTTGCGCAGCGGCGGATGTCCTGCTATTGTGCGGGCCGCAAATGAAGACTCTGGTGATCGCCACGCGCAACGCGCATAAGGTGGGCGAAATCCGCGCCATTCTTGGCGAAGGATTTCGCTATCTTACACTCACCGATTTTCCCGGAGCGCCCGAGGTGATTGAGGACGCGCCCACGTTTGGCGGCAACGCGACGAAGAAAGCGGTGGCTTTGGCCTTATGGCTCGCGGAAACGCAGGATGCAGAATGCATGGTGCAAAGCGCGGAATGCAGAGCGCACAACGAAGAGCGGTGGGTGTTGGCGGACGACTCCGGGCTGGAAGTGGATGCGCTGGGCGGCGCGCCGGGAGTCCACTCGGCCCGGTTCGCAGCCCTGGATTCCGGCGCTGCCGGGAATTCATCCACTGCCGAGAACAACACAAAGCTGCTGCGCTTGTTAAGGGAGGTTCCCGCCAAACGGCGAACCGCCAGGTTCAAGTGTGTCATCGCGCTCGTGCCCGTGAGTTCGATCCAACCAGCGACCGCCTCCCCGGTGTGTTATGCGGATGAGGCCGAGTTACAGACACGACTGTTCGAGGGTGTCTGCGAGGGCCGAATCATCACCGACCCGAAGGGCAGGGGAGGTTTCGGTTACGATCCCCTGTTTGTTCCGGAAGGTTATGACCAGACGTTCGGAGAGCTAAGCGAAGCCATTAAGAACCGGCTGAGTCATCGCGCGCGCGCGTTGTCGGCTCTGAAGAAGGCGATGCCTCAGTAAATTCTTGAATAAGCAGCCGTCTTTGGGATGTTGAATACCGCGACAACCGACGGCACGTACCATGCAATACCCAGTTCACACTCGCGAGTATCGAACCTTCGCTCCTTTCGTCGGGCTCCTTTTTTTTGTGTCCAGCGCCGTGGCGCAGAACGGGATTTTCGCCGACTTCACCAGCAGCCTGGGAAATTTCACCTGCCAGTTGGACTATACGAATGCGCCGAAGGCCGTCGCCAACTTCATCGGGCTGGCGACGGGCCAGCGGGGGTGGCTGGACCTGCCAACCGGCACAGTGCGTAACATTGCTTTTTACGACGGTCTCTTGTTTCACCGGGTGATCTCGGGGTTTATGATCCAGAGCGGATCTCCCAATGGCCAGGGTTCCGATGGGCCGGGTTATGCCTTTCCCGATGAGTTCACCCCATCATTGCGGTTTTCCGGGCCGGGAGTGCTGGCGATGGCCAACTCAGGGCCTAAATCCAACGGTTCGCAGTTTTTCATCACCGTGGCGGCGACGACCTGGCTTAACGACGTGCACACGATTTTTGGGTGGCTGGTCTCGGGCACAAACGTCGTGATTGCCATCAGCCAGGTGGCGACGAATACGGACAGCAAACCGCTCACCAACGTTGTGATCCAAAAGGTGTCGATTCGCCGCGTCGGTGCTGCGGCGGCGGCATTTGACGTTGGCGCGCAAAACCTGCCGGTGGTCGGCAACCCGGGGCTGAAACTCACTAACGCTCCAGGTTTCGTCAGCCTGTCTTTCACCAATCGTCAATTCGCCGATAACCGGCTCTATTCCTCGACCAACCTGGCGACGTGGTCGCCCGAATTCCTCGGGATCGAAGTCACTTTCGGCGGCACCAACACGCTTTACCGGACCAAGAACGCGAACCAGGGCTTTTACCGCTTTGCACAAATCCAATATCCCTCTTCAACATTCGCACCTCGGTCCCTCTATTCCCGCACCGTCGTGCTTACTTTTGACGGCGGCGCCGGGGTCATCACCTTGGTCTTTGATGCCAATGGCGGAGGCACCTACACCTACCCGCCAGGGCCAACCGGCACGGTGACAAGCTACGACTGGAGCCAGGAACCTTACCGCGGCTACCTCTGGCCCATCTACTATTCGGACCTTGTCCCGATGACGCTGGAACTGGACTTCAACAGCAACACCGCCGGCAAATTCAGTGGCACGGCCTATACTTCGCCCTTCTCATCTTCGGTCTCGGGGACGTTCACTCTGTCGCCGTAGCGCTTTTGCCGCGAGGGGACCCTGGAGGCTTTTCAGTTTGGCATGCGCAGCACATTGGCGAGCGCCTTGTTGGTCGAGAGCATCCGGTAGGCGTGTTGGCCGGCGACGGCTTCGTGCCGGAACGAGCCGCCGGCGCATTCAAGGATGAGGCCGCCGGCGGCAATATCCCACAACCGGATGCCGCGTTCGATATAGGCATCGAAACGTCCTGTCGCCACGTAGGTGAGGGCGAGCGCCGCCGAGCCCATGGTGCGCAGCTTGCGGACCCGGTGCACAATATCGAGGAAATAGGGCAGGGTCGCCTTCAGGCTCTCGCGGCTCTTCGCAAACCCAATCGAGATAACCGCTTCGTCCAAACGCCGCCGCTTGCTTGCGCGCACGACCCGTCCGTTAAGCCGGGCCGGGCCACCCCGGATCGCTGTCCACAGTTCGCCGACAAAGGGGTCGTAAACCACGCCTACCACCGTGTCATAGCCGTCTTCGTACGCCGTCCGCGTTTTCCGATCGCATCGCCGCTGCAAGGCAATCGACACGCAGGCATGGGGAATAGTGTAGGCAAAATTGACTGTGCCATCGATGGGATCAACCACCCACCGATAGGCGGCATTCGGATCACCCGTCTCACCCTCTTCGCCGAGCAGCGCCGCCAGTGGCAGCGCCTTGCGGAGCGTTCTTTCAATGAGCTTCTGGCAGCGGACGTCTAACTCGAGCTTGATGTCGTATTGGCTGGTCTCGTTGGCCCGTTTTCGCGAGTGGAGTTGCCGCCGCATCAGCGCGCCGACGGAACGGGCGGCGGCCACGGCCACCTTTTGGGCGAGCCGCAGCATGTTGGCGTTGGCGTTTCGTTTGGTCATAGGCGCCATCGGCTGCCCGGCTTACTCGATCCTCGCGGGATTGGGCTTCATCTCCCGCACTTCGAGCTGATAGGAATACTCGTCCAGGTAGATGTTGTGGTTGCCCCATTCAAGCTCGCCCCTTTGGAAGTCGACGTTATCCGATCGCATCGATTCTTTGGGAGGATTCAACCTCTGGTTGTGATCGCTGTTGGCGATCATTCTGTATTGGTCCAGGCCTCCGAAGTAAAAATCACGGATCTCCCGGCGCTGCGCCGGCGTCAGGCTGGTCGCGTAGCGCATCGCAAAAATGCCCATGTAAGGATCAACCGGGATCCAGCCGTAAGGCGCGACGTATATTTCAGCCCAGTCGTGGATGGACTTTGCCCCTGGAAACGTATTCCAGCCCGATTGCCAGCGGGCGGGGATGCCGTTGAGCCGGCACAGGGTCATAAACAATAGCGCTTCCTGCCCGCAGTCGCCGTACCCGTGGCTGCGGCAGTACTCGCCAATGTTTCGCATCGTCGAGTATTCGAGTGCAAAGCTGTATTTGATGTTCTCCGCGATCCAATCGTGAAACTTTTTCGCTTTGAGATAGAGATTGGACTCCGTTCCGGCGATCCGGTCGGAAAGCGCGCGCATCTCCGGTGTAAAAACGATGTGCGGCGCTTCGCTCGTGAACTGCTTTAGTGTGGCGTCCTGCCCGTCAAAAGGCCGGACCCGCGTGGGGTCCACGTTGAACCAAACGCCGTGCGCGGTGTATTCGTAGTCGATTTTGAAACTGGTGGGCTTGTCTTTCACCGCGGGTTTTTCGAGCAGTGCGCTGCGGATGGCACTGTCTTTGGCGTCCATTTGTTTCAGAAGGGCGGAGGTCGCTAATAAACTAAAATCGCCCTGGAAGGGATATTCACGAGGGATCGGGAGCCAGGCTCGGATGATCTCGCCGTTGGGCGCGGCATTAGGTTCTGCCGTTACGGTCATCGCGACCCGGAACCGCTTTGGTAACACATACGGTTTTCGCTCGGTGATGGCAGCGTGTTTGATCGCAACGCAGGTCTCCCACGATCGACGCTCCACGGCCCGGGTGTCTTTGGGCGGCATGCGCCGGGGCGATAGTTCGGGATAACGCCAAAACAGATTCCCAACACTCGACCCCATGAAAAGGCGTGTCCCGTCGATCTCGCGGCTATCGAACCGTCCCTCCTTTACCCAGCGCCCGAATTCCTCATTGGAAAGTCCCCTCACGTTCTTCTTCAATTCGGCAAATAAGGCTTCTTGAGTCCAGGGGAAGTCCTTCCTGATGCGCTCCAGGCGATCACGCTCGAACTCTAGTTGTTTACGCTGGGCGGGCGAGTTGGTGTTGGACTCCAGTGCGGCTGATAGCGTCTTCGCGGCCTCCTGGAAAGAACCCTGCCGTTCGAGTTCGTCTGCGCGCGAAAGCGTATCCTGCTGGGCTACGGCCCGGGCACCGGCCAGTACGCAAAGGACCAGCACGCTCGCCGCCACTCGTATCGTTTTCATGTTCGTGGTTCTTGAGGCAGGTCGCAAGGGGTTAGCCGCATGAACCGGTAACTGGACAATCGCCTGCTCATTTCAGCCGGTCTAGTGCCTCGATCACTCGGGCGCGCTTCGCCTGCCATTCCGCGAGCCTTTGCTGGTGCTCCTGCAACACGTGGGCAGGCGCTTTGCCCGTGAAGTTCGGGTTGTTGAGCTTCTGCTGAACTTTCGCGATTTCGGCTTCGATTTTTTCCAGTTCCTTCGTGAGACGCGCTTTTTCGGCAGCAACATCGACCAGGCCTTCGAGCGGCAAATACAAATCGCCAATCTCGGAATGGACGCCGGGGGTACCTTTGCCGGGCTGGAAATCAGGGTCGACGTCCACCGCCTCGGCATTCAACAGCAGCCTCAGGACCTCGACGTCGTGCGCCGGGATCGCCCCGGCCGGTTTCAGCACAAATTTGACTTTCTTGCTCGCGGGGAGGTTGGCCTCGCGCCGAAGGTTGCGGCCCTGCGTGACGAGCTCGAATTTGGCATCCACCTTTCGCCCGTCGCAGGCGTCGAGCCCGTAATGGCCCCGGAAATCCTCCTCGAGCGGTTTTGGCCAGGGAGCGAACATGATCGTCTTGCCCCCCTGATTTTCCGGCATGTCCCGGCTGTAGCCCATGCCCTGCCAGAGTTCCTCGGTGATGAACGGCAGAAACGGATGAAACAAGCGGAGAGTGTGGGAAAGCACGAAATCCAGCACCGCAAGCGTGTTCGCGCGCCGGGCGGCGATTTCGTGGGTTGAAGCGGCGCCCCTATCCGTTTCAATGCTTTCACGATGTAGCGCTTCAACGGGTCGGGTGAGGACTGCCTTGGAAGCCTCCACGTACCAGTCGCAGTATTCGCTCCAGAAGAACCGGTATAAGGTCTGGGTCGCTTCGTTGAACTTATATTCGGCAAACGCGGCCGTAATGTCGTGGATGGCCTGGTCCAGTTTGAGCAGGATCCATTTATCATAGCCGCTCAGCAAGGCGGGGGCGATCTCCCCCTGCACCTCACCCCCTTGCAGTTGGCGAAAACGGCACGCGTTCCAGAGCTTGTTGCAGAAATTGCGGCCCAGCTCCACGTCTTTCTCGTCGAACAGCACGTCCTGTCCGAGCGGCGCGCTCCGCATCGTGCCGAACCGCAGCGCATCAGCGCCGTACTTGGCAATGAGCTCAAGCGGGTCGGGCGAGTTGCCCAGGCTCTTGCTCATCTTGCGACCCAGTTTGTCGCGAATGATGCCGGTGAAATAGACATTCCGGAACGGCAGGTCGCCCATGAATTCGTAGCCGGCCATGATCATTCGCGCGACCCAGAAGAAAATGATGTCTGGACCCGTGACGAGGTCAGAGGTCGGATAGAACTTCTTGAGGGTATCCGTTCTGCCGGGCCAGCCCATCGTCGCGAAAGGCCACAGCCAGGAACTGAACCACGTGTCGAGCACGTCAGGATCTTGCTGCCAGTTTTCGGGATCGGGCGGAGGGTTTACATCACACCAGACCTTGGCAGCCTCGGAACCGGACGTCTTCTTTGAATACCACACCGGCACGCGGTGCCCCCACCAAAGCTGGCGGCTGATGCACCAATCCCTCAGATTTCCCATCCAGTGCGAGTAGGTCTTGGTCCAGCGTTCGGGATGAAACGCGATCTTTCCCTCCTCGACGGCGCTGGCTGAAAGCGCCGCGCTCGGATACTTAAGGAACCATTGCTCGCTCAAGTAAGGTTCCACCGGCACGTGGCTCCGCTGGCTGTAGCCAACATTATGGACGTAATCTTCCGTCTTAAGTAGCAGCCGTTGCTCGGTTAGCTCCTCGATCACCGCCTGCCGCGCCTCCATCCGGTCCATGCCGTCAAAATCTTCGCCGGCCTCTTTCGTCATGCTTCCGTCGGGCCCGATGACCACGGGAAAAGGCAGGTTATGCCGGACCGCCATTTCGTAGTCGTTTGGATCGTGTGAAGGCGTCACTTTCACGCAGCCCGTGCCAAACTTCGGATCAACAAACTCGTCCGCAATCACCGGGATAACTTTATTCTGCAGCGGCAGCAGGCAACGCCGGCCGACCAGGCGAGTGTAGCGCGGGTCGTTCGGATTTACCGCCACCGCTTCGTCGCCGAGCATCGTTTCGGGCCGCGTGGTGGCTACCACCACAAACTCGCCCGCCTTGGGCTGGCCGTTTTGGTCCAGGAGGGGGTATTTCAAGTGCCACAGGTGTCCCTTCTCCTCGACCATCTCGACTTCTTCATCCGACAGAGCGGTGCGGGCTGCGGGGTCCCAGTTGACCATCCGCTTGCCCCGGTAGATCAACCCCTTTCGGTAAAGCTCCACAAACACCATCTGCACGCAGCGCGAATATTCCGGGTCCATCGTAAACCGCTCCCGCGACCAGTCGCACGAGCACCCGAGCTTCTTCAACTGCTGAATGATGATGCCGCCGTGTTTTTCTTTCCAGGCCCAGACGTGTTCGAGGAATTTCTCGCGTCCGAGGTCGTCCCGGTGCTTCATCAGGCCCTGTTTCCGAAGTGCCTTTTCCACCACGGCCTGGGTTGCAATGCCCGCGTGATCCGTGCCCGGGAGCCACAGCACTTCCTTCCCGTCCATGCGCGCCTTGCGGGCCAGGATGTCCTGGATGGTGGTGTTCAGCACGTGCCCCATGTGGAGCATGCCGGTGACGTTAGGCGGCGGGATAACGATCGAGAACGCCGCCTTGGTTGCCTGAGGGTCCGCCGTAAAACAGCCCTGCTGCTCCCAAAAACCATACCACTTGTCCTCAACCGCCTGTGGTTCGTAGGCTTTCGACAATTCAGACATAAAACCCGCCCTATCCGTGGTTGGACTTCACTTCTTCGTCAACCTGTATTCCAGGCTGTCCGACAAAGCCTGGAGGCTGGCTTCGATGATGTTGTCATGCACGCCCACGGTGCCCCATTCCTCCTTGCCGTCGGTGGATTCAATCAACACCCGGGTCCGGGCGCCGGTGCCGGCCTGTGAATCAAGAATGCGCACCTTGTAATCATCCAGGCGCACTTTGCGGAGCTGAGGATAGAATTTGACCAGAGCGTTTCTCAGCGCCTGGTCCAGCGCGTTCACCGGACCGTCCCCTTCCGCGATCGTGTGCTCCGTGACGCCGTCCACCAACACCTTCACGCTCGCCTGGCAGACCCGGATCGAGCGGTCGCGCCGGATCGATACATGGTAGCTCTCAATGTGAAACGGCGGCTCCTGGTGCCGAATGATTTTCCGGATGAGCAGCGCCAGCGAACCTTCGGCGGCCTCATATTCATAGCCCTCCGCCTCCAAACGCTTTACTTCGGCGGTAATGGTTCTGGTCTCGGGGGCGTCAGGCGCCAATTTGAATCCGAGTTCCGCCGCCTTCATCAAAATGTTCGTGCGGCCCGACATGTCGCTGACCAGCACGCGCCGTTGGTTCCCGATCGCTTCCGGGTTGACGTGCTCGTAACTGCGCGCGACGCGATCAATTGCGTGCACGTGCATGCCGCCTTTGTGGGCAAACGCCGTTTGCCCGACCCACGGTTGCCGTGGATCATGCCGGACATTGGCAATTTCATCTACAAACTCGGAAAGCTCTTTCAGCCTCGCCAGTGATTTCGGCGGGAGCACCTTCCGACCCAGTTTCAACGCCAGGAGTGGAATCACGCTGGTGAGGTTGCAGTTGCCCGTGCGCTCACCGTAACCGTTGATCGTGCCCTGGATTTGCGTCGCGCCGGCCTCGATACCCGCGAGACCATTGGCCACCCCCAGGCCGCAATCGTTGTGCGTATGGATCCCGAGCCGCGCGCTGAGCTTCGCTTTGGCCTCTGCCAGTATTTCTTTAATCTCATTGGGCAGGCACCCGCCATTGGTGTCACACAATACCACCCATTCCGCTCCTGCTTCCGCTGCCGCCCGCCAGGTTGCCAAAGCGTATTCCGGCTCATCCTTGTAGCCGTCGAACGCGTGCTCCGCATCGTAGATAACCTGTTTGCCCTGGTCTGTCAGGTAGCGGATAGTGTCCGAGATCATCGCCAGATTCTCTTCCGGCTTGGCTCGAAGCACCTCGTGCACGTGCAACAGCCAACTCTTCCCGACTATCGTCGCCACCGGTGTCTCCGCCTCCAGCACCTGCCGCATCAGTTCGTCCTTCTCGACCGCCATCCCCTTGCGCCGGGTCATGCTGAAAGCCGCTATCCGCGCATGCTTCCATTGCCGCCGCGCCGCTTGTTGGAAAAACTCCATGTCCTTCGGATTCGACCCCGGCCAGCCTCCTTCGATGTAATGCACCCCGAATCCGTCCAATTTCTCCGCGATGCGGAGCTTGTCGAGGGCCGAAAAGTTGATCCCTTCGCCCTGGCTGCCGTCGCGGAGCGTCGTGTCGTATATCTCGATTTCGGGTCGCATAATGGTGCCGCCAAAAGCGGGAGAGAATATCTACGCTAAGCGGGCGCCGATGCAAAGTCGAAAGGTTGCCTCTGTCGAAAGGTTGCCTCGCAGTATCCGCTCAGTCTTGGGGCGGAGCGCCGAGTTGCACTCGGCTTACACGCGGCCGTCGGTGCGGTTAGGCCGATTAAAAATCGGCGCTCCGACCCAAGCTTGAGCGGATACTCTCGCAGAGCCTTGGCTCGCAGTTGACTGGGCTCCCGCATTCTGCAAGGCTCGGTCGGTTCCGCACAACGACAGAACGCCGAAGCCGTGGAAATCAATAAAGCAATCATCACTGCCGCCGGGCAATCGCAACGCGGGCTGCCTCTCCAAACGCTCGTTGACCGCGATGGCCATACCAAAACCGCCTTGCGAATCCTGCTCGAGGAGACCGTTTCTGCCGGCATCGATGAAATTTGTGTCGTGATATGTCCGGGAGACCAGGCTGCTTACACTTCCGCCGCGGGGGCGCAAGGAACGCGGCTGCGGTTTGTCGAACAGACCCAGGCGTTGGGCTATGGCCACGCGGTTTACTGCGCCCGTCAGTTTGTGGGATCCGAGCCGTTCCTGTTGCTGGTCGGTGATCATTTATACGTCAGCGGCAGCGAAAAACGCTGCGCGCAGCAATTGGTGGAGATTTCCCGTGTAGAAAACTGCGCCGTTTCCGCCGTGCAGGCTACTCATGAAAGCAAGCTGCCATACTACGGGGCGGTGGGCGGGCACCTGGCCGACGGCCGTAAAGGCCTGTTCGAAATCGCCGAAGTCCTCGAAAAGCCCACTCCCACGGAGGCTGAACAACGGCTGATAGTGCCTGGGCTGCGGGCGGGTCATTATCTCTGCTTTTTCGGCATGCATGTCCTCACACCGGCAGTGATGGAAGTGCTCGGAGAAGAGATCGCCCGCGCAAACGGGCGGAAACTGCCCCTGACCGTGGCGCTGGCCCGGCTGGCGAAGCGTGAACGTTATCTCGCCTCCGAACTTACCGGCCTCCGTTACGATATCGGAGTAAAATACGGACTGCTCACCGCGCAAATGGCTCTGGCGCTGGAGGGGCAGGATCGGAATGAAGTGCTGAGCGTGCTGCTCGAGTTGCTGGCCAGGAGGGAGCTGTATTAAGATGACCAAATTCGTTTCGCTGCCTTTCAACAAGAAATTGAATTTGCTGCGCGCGCACAGCGTGGGGTGCGATTGGCCGGATTTGGACCAGGAACAGTGGTGTCTCCATTGTGGCAAGAGTTTCAACGGCCACATGGTGCGCGTCTGGCAGGATCCGGAAGGAGCCCTTTGGCTCGAGTGCGGCACACCGAAATGCAGCGGCTCGCCAATTGACTGGGCTCCCTATCCATGGTGGAATCCCAAACACCCCGCGACCAAGCGATACCTGAAAGAATCGAAGACCAAGGCAAGAAGAAAATCCGGTAAACAGCCCGGCATGGCCGATGACGATGTGCCCTTCTGAGCATTAGCGCCATGCCAAAACTGATCCCGATCATCACTGCCACCGACCCGGACCTTCGCAACCAGCCCGTGCAGCGCATTTGCGGCACGTTTGATGTGGGGGGGCTCCTCGCCGAAGCTGCCGAACTCGACGCGTTTCGCCGCAAGAGTGAAAATCTGTATCAGCGCGTGCGAGCGTTGTTTTTCCTCTACGCCATCCACCGTTTCGTCCTTCCTCGGAAGCTTGAGGCGGACCCGAAAGCTGCGGCTCGGGCCTCCCGGTCTCTGATCCCGTTCGTGGGCTACGAACACCTTCTTCAGCGGCGATTCGAGGAGGCAATCGACCATTTTCTCGCCGTCCAGGAAGCGCAGGGCCCCAGCGACGCCATTTCCAGCGCCCTGGCGGCGGCCTTTCACAGGCTGGCCTTCCAGACTCTCGCCGACCAGGTGCGGCGGAGCGTTCGTTCCGTGCGAGGAAACCAATGGATGTTTCGCATGGGCCATCCGGCGGACCAACCGCTCCGGCTCCGGCCTGAGTTGTTGCGACCCAGTCCCCTGGACGGTACCTACCCTATTCTTCGCGAAAGCACACCCGTCAGGATGGATCTGACGCATTGCGGATGGAGCGACATTTTCTTCCTGGGGATGGACTACCCGGAAGGCGCCAAAGTACTGAATGTGTCGATTGATCTCGGCGTGCATGGGCGTGACGCGAGCCCCCGCCCGCCCGTGGAGGTTTACTTGCGAGTGATCGAGGAGCCTCTGCTTCGCCTGGCCAGCGTGGACTTGGGAACCTCAACCGATATCGCAAACCTGGCAGAGGTCTTTGATTTCGCCAAAGACTACCTCGGGCTGCTCAAAGCCGCGGTCATCGCGGCTGGCATAGTTCCGCCAGGTATCGAGGGGTCGGGCCAAAGCCTGGCCGAACTGCTGGCGCGCATCGTCGGACCTGGCCGTGGCCTTGAGTTGGTCAGCAGCGTCAACAATATTCCGAAAGGGTCGCGTCTGGCGGTGTCGACGACCTTGCTCGCGGCGCTGGTAAGCGCTTGCATGCGAGCGACCGGCCAGGCCGCTTCCTTGACCGGGAAACTACAGGAGCACGAGCGTCGGCTGGTGCTGGCGCGCGCTCTCCTGGGGGAATGGCTGGGCGGCTCAGGCGGCGGCTGGCAGGACTCCGGCGGAGTCTGGCCCGGCATGAAACTTATCGAGGGCGTGCTGGCCGGCGAAGGGGAGCCCGAATTCGGGATTAGCCGCGGACGCTTGATGCCTCAACACCGGATCCTTGGCGCGGACGACGCCTCCGCCGAAACGCGCCGCAAGCTCCAGGAGAGCCTCGTGCTGGTCCACGGCGGCATGGCGCAGAACGTCGGTCCTATTCTGGAGATGGTGACGGAGAAATACCTGCTGCGGTCGGAGGCGGAGTGGAAGGCGCGCCAAAGTATGCTGGCGATACTGCAGGAAATCCTGGGCTCACTGCGGGATGGGGACGTCCAGCGGATCGGCGCCGCCACGACCCGCAATTTCCAGCAGCCAATCCAAACCATCATCCCCTGGGCCACGAATTCCTTTACCGAAACACTAATCCAGCGCGTGCGGGACGAGTTTGGCGCCGCCTTCTGGGGATTCTGGATGTTGGGGGGAATGTCGGGTGGCGGCATGGGGTTCATCTTTGCGCCAGGTCAAAAAAAACTCGCCCAGCAGCGACTGCAGGAGACCATGTCCGCAACGAAACGCGAGCTGCAACATGCCCTTCCGTTCGCGATGGAGCCGGTAGTTTATGATTTTGCAATCAATGAACACGGCACGTTCGCCGACCTGCTTGAACACGCCGCGGCGCTGATGCCCCCAGGCTATTACACACTGACGGTGCCGGTTCTGCTGCACCAGGACCGTCATTCCCTC
>DATDCV010000227.1:0-7728 GCA_036524155.1 Verrucomicrobiia bacterium
CTGATGTGGAGAAAGGTAAGGGCGCTAAACCCCACGGCAAACGCCAGCACGCTGCGGGTTTCAGGCGACTCGATCTGCAGCCACCCAAAGACCGGGCCGAGCAAGGCGACGAACACCGGCTCCCCAATCCACCCCAGGCCGAGGCTGGCGAGCGTGATGCCCAGTTGCGCGGCGCTTAAGAACGCATCGAGCCGCCCCAGGATGTACTCGGCCACGCGGGCGCGCCGGTGCCCCCGCAGGGCCAGCGGCCCCAATTGGGTGTCGCGCACTTTGACCAACGCGAACTCGGCGGCGACAAAGAAGGCGTTCAGCAGCACCAGGACGAGCACCGCGACGACCCGCAGCACAAAATAAAGCAGCGCGTTCCAGTCCATGGCTACAATCGCACCTCTCCGAATATGACCTTAAGCACGTCTTCCAGGCCGATGATGCCGCTCTCCCGCCGGTCCCGGCCCAACACGATGGCGAGGTGCTGGCCACTGCGTTGGAGGCGCCGCAACGCCAGCTCGAGCCGCAGATCTTCCTCGAGAAACAACGCCGGCTTGACGAGATCACCGACGGGCCGCGCGCGAAGCGGCTCGGGATCAAACAGCACCGCGTTGATATTGACAAGCCCGACGACGCGCTGGTGGCCGTCGCGCGGGGCCAACACCGGCAACCGCGTCAGATTCCGCTCACGGGCCAGTTCGAGCGCGCGGCCCACCGGTTCGTCGGCGCCTACGGTAACGGCCTGGGAAAACGGGGTCATCGCCTGCCGGACAGTCAGGCTCTGCAGATCGAGCACCCGGTTAATCATCGCCCGTTCCTCCGAGGTGAAGGTCTGAGCCGATTCCTGCATCAGGAGACGTAGTTCTTCGCGATTGCCGAACAGACGTCCGGTGAAGACCTTGCCGCCGCGCCAGCGAAGCAGGAAATCGGAGGCCGATTCGACGGCGGCGACCAGGGGGCGCAGAACCAGGTGAACGAGCCGGAAGGGGCGCACCAGCAGGATGCACAAGCGAGTGGGATAGCTCCGAAACAGCATTTTCGGCAGCAGATCCGAGACCGCGTAGAAAACCACCGCGATGAGAAAATAGACGAGCGCAAACCAAACCGGATGCCCCTGCAGCGTGTGGTGCCACACAAAAACCAGCCAGCCCAGGATGAAGAAATTCGCCAGGGTGTTTCCGACCAGGATTGTCCAGAGAAAGTTCTCGGGGTGTTCGAGGTAATCATGCAGGAGCTTCGCCGAGCGCCGGCCCGCACGCATCTGCTGGCGGATGCGGAGGCGGCTGAGTGCGAAAACTCCCGCTTCCATGCCTGAGAGGAGGAACGAAAGCACCAGGCACACGGCGAACAGAGCCCAAATGAAGAATTCGCTGCTCATGGTCTAGTGCTCCCGGAGTGTCTCGACCAGCAACTCCCGCACACGGCGTTCGTCGGTTGTTTTGGCGGTCAACTTGAGGCCGCGGAAGGCCGCCGAATCGCCGGGGGCGGGCACGATTTCGAGCAGACTCATGAGCAGGCCGCCCATCGTTTCGACTTCGGGCACTTCGCCGAGCGCGGGATATTCCCGGCGGAAATCGTCGAGGCGGAGCAGGCCGTTGACGCGCCAGTTGCCGGGCCCGAGCTTTTCCAGCACAAATCCTTCCGACTGGCCCTCGCTGCGAATCCGGCCGATCAACTCTTCCAGGATATCCTCCATCGTCACGATCCCGGCGGTGCCACCGAATTCATCGAGCACAATGGCCAGGCCGCGCTGCTGGCGCTGCAGGCTCTTGAGCAACTGCAGCAGGTTCATGGATTCGGGCACGAACGACGGGAACTCGATGGCATCAGCTAGATCCACCTGCGGCTCGAGCAGCAGGGCGCGGGTATTGAGGATGCCGACAATCGTGTCGGGGGTTTCATCGAAAATCGGCAGCCGCCGGTGTTTGTGCTTCCGCGCGGCGTCGATCATCTCCTCGATGGACAAATCATCGGAGATCGCCGCCATCTGCGAGCGGGGTTTCATGACCTCTTTGACGGTCCGGCGGTCGAGGCTGATGATTTGGAGGATGATCTCCTTTTCGGATTCGGCCAGCGCGCCCTGCTGGTAAGCCATTTCAAGGAGTTCCTGGTAATCCGCATCGGTGAGCACGGTTTGGGCGGGGAGGCTTTTGGGGACGAGCGCCGAGAGGATCGCGCCGTTGATACGCTGGGCGAGGCGGCAGAGCGGCAGGCTGAAGGCAAGGATCCAGGAAAGCGGCCGCGCGATCCGGAGCGCCCATTTTTCGGGCTGGCGGACGGCCATGGTCTTGGGCAGGACCTCACACACGATCAAGACCACGGCCAGTAACACCACCAGCGTCGCAGCCAGGGGCCAGGGGCCGAGCAGCGCCATCCAGAGGGCGACAGCGAGCATCGCGGCGGCCGTCAGCGTGTTGCCAAGCGCGATCACCGCCAGCAGGTCGTGAGGCTGGGACAGTAACCGCGATGCGGCTGTGCCCCGAGGCATATCTCTCTGCGGCAGATTCCGCACCTGCCACTTGCTGAGCGAGAACAGCGAGGTCTCGGCGAGCGAGAAGAAGAAACTCGCCCCGACAAAGACCAGAACCGCCGCCAGCGCGATCAAGGGGGTTGCGGACATGCTCGCAGCATGGGGTAAAAGCAGACGGAAGGGAAATCCGAAATCCGAGGACTGAAGCCAGCGAACAGGCGCGAGACGCGCGACACAGGCCACTTCCTTCCTGCCTGCGCTCTATGCGGCTGTTTCTGCAAATGCTCCCGGTTTTCGGAGTTCGAACTTCGGATTCCTTTCGGACTTCGGACTTCGGATTTCGGGCTTCTTTTGACCCCTCTAGCCAACCGGGGTGCGGTTTGTTAGGCTGGCTTCCCTATGGGTTTCGCGGCCAAGTGGATTTCCGAATGGTTGGAAGGCCTGGGCCAGCTAACCTTGCTGGCCAAGGACGCGTTCAACTCGCTGTTGACGTTCAAGGTCGCCTGGCGCGACCTGCTCTATCAGATCTACTTTGTCGGCGTCAAATCGCAGTCGGTGGTGCTGATCACAGGGGCTTTTACCGGCATGGTGTTGTGCGCCCAGACCTATCTCCAGTTCCACAAGGTGAAGATGGACACCGCGACGCTGGCGGTGGTGAGCGTGTCAATGTGCAGCGAGCTGGGGCCGGTGCTGACGGGGTTGATGGTGGCGGGGCGGGTCGGCGCTGCTTTTGCCGCCGAACTGGGCACCATGAGGGTCACCGAGCAAATCGACGCGTTGCGGACCCTGGCAACCCATCCCGTCGATTATCTCGTAGTGCCGCGTTTGCTCGCCCTTCACCTCGCTCTGCCACTGCTGACCGCGGAGTCGATCGCCATCGGCATCGGGGGCGGGTACCTCGTTGGCGTCCATTTGCTGGGCATCGACCCAACTTATTCATGGACCAACATGGTCCGGTACACGCACACCGCCGATGTCGCGATAGGCATGATCAAGGCCGTCATCTTCGGCGGCATTATCGCGATCATCGGCTGTTACAAAGGGATGTCCTGCGGCAACGGCGCCGAGGGGGTCGGCCGCGCGACCACCGAAGCGGTAGTCTATTCCTCCATCACCATCCTGATCTCGAACTTCTTTCTGACGCTGTCGCTGAGCCAATTGTTTGAAGCCTTCTGAGCCGAACCGATGATCGAAGTGCGCAACATCGATAAACGCTTCGGCTCGCACAATGTGCTCGAGCAGGTCAGCTTCCGCATCGACAAAGGCGAGTCAGTGGTCATCATCGGGCGCAGCGGCGGCGGCAAGAGTGTGCTGCTCAAGCACCTCGTCGCGCTGCTGAAGCCGGATGCGGGCCAGGTGCTCATCGAGGGCGAGGACATAGTGCCGATGAACGAGCGGCAACTGCTGCACGTGCGGCACAAGTTCGGTATGCTCTTCCAGGGGGCGGCACTGTTCGACTCGATGACGGTGGCCGAGAACATCGGCTTCGCCTTTCGCCGGGACCGTTCGCTGCCCCCGGCGGAGGTGGCGCGGCGCGTGGCCGAGGTGCTCGAGATGGTCGACTTGCCCGGCATCGAAAATAAAAACCCATCCGAGCTGTCGGGTGGCATGAAGAAGAGGGTGGGGCTGGCCCGGGCGATCATCTACCAGCCCGAGATCGTTTTGTACGACGAGCCGACCACCGGGTTGGACCCGATCGTGTCGGACAGCATCGACCAGCTAATCCTGCGGGTCCGGGACCGCCTGGACGTGACATCGGTGGTGGTGACGCACGACATGCGCAGCGCCCGGCGGCTGGGGCAGCGCATCCTGATGCTCCATGACAGACGGATTTACGCCACCGGGACGCCGGATGAAATCTTTAACTCAAAGGACCCGATCGTGCGCCAGTTTGTCGAGGGCGTCGCGGACCCGAAAGAAGTGACCTTCTGAACCAATATGAGCAAGTCGCGCCTGGAATGGAGAGTTGGGGTGTTTGTGTTGATCGGGCTGGTGCTGATCGCCGTGCTGTTGTTGCAGTTCAGCAAAGGGCTCACCTTTTTTCGCTCTACCTATGATATTTACCTGGAGGCCCCCAGTGTCGGCGGGCTGAAACCCAAGGCCGGCGTGCTCATGTCCGGCGTTCAGGTCGGCACCGTTTCAGATATCCGGCTGAACCCCAATGGCACCAATGTGACGATCACGCTGCGAATTTTCCGCGACTATGAAATCCACAAGGACGCCAGGTTCGTCATCGATCAGTCAGGCTTTCTGGGGGACCAATACGTGGCGATCGAGCCGACTACCAACGCTCCGGGGATCTTCGCGGACCGGGATAAAGCGGAGGCCGAACGCCCCTTCAACCTGCAAGAGTTCACGCGCTCGGCCACCGGCTTCATTTCGCGCGTCGATGAGACCATCAAGAAGCTCAACGACGCCCTGGCGAATGTCACCCGCATCCTGCTCAACCCGACGACTTTGACCAACCTGTCCGTGATGGCCGCCAACCTGCGCAACGTGTCGGACCGCGCGTTGGTCACCGTGGAAAATATCAACGCGATTGTGGCGACCAACGAGCCCGCTCTCTCGCAATCCGCCAGCAACCTCGTGCTCTTCTCCAAGCAACTGAACGAGTTCGCCGCCCAGCTCAACGACCTCGTAGCGACCAATTCCGATGACATCGGCCAGGTCGTCAGGAATGTCGAGGCCACTTCCGACTCGCTGAAAGTGCTGATGGCGGAGCTGCAATCGGGCAAGGGCCTGGCCGGGAGTCTGATCCAGAACGAGCAGTTGGCGGCCCGCGCATCCGAGATCGCCAACAACCTGAGCATCACCACCAGCAATCTAAACCGGCTGGGCCTCTGGCGCATCCTTTGGCAGCACAAACCCCCCAACACCAATCCCCCGCCGGTGGCCGAACGATTGGACTCGCCTAAAGCCGCCCGATGACACATCTTAGCGGTAACTCAAATCCAACAAGTGATGATGAGCTCGCTGCCTGATCTCAAACTGACTTTGCGATTGCTTTCATTTCGCAGCCGCCCGCATTCATCGCTCTAACTATGGCGCTCTGGGTCATTCGCATCCTGTTCCTGTGCTTGTGCACCACGGGAGGGTATGCCATCAGCCAGGTCCGGCCGGAGTCCGTCGGTCTGCCTTACAGCGGCCTTTTGGGCATGGCGATTGGATTCGGGTTCGGGTGGCTGCTGATCGCCATCGACGAAATGGTCAAGGGATTCTCCCTGCGCGCTTTCTCCGCCACCACTTTTGGGCTGATCCTGGGCATGGTCGTGGCGTTGCTCATTGACCGGTCCGGACTGTTCGAGAACGTCGAAGAGAAACAACGCTGGATGATCCGCCTCTGCCTTTTCCTCGGGTTCGGTTACATCGGGATTGTGCTGGCGATGCGCAGCAACAAGGAAGATTTTTCGCTCATCATTCCTTACGTCCGGTTTGCTCCCCAAAACAAGCCGGACAATTTGTTGATCCTCGACACCAGCACCATCATCGATGGCCGCATCGCCGACCTGATCGAGGCTAATTTCATCGAGGGCCTGATTGTCGTGCCCCGGTTTGTGCTCAAGGAATTACAGCAGATTGCCGATTCGCCTGACCCGATCAAGCGGGCACGCGGGCGACGCGGCCTGGACGTGCTCAATCGGATTCAGCGCAACACCCGCAACGAGGTCAGAATCCACGACGGCGATTTCCCGGAAGAGAAGGAAGTGGACAGCAAGCTGGTGCGATTGGCGCGGAACCTGAACGCGAAGCTCTATACCAATGACCATAATTTGGGAAAGATCGCGGAGCTGCAGTCGGTCAACCACGTCAACATGCACGAGCTGGCGAAGTCGATGCGTGCCGTGCTGCTGCCGGGCGAAGTGGTGACCTTGCGCATCGTCCGCGAGGGCAAGGACAAAGGGCAGGGGATCGGGTATTTGCCGGACGGCACGATGGTAGTTGTCAACCGGGCGCAGCAGTGTGTTGGCCAGCAAGTCGACGCGCAGGTGCAGAGTTTGCTCCAAACCGGCGCCGGGGTCATTATTTTCGCCGAGTTGAAGCAAGCCCAGCCGATAGCCACTGAGCCGGTCGCACCGTGAGAATGCCCGGGAGATTGAAATCCGAAATCCGAAACCCGAGATCCGAATTCGGATTCTTCTCATGTTCCACAGTGCCCTAGCCCAGCTCCGCCGGGTTTTGCCCGCGGACGAACTTAGTTTCGACCCCGCGGTCCTCGCTGAACACGCCGCGGATAAATGGTTCGCCAGCCACCAGCCGGACGCGGTCGCCTTTCCGCGACGCACAGAATCTGTGGCGGCGTTGTTGCGGTTCGCCAACCGTCACCGGCTGCCGGTTACCCCGCGCGGCGCTGGCCATGGCTACGTTGGCGGCTGCGTGCCGGTCCGCGGAGGCATCGTGCTCTCGCTCGCCCGGATGAACCGCATCAAGGAGATCAGTGCGGCGGATTTTGTCGCGGTGGTCGAGCCCGGGGTCAACACCGAGCGGCTGCAAGAGGAGGTGGAACAGCAGGGCTTATTTTATCCGCCCGATCCGGCGAGCCGGAGCGAAAGTCTGATCGGTGGGAATATCGCCACCAACGCCGGCGGCCCGCGCTGCCTGAAGTACGGCGTCACGCGCGATTATGTGCTGGGGCTGGAAGTGGTGCTGGCGAATGGCACCGTCCTGCGCCTGGGAGGCCGCACCCATAAGAACAAAACCGGTTTTGATCTGCACCGGCTATTTGTCAGTTCCGAGGGGCTGCTCGGGGTCGTGACGGAAGCGACATTGAAGCTGCTCCCGCTGCCGCCCTATCGCGCCTGCCTGGCGATCGGCTTCAGCGCGATGCGGCAAGCGGTGCGCTCTCTGCAGGCGATCCTCCACGCCGGCTTCCTCCCCGCAGCTTTGGAATTGGCGGACGCTTTTACCCTCGCCGCCGCCTATCAGCGCACGAAGAGCGAACGCCTGCGGGGCTGTCGCGCTCACCTGATTGTTGAACTCGACGGTCAAACGCGTTCCGTCCGCGGCGAGATTCGCGACCTCCAGAAACTGCTCATTCCGCAACGGCCGCGCTTTGTCGAGTTGGGCCTGGGGGCGGAGCAATGTGAGGAAATCTGGCAGATACGCCGGGAGTTTTCTTATGCCTTGCGCGACACCGGGCTGACAAAGCTGAACGAAGATATTGTGGTGCCGCGAGGGCGTTTGGAAGCTCTGTTTGCGTTCGCCGCCCGGCTGCAGAAGCGCCATGGGGTGGCGGTCGCCTGTTTCGGCCATGCCGGCGACGGCAACATCCA
>DATDCV010000228.1:0-13701 GCA_036524155.1 Verrucomicrobiia bacterium
CCGCGGTGGTGATCACCGGCGCGCTGGTCTCCGGCTGCGCGAACACCGAGAAGAAATTCGGGCGCGGTATGACCAATTTCATGGAACCGATTCGGATGGGCGAAGTCAGGCGCTCGATGGAGCAGACCGCCTTGGTTGACGGCGCCGATGCGGCTTACACGACCGGTTTCTTCAGGGGCCTGAACCGCACACTGGCGCGGACCGGCTTGGGTTTGTACGAGATGGTCACTTGCCCGATCCCGCCCTATGACCCGCAGTTCACCTATTACCTGGCGCCATCCCCGGTTTATCCCGACAGCTACAAACCCAGTCTCGTTGAGGACTCCTCGTTCTCGACCGACACCAACCTCGGTTTCGCGGGCGGTGACGTCGCCCCCATGGTTCCGGGCAGCCGTTTCCGGATTTTCGACACTCACTGAGCGACGGCCAGATCGTTGAAGCGCCAACACCCTCGTGTTGGCGCTTTTCTTTTCTCACATGACCCTCGAAAAACAGTCGCCCTGCAAAGTCAACCTGCTGCTGAACATCCTCGGCAAGCGCGCCGACGGTTTCCATGAACTGGAAACGGTGATGCACCCGGTCCGGGTTTGCGACCGCCTGATACTGTCGCGAGGGGGGGCGGGTGTCCAGCTTACCTGCAATCATTCCGTTTTGCCCACCGACTCGCGTAACCTGGTGCACCGCGCCGCGGCGCGTTTCCTCGAAGCTGCGGGGATCGGCGACGGCGTGCGCCTGCACCTGGAAAAGAACCTCCCTCTTGCCGCGGGCCTCGGCGGCGGCAGCGGCAACGCCGCAACCACGTTGCTCGGGCTCAACCAGTTATTTGGCGCCCCGCTCGCGCCCGAACAACTGCACACGCTCGCGGCCTCGCTCGGCTCCGACGTCCCTTTCTTCCTCCAACACGAGCCGGCGCTGGCCACTGGACGGGGAGAAAAGATCGAGCCTCTCGGCAAGCTCCCGGCCCTGTGCGGGACCGCATTCCTGCTCATGCATCCTGGTTTCGGGATCTCGACGGCCTGGGCTTACCAACAGTTGGCGCGTTTTCCCGCTGCCTTGAACGGCCGGCCGGGCCGGGCGCAGAAACTCGTCTCGCTCCTGCGCGGCAGCGATGTCGCGCGGGCCCAACCGGAATTCTATAATTCACTGGAGGCACCGGCGCTCGAGAAATATCCGTTGCTTGCGTTGTTCCAGGAGTTCCTTCGTGAACACGGTGCCGCCGCGGCTTTGATGTCGGGCAGCGGGTCAACCACCTTCGCCGTGACCCGCAACCGGCCGGCGGCGGAAAACCTCGCGGAGGCATTCCGGGCAAAATTCGGCGGCACAAACTGGATCGCGATCGCGGAAGTTTAAACCTCCCGCAAGCCTCGGCTAAGATTCCGTCGCTCGTTCCGGCGGTAACCCCCGCCACCCGGCGGCTCAGTCATCGCTCCGGTTCATAAGCGACCCCTTCCTTTTCGGCGGCCGCAATTTCCGCCCACGAGGGCGCGCGCCAGAGGTGCAGAAAGCCTTCCATACTCAGCGCGCCGAGAACGCTGCCATCGGGAGAGAATGCGCTTTGCACAAAGCGTGACTCCTTGCTCTCAAGCGTCAGCAATTCCTGATGGCTCGACACGTCCCAAAGCTTGATGGTCTCCTGTCCGGTGCTGCTCGCAGCCAGGCGCGTGCCGTCGGGTGAGAACGCCACCGAGACTCGGGACCATGGCGCCGGGCGCTCACGCGTTGAAACCCGTGAGAACTCCCGGCGTTCTCGCAGGTCGTGAATGACCAAACCCCCGCCGTCTAATGCCGGGGCGTCTCCATTCTCGACGGTTCCTCCGTCTTCTTTTTCAGCTTTTCCAGGCGCGACTCCCACTCCTGCCAGTTGGCCGCCCAGGGGGCGCCGCTCAGCTCTGCGCGCGCCGCGGGCCACACTTTTTCCAGCGCCTGCAGCTCGCGACGAGCCCCCGGCCGATCGTTCCACTTCAAGTAAGTCTCAATCAGCTCGAAGCGGTTCTCAGGATAAACCGGAGCGAGTTCGACCGCCCGCACGAGCTGGTGCCTGGCTTTGCTGCGGCTGCCGACGCTGGCAATCGGAGGCGCGTCGCGGTAAAGCATACCGAGGCTGCGCTCAGGACCGGCGTAGTCGAACCGGCTGTCCAGCTCGGCGGCTGCGAGCCATTCGGCCTCCATCTCCTTGATCATTTTCAGGGCGCTCAAGCCGCGGGTGCGCGCCAGTTGCCCCAGGTTCAACCCCAGGTAATAGTGGGCCTCAGCCAGTTTGGGGCCGTGGGCCAACGCCTGCCGGCACGCCGCGATCCCCTGTTCGGCCAGCTCGGCCCGTTCTGTGTTGTTCGTCGCGTATTCCGCCAGGTCGAAACACGCGCGGCCAAACTCCCACGCCAGCTTCGGGTCCCCGAGCTTAACCTGGTGCTTGGCCCGGCTCTCCCGGTAGGCCCGCAGGACGTGGTCCGGCGCCGCCCCCCCCATTGCCCCTACCAGCGCCAGGCAAAGAACTCCAAGCGGCAACAAACCAGAACCGTATCGCCTCGGTCTTGGGTCGGAGCGCCGATTTCTAATCGGCTTAAGCGAGCCGACGGCGTCCTGTAAGCCGAGTACAACTCGGCGCTCCGCCCCAAGACTGAGGGGGTACCCAGAACCTGAAATATCCCTTGCGCATCTCATAACTGGATTTATATTCTGCTCCAGTGAGATCCATTTGGAAAGTGCTGGGGTTTGCCTGCATTCCCGCCGCGGCGTTGCTTTGCGCGGGTTGCAGCGGCATTAATGCCTCCAAGAGCATTTCGCCAGCCACCTTCCTGCTCCCAGGATTGATGAAAGCCGATCCCCCGCCGGCATCGCCTGAGCGCGCGCTTCCCGTGATTGGGCCTGGCACCGAGGTCGCCCAATTCTAAGAGCATCCCACACCCCGTACCTTCTTAAAGGCGCACATTATGCGGTTCCCACTCGCATTAACGGTCAAAATCGCACGTCACATTATCAGGCACAAACTTAAGCGCACCCCGCGCTTCGCGTTGGTGCTCCAGCTTGAACCCCTCCACACCTGCAACCTCACCTGCACCGGGTGCGGCCGGATCCGCGAATACTCGACCAGCCTCAAAGACATGATGCCGCTCGAGGATTGCCTCGGTGCGGCTGCCGAATGCGATGCGCCCATGGTATCCGTGTGCGGCGGCGAGCCGCTCATTTACCCCAAGATCAAAGAACTGGTCGCCGGCCTGCTCCAACAACGGCGCATCGTTTACATCTGCACCAACGGCCTGTTCATGCGCCGCGAACTCAAGGATTACCTCGCCTCCGTTCACTCGCCCAGCCGCGAACCCATCCTCACACGGTTGCTTTCCGAAAAACTCATCACCGAAAAAGACGCCGAGACGATCCGTCAAGGCAAGCAGAACGACCGCCCGGCCATCAGGCCCAGCAAATGGCTCTATTGGAACGTCCATGTCGACGGACTCGAATACACCCACGACCTCATCGTCGAACGCGAAGGCGTCTTCAAAGAATGCGTCGAGGCCATCCGCATGGCCAAGATCCTCGGCTTCCAGGTTGCCACCAACACCACCGTTTACAGGGAATCGGACGTCCGCGAAATCGAGCAGATGTTCGAGTTCTTCTCCGCCCTCGAAGTCGACGGCCACACCATCTCACCCGGTTACGAATACGACGCCGCCAAAAAAGACATGGTCCGGCGCCTCGGCAAGAAACCTGAAGACTTCTTCCTCACCCGCGCCATGACCCGGCAGAAATTCGCCCGGATTTCCGAATGGGGCAAGCGCTTCACCATTTTCGGCACCCCAGTTTATCAGGAGTTTCTCGCCGGCAAACGCGAGTTGACCTGCACCGCCTGGGCTATCCCCACCCGCAACATCAAAGGGTGGAAGGCCCCCTGTTACCTGATGACCGACGGCCATTACCAACGCTACCAGGAGATGCTCGACAAGGTGGACTGGGATAAATACGGCGTCGTCGATAACGTCGCCCGCGACCCCCGCTGCGAAAATTGCATGGTCCATTGCGGTTACGACCCCAGCGGCGCCCTCGGCACCAATTACCAGGCCGGCGACAACTGGAAGAACATCAAATACAACTTCGGCGCCCGGCCCGCGCCTTGGCGCGCAGGCCTCAACGTCGACGCCTTCAACGGCGCCTCCGCCGGCAAAGGCCATCTATCCCCGGCCCGCGCCGCCCTTAAATCCGGCCTCGCCGGCGCCAAATCAGCCTTTAAAAACAACGGCCACGCCGACTCCAAAGCCGGCGCGTGCGGCCCGGTCGGCGGTTCCCCGCCCGTTGAGCTGCTCGAAACTCGCCCCGGCGGCTCCGGCAGCTAGTATCATGGCGGCGAAATTTCCTTATCCGTCGCGTGCCAGGATTCCCTCTCCTCCCCCGGAGGAGAGGGCTAGGGAGAGAAGGCCACGTATCACGACATTCAACAGATGAGCACACTGTTCCTTTCACCCCCCAGCTTTGACGGCTTCGACGGCGGCGCCGGCTCTCGCTACCAGGCCCGCCGTGAGGTCACCAGCTTCTGGTACCCCACCTGGCTCGCCCAACCCGCCGCCCTCGTGCCCGGCGCGAAATTGCTCGACTGCCCCCCCCACGACATCGCCATCAAACCGTGCCTCGAAGAGGCGAAAAAATACGACCACGTCATCATTCACACTTCAACGCCCTCGCTCAAGAACGACTGCAAAGTCGCCGAGGCCATCAAACAAAACCGGCCGGAAACCAGCATCGGTTTCGTAGGCGCCCATGCCGCCGTCTTGCCAACCGAGACCCTGAAAGCCTCCTGGGCTATCGATTGGGTCGGCCGCAAGGAGTTCGATTTCACCTGCAAGGAAGTCGCCGAAGGCCGTCCCCTGGAGACCGTCGCCGGGCTCTCGTACCGCGACAAAGACGGCAAGTTCAGACACAACCCCGAGCGCGAACTCATCCCCAACATGGACGCGCTCCCCTGGGTCGCCGACGTCTACAAACGCGACCTGCAAATCGAAAAATATTTCATCGGCTACCTCCTCCACCCCTACGTCAGCCTCTACACCGGCCGCGGTTGCCCCGCCCAGTGCACTTTCTGCCTCTGGCCTCAAACCATCGGCGGCCACAAGTACCGCGTCCGCTCCCCGCAAAATGTAGCTGACGAAATGGCCTACATGAAGAAGCTTTTTCCGCAGGTCAAAGAGTTCTTCTTCGACGACGACACTTTCACCGCCAACCTGCCCCGCGCGCGCGACATCGCCAAAAAACTTGGGCCTCTGGGTTTGACCTGGTCCTGCAACAGCCGCGCCAACCTCGAATACGACACCATCAAGTCCTTCAAAGATTCAGGTTTGCGCCTCTTCCTCGTCGGCTACGAAAGCGGCAACGAACAAATCCTCAAAAACATCAAAAAAGGCGTCACCCTCGACGAAATGCGCCGGTTCACCAAAGCCTGCCACGACGCGGGCGTTGTTATCCACGGCACCTTCATCCTCGGCCTGCCAATCGAGACTCGGGAGACCATTGAGCAAACCATCCGGTTTGCCCAGGAACTCGACGTCTTCAGCATGCAGGTCAGCCTCGCCGCGCCTTATCCGGGAACCGAGTTGTTCGAAATGGCCCGCCAAAACGGCTGGTTTGTCAAAAAGGACAAGACCGACCTCGTCGAAGGCGACGGCTTCCAGCAAAGCGCCCTCGAATACCCCCAGCTCAACAAAGAAGAAATCTTCGAAGCCGTCGACCGCTTCTATCGCGCCTACTACCTCCGACCCAAACCAATCCTCCGCATCATCAAAACCATGCTCGAGGATAAAGACGTCCTCGTCCGCCGTTGCCGCGAAGGCTACGAATTCTTCAAGAGCCTCAAGCAACGCAAAGACGACCTCCAGGCCGCCCGCGCTTCCGCCGCGATCCCGGCGTAAGCCGGGCATCGCGCTAACGTGGGTATTTCTTACACCGCTCCAACCCGTTAGGGTTGACAGACAGTAGCCGGTGCGTCGTTCGCGGGGCGCAGGGGCGAACGACCACCGGAATGCCGCTCTCCGGTTGTGAGAGCATTCTGAAGGGATGCCAGAACAAAAGGCACCCGTTGATCCTAAGCCAGGTATTGGGGATCGTAAGCCACGCCGTTGCGTTCCAGCAGATGCTTCAGCTCGTCCACAAACGATAGCTTCGCGTGGTGGGCTTCCTGACCCGCCACGTATCGGCGCACCGCCCCCACGTGCGTCCCACTCACGGTGAAGACGGCGTAGCCCTCCTGCCAGGCAAATCCCCCCTCCCAGTTCTCCGCGATCCACACCGAGGAGGCTTTCTTCAACTCGCGTGTCAAATCGGCCGGGTTGTGGGTCGTGCGGAGGCTGGCGAGCAGATGCACGTGGTCCTCGACCCCGCCCACGGCCTCGGCGACGTCACCCAAGCCGCGGACCGTGCCACCCAGGTACTCATGGGCTCGCGCCCGCCACGCAGAGCGCAGGAGCGGCCGACGGCTCTTGGTGCTGAAGACGATGTGGTAATGGAGACTGTAGAAGGTGCTGCCCATGCTGGTATTTCTGCCACCCCCGTTCGGGGGTGGCCAGCTCTTTGTGGCGTTGGTACCGGAGGTCGCCCCCCGAAAACCCCCTGGCGACCTCCGACTACTATCTGCCAATCCTTCGGATTGGAGGGCCGCGCCAGGCTTCTCACCTCGCTTTTCGCGCGTCGTTTCCGGAGCTCACCAACCCGTTAGGGTTGGCAGACAGTAGCCGGTGCGTCGTTCGGGGGCTGCAGGGGGCGAACGACCACCGGAAAGCTGGCCCCGGTTGTGAGAGCATCCTGGAAGGATGCCAGAAAATCTAAAAGGGCGCCTGGGCAAACTTCGTCCATTTCCCCGGGAGGCGGGTGGGAAAGACACATTTCTTTTGGTCTTGTAATAAACGAACCAGAAGAGCGATGCTGCTATCAACCGGAGTTGGAAATGAACAACCTACGACCGCGGAAACCAAGGACCTTACGGCGGTGGACCTTACGGCGGTGAATAAACGAATGGCCGTCGCATCACAGTTAACCAGCCTGGCCTACGCGTAATTTCATTTGCACAGTTTCGGCTCTGGCAACAACCATCTTCGGCAGTTGGAGTGCCTGCTCGGAGCCTACAAACGCCCCGCTGACGTTTTACATCGTTTCGGAGCACAAGATGGATGACGGACGGTTCTTTAGCGCCACCAACTTTCCTGATCTCGGTTATATCGCACTCAAGCCGGATTTGGTCGTCACGAATCTTGCAGAGGTGTACCCAGCAAGGGCCGCCAACTTCTCTATAATGGTGGATCCGAGTACAAAAAACCAAACTACCGTTCCGAGAAAGGTATTCCCGTCGCTTACCGTCCAACTGATCCCGGAGGACGGCAAGAAATTCACGGCACTGACTGAAAAGGCACTCGACAGGCGGTTGCTCATTATGCTCGGCTCGAACGTGCTGGCGGCTCCTGAGATTCTGATTCCGATTGAGACATCGGGGTTCTCAGTCGACTTTACCAACGCGACAGAGATGAAAAAGGCAGAAGATGATCTCAAGAAACTTGTCCAGCACCCGGCTCGTTAACTTTTGCTTCAGTGGGCGCGCCGATTGCGTTTGTGTGACAGTCCGGGCATTATCGGCAGCGCGCGATTGAGCGTCACGTCAACGGACCGATTTTATGACCAGCATCTACAACGACATCGACCAGCAACTCGGCCGCCCTCAGAGCGGCCTCCTGGTACCGGCGCCAATCGCACCCACCCAGGAAGAATTCATCACCAAGACACCCGCCTCCAGGGCGTCTCTGGTCAAAACGGCAGACCAGATCCTCATCCCACGCGCCACGGTGGACCGTTTTCTCAAAAGGCTCTCCGAAATCGGCGCAATCACCTACAGCGGAGGGCTTTACTGGCTGCCGGAGGCCTGGCTTTATCAATTATCAAAACCCTTAAGTGTAATGAGAATTGATAAAGTACCAAGGCAGGCCGGGAGGGACCAACCTCACTGGCGCTCGGTTGGGCCTTCACCTCGCACTCCCGTCCACGCCGCGATCACCGCCCTCCCAGCCGAGCCCCCAATAGACTTCGAGCCCGCCACCAGCGAAGTGGCGGTGGCGGTGGCCCCCACTGGCGGCTCCGAGCCCCCGGTGCTCGACGTCGAAGCCCCCCCTGGTGGGACGTGCTCTCCGAGCCCGCCGCCTCCATCAACCACCCTCAACCCTCAACTCCCCAAGTGAGTACCGTCGAACGACACCACACCCGCGGGTGCAGGAGACGATGTAAGGGATCGATTCCGAATTGTAGGAGACGACGTCAGCAGTCTCTGATCTTTCGGTGCCGTGGCCCGGCGCCGTACCGCACCGTGGAGTTCGGTTGGGGTGGCGCCGCGGCTAGGCCCCCCACACCACCCATCCGTTCGCCGCACATTAAGCGCCGGACTTGGCGCGCTTGGCGCGCAAGGCCTTTTTCAACTCCGCCAGGGGCAGGGTGTTGATGACGTCTTCCTTTGTCAGCCAGCCCTTCCGGGCAATCCCTGCCCCAAGCCGCAGGAAACCTGCATGCTCGAAACGGTGAGCGTCGCAGTTGATCACGCATTTCACGCCTTTGCTCCTGGCGTGGGGCCACAGCCGCCAGTCCATGTCGAACCGGCTGGGGAACGCGTTTAATTCGATCCAGGTGCCCGTTTCCGCGCAGGCGTCGATCACCGCCTGCTGATCCACCTTGTAGGCCTCGCGTTCGAGCAGCAACCGCCCGGTCAGATGGCCCAGCATGTGGACATACGGGTTTTGCGCCGCACCGATCAGCCGCGCGGTGGTCTCCGCCTCCGATTGGCTGAAGCTCTGGTGGATGCTGGCAATCACCACGTCCAACTCGGCCAGCAGATCATCCGGGAAATCCAAACGCCCGTTTTTCAAAATGTCCACCTCGGTCCCTGTCAGCAGGCGGAAATCCGCCCCTTCTTTCTGCAGCAGTTCGTTGACCTGCTGGATCTCTTTCAGTTGCTGGCGCACGCGGGCCGCGTCCAGCCCGTTCGCCTGGAACGAGGCCTTCGAATGATCCGTCACACCCCAGTACGCCAGCCCAAGTTGCTGCATCGACCGCGCGATCTCCTCGGTCCGCTGGTGGCCGTCGCTCCAGGTCGAGTGATTATGGAGCGACCCCTTCAGATCCGTCCACTCCAGCAGCCGCGGAACCGGCCCTTTTTCCGCCAACGCGATTTCGCCCATATCTTCCCGCATTTCCGGCGGCAGATAATGGAGGCCCAGTTTCTGGAAGATATCCTCCTCCGTTTTGCACGCGACCAGCAATTTCGGATCCCGCGTCTCCACCGCCGAGCGAAACAAACCGTACTCGTTCAGCCGCAGGCCCCGGTCGATCGCCCGCTGCCGCATCACGATGTTGTGCTGCTTGCTCCCCGTAAAATACGCCAGCGCGAACGGAAACTCGGCGTCGCTCACCACCCGCAGGTCCGCCTGGATCCCCCCTTCAAGCACCACGCTGGCTTTGGTCTCCCCCTTGGCCAGAACGTTCACCACTCCCGAGTGGCCGGCAAAGGCTTCAATCACGTCCCCCGGCTTCTTGCTCGAAGCCAGCAGGTCGATGTCCCCAATCACTTCCCGGTGGCGGCGGAGGCTCCCGGCGGCGCTGCATCGAATCACCGCCGGCTGCGACCGCAGCGCCTCCAGCAAACTGTCGCTTAACAGCAGCGCGTCGCTCAGCAGGTGGCGCGTCGCGTAAGCCCGCCGTCGATTGATCCCTTCGATGATGTTCACCGCCGTCTTTTCGCCAAAACCTTTCAGCCCTGCCACCCGGCCGTCCTTGCATGCCGCTTCCAATTCCTCGACGGTTTTGATCCCGAGCTGATCGTTCAACGCTTTGATCTTCTTCGGGCCCAGGCCGGGGATTTGGAGCATCTCCAGCAGCCCCGGTGGCGTCGCGGCCTTGAGTCCCTCGTAATACTGCATCTTCCCGGTGGTGATCAGCTCGCCGATCTTCCCCGCGATCGACTCGCCGATGCCCTTCACCTCCGCCAGCCGGTTCTCCGCGTGCAGTTTCTCCAGCGGCTCGCTCAGCCCCTCGAGCGCGCGCGCCGCATTGACGTATGCCCTCGATTTGAACGGGTTCTCCCCCTTCAAATCCAGCAACAGTGCGATCTCGCCCAATATCTGAACCACCTGGTCCTTGTCCATGCCTCACAGAATAGCCCAGCGCCCCCCAAATGCCTAGCGAGGCGCGGCCTCGGACGACTTTGCTCGTTGTCCAGAAATTCAGTATTGAGCAATGGAAATTAGAAAATGCTCAATGCTCAATGCTCAATGTCTGGCAATAGAACGAGTTCCTGCCGACTAGAACAGTGCTACGAAAGCGAACCCGTGGAAAGCCTTCCTAACGAATCCTGATTCGGTAAACTCCCGCGGATGACGACACCGAATACTATCCCGTGCGCATTGACTATCGCCGGGTCCGACAGCGGCGGTGGCGCCGGGATCCAGGCCGACCTTCAAACCTTCGCGGCCTTGGGTGTGCATGGCACCAGCGCGATCACCTGCATCACCGCCCAGAACCCGCGCCGTGTCCTCGGAATTCAGCCGTGCTCCGCGGCAATCGTGCAAAAGCAGATCGACGCAGTGTTCAGCGAGTTGGAGCCGGCGGCAGTGAAGACCGGGATGTTGTATTCCGCTTCGCTGATAAAGGCGGTTTCCCATTCACTGCGCCGGTTCCGGCCGGTGGTGGTGGTTGACCCAGTGATGGTCTCCACCAGCGGCGCGCAATTGTTGCGGCCGGCCGCAGTGAAGGTGCTCTGTTCCGAGCTGCTGCCGCTGGCCGCCCTGGTCACCCCGAATTTACAGGAGGCGGAAATTCTGACCGGCCGAAGGCTGCGGTCGGTCGAAAACCTGCGGGAAGCGGCGCGCACCCTGCATGAATGGTTCGGCTGCGCCGCCTTGGTCAAAGGCGGCCATCTGCGTGGCGGCAGGGAAGCCGTGGATATTTTCTACGATGGCCGGGAGGAATTACTGCTCTCGGCGCCGTTCGTCCGGGGCGTCAGCACACACGGCACCGGGTGCACTTATTCGGCCGCGGTCACGGGATTTTTGGCCCTCGGATTGAAGCTCCCGCGTTCGGTGCGGGAAGCGAAGAACTTTATCACCCGTGCGATAGCCCGCAGCCGGGTGACCGCCAAACACTGGATATTGAACTGGAGCGGGTGTTAAATCCCATTGAACAGGACCGAACCTATGCAACAACCATCCCAGCAATCATGGCGGCGGCCGGCACCGGCTGGCCGTCGCACCGGCGAATGCCGCGGCTTGTCACACGGAAGACGCCACACCGGGTTTTTCGCCGCAGGTCTCGCGCTGCTGCTCTTTTTCGGCCTGCCGTTGCGCGGAGCTCCTCCGCCCAACATCGTCGTCATTCTTGTCGACGACATGGGGTTTTCCGACATCGGCTGCTACGGGGGCGAGATCAACACCCCGAACCTCGACAAACTGGCCCGCGGCGGAGTGCGCTTCACCCAGTTCCACAACACCGCCCGTTGTTGTCCCACCCGGGCGGCGCTGCTGACCGGATTGTATCCGCACCAGGCCGGCGTAGGCCACATGACCGAAGAGCGCGTCGGGGCCGACGGCCAAATCCTGCCCGGCTACAGCGGCCGGTTGAACGACCGCTGCGTGACGATTGCCCAGGTCCTGAAACCCGCCGGCTACTTTACCGCCATGACCGGCAAATGGCACGTCGGCCAGAACCATGGCGTGACACCCTGGGGGCGGGGATTCGATCGCTCGCTCTCGGCGGCGGCCGGAGGCTTCTATTTTCCCGACTCGCCCCGCGCGGATCTGTTCCTCAACGGCACGAACCTCGGCACGCGGGGCGCGCCGCTGCCCAGCCAGTGGTATTCCACCGACCTGTGGACCGAGTACGGTCTGAAATTCGTCGATGAGGCGCGCGCGGCTCGCAAACCGTTCTTCCTGTATGTGGCCCACAACGCCCCGCACTTCCCTTTGCAGGCGCCGCCGGAAGACATCGCGCGGTGGCGTGGCAAATTCAAGGCCGGCTGGGACAAACTCCGCGAGGCCCGGTACCGGCGTCAGCTCGACATGGGCCTCATCGAACAGTCCTGGCCGCTTTCGCCCCGTCTGGACGCCGTGCCCGCCTGGGACAGCCTCAGCGCAGACGAACAGGACCGTTACGATCACATCATGGCCATTTATGCCGCCGTCGTCGAACACATGGATAAAGCGGTCGGCGCTCTCGTCGATGGCCTCAGAGCGCGCGGCGAACTGGACAACACACTCATCCTCTTCATGAGCGACAATGGTGGCAACGCCGAGTCCGGTGTGCGTGGCCGCCTTGAAGGCGATCACCCGGGCGACGCCTTGTCTACCGTGTTCGTGGGTCAGTGCTGGGCCACGCTGAACAACACGCCTTTTGTGCGCTACAAACACTACACCGATGAAGGTGGCATCGCGACGCCGCTCATCGCGCACTGGCCCAAAGGAATTTCCGCGGCGCGCCGCGGAAAACTGGAACACCAGCCGGGCCACATCATCGATATCATGGCCACGTGCGCCGATGTGGCGAACGCTCAATACCCAAGAGAATTTGAGGGCAAACCGATCACCCCGCTGGAAGGCGTCAGCTTGCTTCCGGCGTTCGAGGGCAAACCGCTGAACCGTCCGCGGCCAATCTTCTGGGAACACGAAGGCAACCGGGCGGTTTTGGACAGCCCCTGGAAACTGGTGGCACTCTCCGGCCAGCCCTGGCGGCTCTATAACAATGCTGCCGACCGGACGGAACAGCATGATCTCGCGGCGACAGATCCTGAGCGCGCCAAGGGTCTCGCAGCCAAGTGGGACGAATATGCCGCCCGCGCCAACGTGCTGCCTTTGGGTGGCTGGCAAGCCAGTGAGCGCAGAGGCCGCGCGGCCGCAAGGTTCAGCAAGGAGACTCGCTTCGCTCTGAAGATGGGAGATCATCTCGAGCGCGCCAAAGCGCCGGCGATTGCGGGCCGTGGATTCACCATCACCGCGAATTTCGACGCCCGGAAGCCGGATCAGAATGGTGTCATCGTGGCCCAAGGCGGCACTGCGCACGGCTATACGCTGTTTCTGGAGCGAGGCAAGCTGACGTTCCTGGTCCGCGCAGCAGGCGAGGCCACGAGCATCTCCGCTCCCGAAAAGGTCGAGGGCGTGCATACCGCCGTCGCTCGACTCCAAAGAGATGGCACCGTGACTCTCACGCTGGATGGCAAGACCGTCGGCGGCGGAAAAGCACCCGGCTTGGTGACGAGCATGCCTGTCGACGGGCTCGATGTCGGGTGCGATACGGCCGGGGCAGTCGGACCTTATTCGGGCGAAAACAGTTTTGAGGGCAGGATCGAATCCGTCGTTGTGGCACTTGAATGAGGCTCCGCCGTCGCGTCGAAGGCGGTACAGCATCGCTCGGCGGGCCTGTCTTTACGGAGTTCCGAATTCGAGAATCCAGGCGCCGCGCGGAGGCAGCTCGCATTGAAGGCTCGTGACGGGGCTGGTTAAGGCACCGATTTGTTTCCTGCTCTTGTGATCCCGTCGCACGATCTTGCCGCTCGCGGACAGGCCGTACTCTTGCGCCGGGATCGTAAGCCGGACCGGCAAAGGCGCCTCGCCAATGCTGGCGAGCGCCAGCGCCACCTGGCCGTCAGGTGCTCGCCAGGCTGCCCCGATCGCCAGTGGTACCTTTTTGTCGAACACTTTC
>DATDCV010000229.1:0-6819 GCA_036524155.1 Verrucomicrobiia bacterium
ACGTCAAGACCCCCAACTTCGCCCGCTGGTGGAAACTGCTGGGTCGTTATCACGTCGAACGCAAGCTCTGGTTAACAAGGGTTGGACATGTCGACCCGTTCGACGCCGACCGCCAGTGCTGGGTGCAGACCATTCACCGGTGGTTCGATCACCAGCTTTTTGGCATCAAGAATGGGATCGATGAAGAGCCTGCGGTCAGAGTCGAGACCGCGCCGGGGCACTGGGTAGAGGCGCAGGATTGGCCGGTACGCGAGCACGAGGTTCGTTTGGCGCCGCGGGCCGACGGTCGTCTGACCCTCGGCCCGGGAAGCAGAGAAGGGCTCAGTTGGGCGAACGATCCCGCGCAGACCGAAGCAACAGCCGTCACTGCCGGGGAAAACCCCAACCGGCTGCTGTTCACTACCGGCCTGCTCACCCGCGATCTCCGCGTCACCGGCGCTCCCCGATTCGAGCTGCAACTCACGCATCACGCCGAGAGCGGCATCGGGCAGGTAGGGGTGGAATTGATTGATTACGGCGACGCGGAACGGGTGCTCAGTGAGGGTGAGGGCGTGGTGACCACCAACACACAGTCGTGTTGGGGCGCGTCCACGGAAAGCGACGACTCGTGTTACTTCGACGTGGTCCGCCGCATGGGACAAACGCCCCTGCAGGTGCTCTCGCGCGGATGGGCACGGCTGGATAATCCGGGCACCCACCGGCTGGTTATCGACATGATTCCCAATGATATCATCGTGCCGGCAGGGCATCAGCTTGGGCTGGTGCTGGTGGCTGCTGCGCCCGAGTGGGTTGTGACGGTTGATGCAGCACCCACCACGTACGTGCTGGACCTGCGAAGCAGCCTGTTGCGGATACCAATTGTTGGGCCCGTTGCGGACTTCCGGGCTGGAGCGAGCCAGGTGCCCAGCCGAGCCATGCTCAGCCCCGGCACCCTCGCCGATCCGCAGACCGCAACCCGATTCCCCTACTGAACCACTCGGGTTGATTTCCCGCTGGGAGATTCGGAAGCTATGACCTCTCTCTTGTATCGGGAGGCTTGTCCGCTCCCTGAGACAATTGACCGCTGGCCGATTATCATGCGGCTAATGTGATTGGGGTGGCCGACGAAGTGCTGGTCGACTTGATGGGTTCTGCCGGGGGAATTGATTACGCGGCCGCCCCTCGAGATGTCGTTGTCTCCCAGGTGGACGGGGTTCTCATACCGTTCGCCTCGCCCAGGCTGGTGTGCCGTATGAAAGCGACCACGCACCACGAAAAGGACGCTGCCGACCTGCTGTTTCTGCGGCAATTGTTTGCCAGCCGCCGCGAACCACTGCCCCTTCTGTAAACTCCCTTTTGACCGGTCCTTCACTGATGAGGAATTACTCATCCCAAAACAAACCATTTGACGCAGCAGGTTCGTCATGGCACACCCAACAGGAAAGCTTATGCGTCCAAGGCTCAGTTTCCATTGCTGCCTGGTCGCGCTGATCCCGGCACTATTCTGGCCGCCTCGGCTTAACGGCCAGAGCGCGCCACCGTTGCCAGCTTCAACACCTCGATTTCTAAGGTGTGTCGCTTTCGGAAATGGGACCTTCGTTGCCGTGGGCTTCAATCGCAATGTTCTGGTGTCCAGGGACGGAACGAACTGGGTCAACCGCAGCGAGGCAGTCGCTCCAAAGACGTTTGGCATCAATTATTCCGCGATACAATATGTGGCCGGGGGCGACTCGCTCACCCTTGTGGCTCCGCGCGGTGATGTCAGCGGAACGGAACGACCGAAGCATCCGTACACGTTCCGCGCAGTGGGTTTTGGCAACCACACATTCGTTATCTTGGGCGAGCAGGGCGAAACCCTTGTGTCGCCGGACGGAGAGCGCTGGCAGCCGGTGGCTGTGCCGACCAGGACGAACCTGAACGCGATTAGCTGGGGCGCCGGGCAATTCGTGGCCGTTGGGGAGGGAGGGGTAATTCTCACCTCGCCAAACGCCCAGTCCTGGCTTGCCAGAAGTTCGGGAACAGATGCCAGCCTTAATGCTATTGCTTACGGGAACGGCATGTTCCTTGCCGTTGGGGACGAGAGTACCGTCCTGACTTCAGTGGACGGTATTCGCTGGAAACGGCAGGCAATCCCATATGGCGCTCCGCTGGGGGCAGTGGGTTTTGGAAACCACCAATTCATGATTTCCGCCGCATATGGTTACTCGCTGACTATGGTCTCTTCAGATGGGAAAGCCTGGCGCGAGGTCGCTCATCCTTGTGGTGGGCTTCTGGCGTTGGCCTACGGAAACGGCATGTTCGTGGCGGTGGGAGCGAACAACGCGTGGCCTCGGGGTTCACCCGATGGGACCAGTTGGCAGCCGCCCCTGCGAGAACGCTGCCGGCCCACTGACTGGGCAGGCGCCGCGTTCGGCAACGGTGTCTTCGTAGCAGTAGGCAGAGCCCTGGCGGTTTCCCGCGACGGGATTCACTGGGCTGAGACGCAAATGCCAGCTTCCAGGCTGCTCCACGCTGAATTGCGCTCTAGCGGCGTCGGCCGAATCAGCCCAATGATCCACTACCCCGAAGGCACGTTTCTGCTCCCCCTGCTCCGCATGGGTGCGCACGAGTGGCACACGATTGACCAAACTCCCATTGCGGGGAACGTGACCGGCGAGGAAACGTATTTGTTCCTACATGCCGATAAATTGACTGTGCTAACGTCCGCTGATGGAATGTACTGGACTGAGCTTTCCCCCACTCTTGCGCCGCCACCCGCTGCGCCGCCGCCCGTCGCCGTAGCCGCCGAGATCACGACAGCGACGAATACCGACAGTGTCATTTCGAGTGTCGAGCTTCCGGTCCAACTAAACGGCCGTTCTTTCAACTGCGGTCTGGTAGCGAGCCCAGGACAGATCTTCGAGCTCCAAGCTTCTGTCGACCTGCACCACTGGATGAACCTGACTCGACTAACCAATTCCGGAGGCAGTCTGATTTTGGTCGATCCCGAGGCTACGAACTTCCCGTACCGCTTTTATCGGCTCATGCCAGTGCCCTAATGGGCGCCCCCTTCTCCGACCCCCATCGCCTTCCTCCTTCTGCGGTATTGCATCCACAGCCACGTGTAGGAAGCGACCGCCACCAGCAATGGACTGACGGAAAAGATCAGCCGGAGAGGTCCCGCCAGCCCCAGATGAACTGCCAGGGCGTCCATGTGCGAGTTCTGATATAATTCAAACAAACAGCCCAGGGTGCTGATGAGCCATAGAACAGGCAGGGCCACTAGAACTGCGGATAACGGCCATGACACGCGCTTGTTGAGCAGCGCCCAGGCGGCCAACAGTACCAAAGCGGCCAGCGTGGGGAGGAGAGTGCCCCCCGCACTCATCAGAGGACCCGCACCTTGTGGCAGATAACTGAAGGCGGCGTGCGGTTCTTCACCGCCCAGAGGCGTCCAGACCACGGCAGCCCAATCCGGTTCGCCCCCGCCAACCACCCCGAACAGGATGTGCCCGAACTCGTGGATTACCGGATAGAGCAATAATCCGGAAATGACAGCCACCCCCACGAGGAAACACGCCCGTGGAGCCCCGAGTTTGACGAGTGGCAACCTCAGTTTCCCTCGTGAAGCAAGAGCCACGGCCAGAGTAATCGCCATCGGCAACAGGAAGAAATGCCGGGTTTTCGGTCCGAGCGGGTGCCACTCAGGCCCCAGCGTAATCTCATACGCACCCGGGTTCCCGTGGGGGTCAAGCACAAGCTCGCTGCCCGCGGGTGCTTGAACGCGAATAGTGCCTGCTCCCGCTCGGCATAATGGTGTCAGCGCCGTGTCTGTTTTGAGGCTGACCTGGCACACTCCGCGGTCCATTGCGATCCGGACTGTCCCCGGCACCACAGATTTCCCGCTTCCGGGGGCCGTTACCTGGATCGTCCTCCCCTCAAACTTTCCCTTTACCGACGACACAGGCGCTAATCGCTCGGGGATGCACCGCTGCGGGACCACGCCGATCAGCAACAGTACAGCCGACGCTGCGCCCAAAAGCCAAATCCGAGCTCTGTGCGGCACGTTCATAGCGTCTTGTGGCGGGATCCAATTCCGTACTTCGGCCATCGCCGGCTGGTGGAGGATGACGACCGATTGGTATTCACCGTGAGGCTGGAGCTTTCATTGTTTGTAACGCCATGCTGCGCCTTCTGCTCGAACCGGATTAGACCGGAAATTCTCTCTGCGTCAAGCATTCTAAGGGGTCGGTTCTTAGTATCATTAACTCGGTCCTGTTCGGTCGTGCCAGTAGAGCAGGTGCGCCAGATGGGTCTTCGTCCCCATGTGCAAGCGTTCCGCAATCCAGGCCTGGGTCATGGTGGTCTCCCGGCGCAAGCGTAAGGCTATACGGACCTTTTCCGGATCACCTTTGCGACGCCGCTTCAACTCACGCTCGCCCCAACGCAGCCCCGCCAATTCCTCTGTGACCAAACGCTTGGCCTTTTCCACGGCTGACTCCCGAATCTCCGGGCCAAAATGCTCCGCCCCCTTGCGCTCCTGCATCTGGGCCAGCAGTTCCTCCCGGAATTCCTCGCTGCCCAGGCACCAGCCCTCGACCGCTTCTTCCAATTGTTCCAACTCCTCGGAAGCACGCCGCACTTCAAGCCGCTTCTCAAATTCCGCCCGCCCGGCCGCGCTGTCCTTTTGGATGCCGTGCTCACCCAACAGGCGGTCTGTCCGCAGCCAGGTCGGCCGAGCCTTGGGAGCCTTCAGATACTCAGGAAAGCTGCTCCAGCGAAACTCCCCGAGGCGTTGGTGACGCGACAGCAACCTGGCACGCACAGGATTTAGATGCACATAGTCGCACGCGGTTTTGAGATAGCCAGTGGTGGTGCTGTCTACAAAGAGCGCCTTGTATCGACCGGAAAACAGATGGCCGAACAGTTTGTGCCGACGATTGAACCGACTGGTGTAAGTGCCCAGGAACCATTTCATGCCCTCGACCAGGTTGGCTTTGGGCGTTTCGATGACCAGGTGAAAGTGGTTGCGCATCAAACACCACGCATGCACCTGCCAGTCGGTCTTGGCGCAGGCTTCGCCCAAGGTTTTGAGGAAGAGCTCCCGATCGTGGGTTCCGCGAAAGATCGGCTCCTGGTGGTCGCCACGGTTCATGACGTGATAGATAGCCCCTTCGAACTGCAATCGGAGTCTACGCGCCATGGCCACGGAGCATTGCGGCACGGCGGGGAATTGTCAATGCCTGAGTTTACTATACTAAGAACCGACCCCTATGCTTCGCTTGCTGTGAATCAGGCGGAGGTTGGGAATTGCCGTGTCAGGCTAAGTCCACCTGCAGGAAGCCGCGTTCGATCATTTTGCGGACCAAGTCGGCAAAATCGTCGAAGGCAAAGCCCTGGGGCAAGTCGCCGGCGGCGGCGGCCTGGCGAAAGATATCTTCAACCGAGTGTTTTCCTTCGAGACGAGCCAGTAAAGGCACAATCCAGGCATCGGGCCGCAGAGCGGCTTCAAAGCCTTCCGCGATCGAGAAGACGAATTCCGCCGGAACGAGCTCGCCGTCGCGGACGGTGTGGCGAACGGTCAGCTCGAGGCGTGGGGCAAGCCGCGGACGCGACCCGGCCAGCCAGTGGTTGATGTCGGCACGGCGGCAGTGCGCGCGCCACCTCAACAGCCGATCGAAATCCGCCGCGCAGCCTTCTGGTGAGAGTTGAATCCGCAGCGGTTCGTCCGGAACGGTTTGGGCGTACCGCCGCAGAAACAACGCCCCGTACACGAACTGGCGAGTGCCGAGGGAACGCAATCGGGCGACCAGGTCGCGTGCTTGTTCCTGGCTGATCTGTTGACCGCGCTTGCGAATGGATTCCACGACGCCCTCGACGGTGAGAACTTTCTCAAGTCCGAACACGATATCGAATTGATCACCCGCAGTTCCCAGCCATTCGCGCGCGCGCTGCTCGAACGGCCGCTCGGCGGTATCCCGGGCGACGCAAAGAATGACACACGTGCCGCCCGTGCGCAGATGCGTCGGCAGCTCCTCGACAATCCGGCGGGTAATTTCCTCCCCGGTATCACCCGCATCCCGATAGACCATCTTAGGTCCTGTGGCCGGCACAAAGGGCGGGTGCGCAGAGATCAGGTCGAACTGGCTTCCGGCGACGGGGGCATACAGATCGCCGCACGCGCTGGTGATCTCGACGCCGTTCAGGCGGGCGTTGAAGTCGGCGAAGAATGCGGCGCGACCAGTGACATCCGCGGACACAGATCGCCGCGCCGTGCGTGAGAGGTGCAAGGCGCCGATGCCAGTCCCCCCGCACAGGTCAAGGGCGTCGCCGGCAGAGGCCAGCGGCAACAGGTTGAGAAACCTGAGCGTCCCCGCGTAAATGGCCGGGAAGACCACGTCTTCCTCCGGTATGCACGACCCGCCTTCCGGGTCATCGCGCCGGTCCGAAGCGACCACGAAACCGTCGACGGGATAAACCCAGACCGGACAGACCAGCGCACCGGGAGTTTTGTGCGCCGGGCGGAGAAGACCCAGAGCGGTTAGGGCAGAGAGCGTCGCCGGGCCGCACGCCGCGGAGGATTCCGCCTCCGAAACGGGGACGCCCCGCACGAATGCCTCAAGGCACCAGCGCAAGCTGGCGGACAACTTATCCGCCGGCAATTCATCCCAGCGCACCAACCCCAAATCACTCATGTCGCGCAGGCCGAGGGTCTGGCACAAGTTCGAGGCGTTGAAGCCGGTGTCGGCGAAGAAATCGCGAACGCGCGCGAACTGAGGCGTCGTGCCGAGGTGCAAAGGCGAGCTCATCAAGGTCGCTTTCTGGAGGAGTCCAAAGTGGGCCGACGGACCGCCCAAGTTG
>DATDCV010000230.1:0-10286 GCA_036524155.1 Verrucomicrobiia bacterium
TCACGTTTCACGCTTCACGCTTCACGCTTCGCGCGTTTCCTCCCTTTGCCCTTGAACAGCTCCAACTGCGGGTCTCTGAAGAAGTCATGCGCCTTGAAAATCCGGATCGTTTGCAGCAGGTCGGATTTCTGGTAGTTGCGATTGGCTTCGGTTTGGCTGATCAGGTCGGCCAGCATGGTCCGGAAGGGGATTACGGCGTCGATTCCCTTGGATCGCAGCACGGCGATGCTCTGGTCGCGGGCCTGGGAATCCTGCGGCAGCGCCGGCACGACGAGAATCTTGAGGGGGGTGCCGTTCTTGCCGAACGCGCGCGCGGCTTGCTGGAACACCTTCGGCTCGACAAACCGGAAAATCTCAGGCGCGTTGGCCAGCACGGACGGGCTGAACGTTTCGGTGTGCCAGCCTTTCACCACCACGATCGCCCGTGCGACAAAGGCCAGGTCGGCCGACGTCAGAACAAACGGCAGCTCGGGCGGGGCAGGGGACGGGTCGGGGTTGAGCACGACAAAGTCGATGTCGTCGTCCTCGCGGCGCGTCGGGGAGACGTATTTCCGGTGCTGGCGCACCAGGAATTCGTGCAGTTCGAAATACTCGCGGACAATCGTTTCACTGACTGCGGCCATGGGAAGATTCGAGAGTTGAGGGTTGGGGGTTGAGGATATCTAACAGGAAGGGCAACGGCACAACCTGGCCGAACTCGACCCGGCCAATCTTTCTCGCGAGAACGAACCTGATTTCCCCGCCGCTCACCTTCTTGTCGAGCTTCATCGCCTCGAGGAGTCGTTCGCGTTCCGTCGCTCGGAGGTCGAGTTCGGTCGGCAACCCGGCGCGATGCAGCAGGGATCGGATTCGTTCGACTTCGGCGTGGGGCAGCGCGAGCACCAGCTCCGAAAGCCTTGCGGCGGCGACCTGTCCGATGGCGATCGCTTCACCGTGCAGGTACCGGCCATAACTTGAGATCGCCTCGAGACCGTGCCCAATCGTGTGCCCGAAATTGAGGATCGCCCGCAGCCCGCCCTCGGTTTCGTCCTGGCTCACGACCTCGGCCTTGATTTCGCAACAGCGCGCGACGATCGCCGCGAGGGACTCCGGCTTGCGTCGTAGCAGCAAGGGCATTTCCCGCTCCAGCTTCCCGAACAGGGCGGTATCATAGATGATGCCGTACTTGACGACTTCCGCGAGGCCGGAGCGATACTCGCGATCCGGGAGGGTTTTGAACGTCGCCAGGTCGCAGAGCACGAGCCGCGGCTGATAGAACGCTCCCACCAGGTTCTTGCCCGCCTTGAGGTTGACGCCGACCTTGCCCCCTACGGAACTGTCCACCTGGGCCAGCAGGGTCGTCGGCACCTGGACAAACGGAACGCCCCGCAGGTACGTCGCCGCGACGAATCCCGCCAGGTCCCCGACGACGCCGCCGCCGAGCGCGACGACGAAAGATTTTCGCTCGAGGCGGTGCGCCGCGAGCTGATCGTAGCAGCCCTGAACGGTCTTCAGGCTCTTCGCCGTTTCCCCGGCCGGCACCACGACCGACACGGGCGCGAAGCCGGCAGCTCGCAGGGATTTCCCGGCCGCTTTGGCATAGCGCGGCGCGACATTTCGATCCGACAGCACCGCGCAACGGGTCCCCAGCCCAAGCCGGCGGCATTCCGTGCCTAAGCGGGCGAGCAGACCGGTTCCGATCTTGATTTCGTAGCTGCGGGACCCGAGCGATACCCGAACGATGCGCACCGGGCAAGGATAGGCGACGATTGCTGGGTGTCAAAGCCGGAGCGGGCGCTCATTTTTTTCGTAAAAAGAACTCGCAAAGCGGGCGTGTTCAGGGCAAACAGTCTCTCTTTAACCAGACATGACAGAACAAATCGTCATTTTGGATTTTGGCTCGCAGTACACGCAGGTGATCGCGCGGCGCATCCGCGAGTGCAACGTCTATTCGGTGATTGTGCGGTATGACACATCCGCCAAAGAGCTGGCCGAACTGGCGCCCAAGGGCCTCATCCTCTCGGGCGGTCCCTCGAGCGTGTATGCGGAAGATGCGCCGCTGCCCGACCCGGCCATTTTTGCCCTCCGGATCCCGGTGCTGGGGATTTGTTATGGCCTGCAGGTGCTCGCGCAGTACCTGGGGGGCAAGGTCGAGCGCGGCCTCAGAAGGGAATATGGCAAGGGCGCGCTGCGCGTCACTGATAGCTTTTGTCCGTTGTTCGGCAATCTCCCCGAAACGCTGCAGGTTTGGAATTCCCACGGCGACAAGCTGACGAAACTGCCGAAGGGTTTCAAATCGGTGGCGGTGACGGAGAACTCCGACTACGCGGCGATCGAGGACCGCCGGGGCCGGCTGTTCGGGCTGCAGTTTCATCCCGAGGTGGTGCACACGCCGCATGGCCGCGAGATCATCGCCAACTTCGTCCACAACATCTGCGGTTGCGGAAAGCACTGGACGATGCGCAACTACATCGACCAGGCGGTGGACACGATCCGGACCAAGGTGGGCGCCGAGCGCGTGATCCTCGGGTTGAGCGGCGGCGTCGATTCCAGCGTCGCGGCCGCGTTGATTCACAAGGCCATCGGCAACCAGCTCACCTGCATTTTTGTCAACAACGGCGTGCTGCGCGGCCGTGAATCAGAGGTGGTGCGCAGGGTGTTCGGACGCCATTTCCGGCTCAAGCTGCAGTACGAGAATGCCTCCGGCCTGTTTTTGCGCCGGCTCAAAGGGGTGACCAACCCCGAGCGGAAACGGAAGATCATCGGCCGCACTTTCATCCAGGTGTTCGAGGCGGCCACCCGGCGGGCCGGCAAAGCCAAGTTTCTCGCCCAGGGAACACTCTACCCGGATGTCATCGAGTCCGTGCCGATCGGGGGAAATCCCGCGGCGCTGATCAAAAGCCATCACAACGTCGGGGGCCTGCCCAAGAAGATGCGCTTTCAGCTCCTCGAGCCGCTGAAATGCCTGTTTAAGGACGAGGTCCGCGAATTAGGCCTCGAGCTGGGCCTGCCTCGTGAAATTGTGCTCCGCCAGCCGTTTCCCGGCCCGGGCCTGGCCGTTCGCATCCTGGGCGAGGTGACGCCGGCGCGCCTGCAGATCCTTCGCAACGCCGACCGGATCGTGGTCGAGGAAATGAAACAGAGCGGGTGGTACTACAAGATCTGGCAGAGCTTCGCCGTGCTGTTGCCGGTCCGCAGCGTGGGCGTGATGGGTGACGAACGGACTTACGACTACACAGTGGCCATCCGCGCGGTGGACTCGCAGGACGGCATGACGGCCGATTGGGTGAAGCTCCCGAACGACCTGCTGGAGCGGTTGTCCAACCGCATCATCAACGAGGTCAAGGGGGTCAACCGCGTTTGCTTCGACATCACCAGCAAACCCCCGGGCACGATCGAGTGGGAGTAGGGGACTTCCGGAATCCGAAGCTCCACCGGTGCCGGCGCGCGGACTTCAGTCCGCAGCAATGCCCGACCCACCGTTGCGGTTGGAATGCGCAAGCCCCTTGCCAGCGGATGTTGCTGCGGACTGAAGTCCGCGCGCCGGCCACCTGGGTCATGGTTCCAACGCACGCGCCTGGGTGCAAGGAGGGCCACACAAACTCGTCACAGCGGGGAAAGTACATTGCCGGCCTCCAACCTGTCTGAAACGCGCAGTGGGATCAGGGCGGCGAGACCTTGTCGGGGACGGCGTTAGTGGTCGCGGCTGACGCCTGGACCGGGGGCGGTTCGGGGCCGAGTTGGAGCTTGGTGCGCAGCACCGCGCGGGCGTCGAGGGGCAGGCCGCGTTCGGTGTCCAGCATTCGGGCGAGCACAACTTTCAGGATGTCCGGGATGGGCTCCATAGGCAGAGCGTCCGCGCGCGCCTTGGTGTTGCTGAGGTAGGTCGTTCTTATCATCTCGGCCATGTGATAGCAGCCAGCGGCTTTATCGTCTTCGCCTAGCACCAGGCTCTCACAATAGGTGGTCAGCAAACCTTCGATGGTCGCCCGGATGCGGTCCCGGCTCATGCCCTCGCTGACGTCTTCCTGGGTCCGATCCACGCAGTAATTATCCAGGGTGACGTTTGCCGGATACGAGTTGGTATCAAAGGTCAGGATGTTGTCCGGGTATTGCTTTCCCAGGTATTGATACCACTGGGCGGCATCTGGCATCCGGTTATGCATGTAGAGGAAGTACACGACGTCCTTGAGAAAATTCCGGTGCGCTTTGAGAATGTGGTCGCGGTTGTTCGGGTCCTCCTGGGCGGCCTGTAGGTAGGCGGCATTCACCTTGGGAATGATGTCGAGGTTGGGCCCGAAGTCGAAGGCCTTGAGGAACGGGTTTTCGACGAGGCGCCCGCGCTGAAAGCTCAGCAGCATCGACTGGTAGATGACCCGGCGCAAGGTCAACAAGTCGTCCGCCTTGACTTTGGTGGGGTTTTCCCGGGCCTTTTCCAGCCCCACCGCCGCCCAGTAAATGGCGTGGGACTCCGGCAGGCGCCACTCGAGCGGCCCGTAGCGCTGGTCCACCTGTTTCATGAACTCCGGGTCCATTTTGTATTTGCTCCGCAGCAGCGTCGCGCGCCGTTGCTGGTCCTCAGTTTGGGGGTGGATCAACTCGTCGAGGTTGGGTTTCTTCTTGTCAAAGACCTCGGCGATGTCGTTTGCCCACTGCTGCTTGTAATGCATGTTGGCGTCGTCGAGGTTGGCGCCGATTTTGTGCTGAAAGAACCAGGCCAGCTCCCGGTAGATCAGGACCTCGTTGGGGTTGTAACGCAGGCCGTCGTCCCGCAACAATTGGACGCCGCGCAGGACCCAGCGCCAGCGATCGGAGAAATCGGTGAACTTGACCGAGATGTTGTAGGCCATATTCCAGGCCTGCACCAGCCAGACCTGCACGAAGTGCGGCTCGAGCTTGGTGATCCAATCGGCCAACTGCGCCATTTCAAAGAACTTGTCCTGTTCCTGGAGGTCGTTGGCGCGAATCCACAGCGCGTTGGAAATGAGCCCGCGAAACCCGCCCAGGGCCACGGTCGTGAACGCCAGCACCGGCGGTGCGTTCTCCAGCGGTTCAACCCGGGTCAGGCCAAGGCGCTCACGGTCCGTATTCAGGGAACGCTGGATCTGCGAGACGCCCGTGAACAAGGCGGCAGCCAGCAAAATGAGGAGGATCTTTCTGAGTTTGCTGCTCATTGTGTTCCCTGGGCCGTGGCCAGTTCGCGCCGGGTGAAAACAGTCATGCCAAACAGGGCGGCGATGCCGCCGAGCAGCAGCACCACCTGGGCGAAGGCGAACCCGAGCTGGGTCCAGGTGATGCTCCGGCCGGTGCTGAGTGAATCGATGGGTGAAAACTCTTTGGCCAGGCTGATGATTTTCAGAATCGCCTTGAACATCGGGATCACGACGACGTCCGCCGGCGACCACCCTTTGGTGCCTTTTTCGGCATTATAATTGGCGATCGTTCCCTCTTCGACCGCGCTCGACATGGTCGTGGTGGAGAAGACCACCGCCAGCATCCCCAGCGCGACAAAAGCGGCGACCGGGAACGAGAGGAAGCTGGCCGCGGCGAGCCCGATAGCGGCCAGCAACGCCATCCAGCAAAAAATAATGCCCAGGCCGCGGGTGAAATTCAGACCGAAAGTGCCTTCGGGGTAGAGCACCTCGATGCCTTCATTCAGCGGGAATAGCAGCGCGGTTTCGTTAGGGTTCACGAAGTTGACCGTCAGGATTCCCTTGTCGTCAAAAAGGTCAGGCTCGAGTTGGATTTCGTGGAACGTGTCGGACGCGAGACTCAAGACTTCGCTGCGCCAGAGTTTGGTTTGCCGCGGGACACCGACCAGCCAGACCCCGCCAAAAGTGCCCGCAGAAGTCCCTTCGGCCGTGTTAAACTTGACGCGCAGGGTGAGGGGCTTGCCGCGCAGGCGGCGTGCCGCCGACCCCAAATCGATCTGCCACGTCCGGGTATAACCGGGTGGCACCAGTTGGTAGGCCGCTTTGACCTGCTCGCGGACCTGGTTGCGCACCTCCTGAAGGTCCGCTTTCTCCACCCGAATCTTGCGGAGTCGCTCCTGCAGCAATTCCTCGGTCCGCCGCTCGATCTCGGCGTCCGCCTGCGGCGGTTTGGCCGAGCCGCGCGCGACGAGCACTTCGCTGCGCAGCACTTGTTGCTGGTCGGCCGGGAGGCGGCTCGCGCGGAAGACCAGCAACCCGAAGACGCACGCGCCGGAAAGCGCAAGCAGCACGCCGTTCAACGACATGATCCCCAGCCATTTGCCCAGCCAGATCTGCCAGCGGGCGATCGGCTTGGTGGCCACGACCTGCATCTGGCATTCTTCGATGTCCCGGGCGAGCGTGCCGCAGGCCAGCCACAGCGTGCAGAGCCCCAGCAGGGCGGTGATTGTGCCGAGGGTATAAGTCAGCACGATTTGCGTGAACCCGCGCGCCGTCCCGTCATCTTTAATCAGCAGCGGCAAGCCCACGACCGCGCCGAGCAACAGGACCGTGACGACAATGAACAGCCGGTACCGCAGAGCGGCTTTCCACGTCAACCACGTGATGGCGAGCAGGCGCTGCATAGGGTCACTTCGGCTTGTTCAGCAGCGAGGCGAGCTTCTCGTTGGCCTGGTCCAACTCCACCGGTTTCTCGGCCTCCCGCGAGGGTGTGGGAGCCGGCTTCGGAAGGGCGCCTGGCTGGGCCAAAGCCGCCAGTTTCTTCTCATCCACGGCTTCGGCAACCGGGACCGCCGGGGCGTTCGCCGGTCTGGGCGACGGTTGCGGCGCCGCCAGCCGTTCGAGGATCTTCTCCCCGGCGGCACCTTGCTCGGCGTCCCCGCGCAGATATGCCGCTACCCGGGCCCCGGACGTGGCACCCGAGGTTTCCGCCGCCGCGCGGCGCGCCCGCTGCACGATCTCGAGGAAGTAGCTCTCGAGATTTTGCGTCGGCGTGTCGATTTTGACCTTGTCTTCGGCGACATCCCTGCGAATCAGCTCAAGGACCCGTTCCATGGTCTGACGTGGCAGGGCGGGGGTGGTGATCTGAATCGTGTCCGGCGACGCCAGCAAATCTCTCAGAGGCCCCTGCGCCTGGATTTTGCCGCCGTAGTAAATGACCACCCGATCGCAGACATCCTCCACGTCCGACAACAGGTGGCTGCTCAGGATTACGGTCTTACCGCGCCGCGCCAGCGCGATGATCAGGTCTTTGACCTCGCGGCAGCCGATAGGGTCCAGCCCGGAGGTCGGCTCATCCAGGATCACCAGGTCCGGGTCGTTGATCAGCGCCTGGGCCAGACCGATGCGGCGCTGCATGCCTTTGGAAAACTCGCCCACGGCCCGCAGGTGCACCTGGCTTAGGCCCACCATTTCGAGGAGTTGCTCGGAACGCTTTTGCCGGTCTTCCTTCGGCAGCTCGAACAAGTTGCCGAAAAATTGCAGCGTCTCGCGCGAGTTGAGGTAGCGGTACAGGTAGGATTCCTCCGGCAGATACCCAATCCGCGACTTGGTCGCGACGTGCCGCGGCGAGTGGCCAAAAACTTCGAGGTGGCCCTTGGTGGGGTGGAGCAGGCCGAGAATCAGCTTCACGGTCGTCGATTTGCCGGAGCCATTGGGTCCGAGCAGCCCGAAAACCTCACCCCGGCGGACGTCAAAATCGACATTGTCAATCGCCCGCGCCTTGGGGCGCCCCCAGAAATCTTTGAAAACTTTCGTCAGCCCGCGGACGGAAACGACGACTTCGCCGTTCGTTTGCGGGTCGCGAAGCGCCGAGTGCGGAATGAGTTCAGTAACGTTCGTCGGCATGTGTCAATTGTTTCCCTCGGCTGCTTTGCGGAAGATCGCGGCCAAATCGGGTTTTGCTAGTAGCGTTAGAAACTGGGGCTCGTTCACTTGGCCAGCAATGCCAACAACTCATGGTTTTCCCGAAACACAACATCACAAGCCTCCACAAACGACAGCTTTTTCCCCAACCAGCTCTTTTGGTTTGGGGATCGTTTCGCCACAATCGCTCCGGCGAGGAAGGCAAATACTTTTTCCTGTTCCTCGGAAGGGAGTTTCTCGATTTGCTCGATTATTTCAGTGGCACTCATAATCCAATCTAACAGGGCTCCCCTCCCGCGGCAAACGGCCGGCCTGTCGGCGCCGGGCTCGATTCGCAGTTCGGCCTGTGCTTCATGCGGCCAGTTTCGGTTCGAGCGCGGGCGCCGGCGGGCCGCGCCGGCCGGGTTTCGGCGCGTCTGGTTCCGGGTGATAATGCTCGAGTTCCTCGCCTTTGCGCACCAATCGGGCGCTGTTGAACACGACGATGAGCGAACCGATGGTGTGCATCGCCGCGGCCAGTACCGGCGGCACCTGGCCGAGGGCGGAGGCCGTCATGCCGCCGATGATGAAGACGACGCCGAACAGAAAGTTCTGGTTGATGACGCTGCGCGTGCTGCGCGACAACTTGACCAGGAAGGGGAGCCGCCGCAGGTCGTTATTCATCAGCGCGATGGTTGCGCTGTGGATGGCGACTTCGCTGCCGGCCGCCCCCATCGCGATCCCGATGTCACCCGCGGCCAACGCGGGCGCGTCGTTCACGCCGTCGCCGACCACCGCCACCTGGTAGCCCTTGGATTTGACCGCCCGGACGAATTCCACTTTGTTTTGGGGGAGGCATTCGCCCTGGGATTCCTCGCAGCCAATCTCCTGCGCCACCCGCGTCGCCACCGCCTGGCGGTCGCCGGAGACCATGGCGATGCGCCGCACGCCGTTTTCCTTCAATTCCCCGAGCGACTCGCGCGCTTCGGCCCGGGTCTGGTCCTGCAGGCCCACCCAGCCGATGCACTGGCCATCCCGGGCGACAAAGACCAGGCTCCAGCCTTCGGTTTCGTTCAGGTCAACCGATTTGTGGAAGTCGTCCTTCACCCCGTTGTCCTTGAGCCACTGCGCGCGGCCGACCAGCACCTGCGCGCCGCTCACCTGCGCCTTGATCCCGCGGCCCGCGGTTTCGGAAAAGTCCTTCGGATCGACCATCGGCACGCCCGCTTCCCCGGCCAGTTGCGCCAGCGCCTTGGCCGTGGGGTGATTGCTGTATTTCTCGGCGGACGCAGCCACGCGGAGCAGTTCGGCGGGTTTGGTGTCTCCGAGCGGCGCCAGCCGGCTGACGGCCAGCTCGCCCGTTGTCAGCGTGCCGGTCTTGTCGAAAATGAACGCGTTAATCTTGGCGGCCAACTCGATGTCCGCCACGTTCTTAATCAGGATGCCCAGGCGGGCCGCCGCCGACAGCGCCGCCACCATGGCGGTGGGTGTCGCCAGGATGAACGCGCACGGGCAGGCGAAGATGATGACCGAGATGACATTGTTCAGGTTGCGGGTGAACGCCCAGACCAGGGCCGCGATGACCAGCACCAGCGGCGTGTAAAAGCCCATGTACTGGTCGACGATCTTCATGATCGGCAGCTTGGTTTTTTCCGCCGCCAGGATCAGCTCGCGCACGCGCCCCAGCGTGGTGTCCTGCCCGGCCCGCGTGACCTTGATCTCCAACACCCCGGTGAGGTTTTGGGTCCCGGCGAACACTTCGTCGCCCGGTTTCTTATCCGCCGGCAGCGATTCGCCGGTGATGGTGGACTGATTGAACGAGCCCTGGCCGGTGACAATGACGCCGTCGGCCGCGACGTTGTCGCCGGGACGGATGCGGATGACGTCGCCGACGGCCAGGTCTTTGGCGGCGACCTCCTCTTCGCCTTGCGGCGTAATCCGGCGGGCTTTGGTGGGGGTCAGCTTGATGAGCGATTCGATGGAAGCGCGGGCGCCTTCGGCCGTGCGGGTTTCGATGATCTCGCCCATCAGCATGAAGAACGCGACGACGCCGGCCGTTTTGTAGTCGCTGGACGCAAAGGCGGCGAGAACCGCGATGGCGACCAGTTCGTTGATGCTGAGGATGCCTCGCCAGATGTCCTTGATGGCGGTGTAAACGATCGGATAGCCCAGCGTAATGGCCCCCAAAAACGCGCTGACGCTGGCAATCGTGTGCCCCTGCTGGAACACCCAATCGACGATAAACGCGTTGAGGACCAGAACGATCCCGACGAGCGTTTGCCACAGCCGAACCGGGGCGTGCTCGTGATCGTGGCCGTGCTCGTGGTCGGGGCCGCACGAGCAGGACTCATCGGGGTCATGATCGTGCCGGCTTAAAAGGGAAGTGACTTGCATGCTATTATTTCGGTGCTTCGGTTTTCTTGGGCGGCTCGCGGTTCAGCAACAGCCGCAGTTCCTTGGGCTTGCCGTTGGCGCCTTCGGTGAGGAAGATCTTTTCCTGCGCCGTGCCCAGGACGCGGGCCAGGGTCTCAT
>DATDCV010000231.1:0-3357 GCA_036524155.1 Verrucomicrobiia bacterium
TCTCCCGGGGGCAATAACTGGGGCACCACTCCCTGGGACGACGCGATGCGGCTCCCGGGCTCATCCCAGCTCGCGGCCGCCAGGCGTCTGATCGAGTCCATCCCCTGGTACAAGCTCGAACCGCACCCGGAATGGGTCGCCTGGTCCGGGCCGGAAAGCGCCCCGCTCAGTTTCGCCGCCGCGCAATGGATCTGGTTTCCGGAAGGCAACGCGCGCGATTGGGCAGCGCCGAAACTGCTGGGTGCCTATGGCTGTGCGCCGTGGGGCGAGATGACCGTCGACACAGGAGTCGTGTCACCGTTGTGCGCCGGGGCGGGGGGCGAGTTGCGCCTGGTCTATTTGCTCGAACCGCGGGCGGTCGCCCTCAACGGTCTCCGGGCGGGGACGCCCTATCGGCTCGAGTGGTTCAACCCGGTGACTGGTGTTCGCCAGCCCGCATCCCAATTGATCGCGGACACGCGGAGAAACGCGGTAGTTACCCCGCCTGAGGATGAGCCCCACGACTGGGCAGCGGTGATCAAGAAATAGCTCGAGCGTGGAGCTCGGGGGATAGCTGGCAAGGGCCGGAGCGGCGGAAGGCGGAGACCCGTTACGCCGAGAGTTTCGGGAGTGACAGCGCCCCTTGACACTCCTGGGTAGCGCCCGGTTACGTGCTGGAAACCACGCCTGACCTTTCGCTCACCAACTCCTGGCGCGTGCTAACGACCGACATCGTGGTGTCGGGCGGGACCTGTTTCCTCACCAACTCAACCAGCCCGCCTGCCGCTTTCTACCGCCTGAGGCAGGGACCTTGAGTTCCGCCCGCCTTGGCAATTCGCGCTTGGGGCAGAGGCGTGAGCGGTGGTGTTGTGCCTGATTTACACGAAGGGTGACCTGGAGACGGTTCCTCCCGCCCACCTGAAAGCGATTGAACGTGAAGTCCAACGGATCAAAGCCCCACACAGCCGGTCCAACGACTCGCAAGCTTTGCTGTTGACGCTGCTCCACCAAGGGCTCTCTAATGCCGAGTAACAACGCTGAGAATTGCGACCCAGCCATGAACCGGACCACCTCAAAAAAAGCTCTCAATCGCCGTCAATTCCTTGGCCGAACCGCCGCCACGCTCGCAGGACTGACCATCGTCCCACGCCATGTCCTGGGCGGGCCAAAGTTTGTGCCTCCCAGCGAGAAAGTGAACATCGCGATTGTGGGCTGTGGTGGTCAAGGTCAGGACAATGCGCGCCGACTCTTTCTGCAACCGGACGCTCAGATCGTCGCGCTGGCCGATCCGTGCGAGTTCCATGACCTGCGCGCCTCGTATCACAAAGCCTTTGCCGGGCGATTGCCCGTGAAGGAACTCATCGAGAAGAAATACTCCGAAAAGATCCCGGGTTTTAAAGTGGCCGATTACGAGGACTTCCGCGTGATGCTCGAGAAAGAGAAAGCGATTGACGCAATCCTCTGCGCTACCCCGGATCATCAGCACGCTTATGTGTCCGTCACGGCCATGCGGCAGGGCAAGCACGTGTATTGCGAAAAGCCGCTGACACATAGCGTTTGGGAAGCGCGCCAGGTCGCCCGCGTTACCAGGGAGACTGGAGTGGCCACGCAAATGGGCAACCAGGGCCATTCCGGAGATTCGCTGCGCATCACCTGCGAGATGATTTGGGACGGCGTGATTGGCCAGGTTCACGAAGTGCACGCCTGGACCAGCGGTTCGCGCAATCGGAGGCTCACTGGCGGACGTCCTCCCGAAGACCCATTGCCCAAAGGCGTGAACTGGGACCTGTGGCTGGGGGCGCGCGAGCCGCGTCCATTCAGCTCCGCCTACTCTCCCGCGCGCTGGCGGGATTTCTGGGATTTCGGCACCGGGCGCATCGGTGACTTTTTCTGCCACAACTTCGATCCGGCCTTCTGGGCGCTGGATCTAACGCAACCACTCTCCGTTGAAGCGTCCGCCGCCGGCGGCGTGGACTCCTACATCGTGCCGATTGGCAGCATGTACGCTTACCAATTCGGCCCGCGCAACGGCCCGCATGGGGCTATGCCGCCGGTCAAAGCCATCTGGTACGATGGCGGCCTGATGCCGCCTCGTCCGGAAGGCATGGAGGAAGACGATCAGCTCGGCGCGAATGGCAACGGCATCCTCTTTATTGGAGACAAAGGCGCGCTGACCTGCGCCGGTTGGGCGGGCCGGGCCACCCTGCTGCCCGGTTCCAGAGACGCCGAATACAAACGACCTGCCAGGGTTTTACCGCGCTCTAAAGGTCATCATCGCGACTGGCTGGACGCCTGCAAAGGCGGGCCTCCTGCGAGCGCGAACTTCGAATACGGCGCAGTCCTCACTGAGGTTGGCCTGCTGGGCCTGGTCGCTCAACGAACAGGAAAGAAGATCTACTGGGATGCAAAAAACATGAAAGCGGCTAACGCCCCCGAGGCCGACAGGTTCCTGAAAGAGACCTACCGAGCCGGCTGGGAGGTGGTTTAGTCTGGAGTGACTGAAATCCCGCGAGGGATGACCTGACAATAGCCCAGGGCAAGCGAGTCTGAGAGCGCCGCCCTGGGGAACACGAGCCCAGGACCTCTTCTCCCTCTCCCCGCGAGCGATGGCAGGCCCGGCTCGGACGAGCGGGAAGAGGGCCGGGGTGAGGGGCCGCATCCCAATTGATCGCGGTCACCCGGGGAAACGCGGTAGTGACCCCGCCTGAGGATGAGCCCCACGACTGGGCAGCGGTCATCAAAAAGGAGCTCGAGCGCGGAGCGCGGGGGATAGCTGGCAGAGGCTGGAGCGCGGAAGGCGGAGACCGTGAAAAGCTATTGGCGCTGAGTCGAGGAGACGTCTAAACTGGCCAGGGATATCCCCGAAGCTGTGAACATCAAAGATACAATCGCAGGGAAAGGACGACTTGTGATCTGGCCAAAATCCTGCAAAGCAAGCGCGAACTCCGCCAACGCCTCGCGGCCAGGCCCATTGAAGAAAAGCTGGCCATGCTGGACTCACTGCGTGCTCGATCTCTCGCGCTCCGCGGGTCGCGAGCGGAATCGCAACCGGGTATACGATACGCCAAGGGGCAGGCTCAAGCCTGGACTTGGCTCTTGAAACAGTAGTACAATGTATTACAGTAGAACAGTAACGTTCATTGAGCAGCCGGCGTTTACGGGGGCGCTCATCGAACTAGTGGACGATGACACGTACCGCAGATTTCAGAACGAACTCGCGGCCAACCCGGATAAAGGACCGGTGGTCCGGGGCAGCGGTGGGTTGCGGAAGGCCAGGATGGCGCTGCCGGGGCGCGGGAAGCGCGGGGGCGCCCGTGTCCTTTATTTGTGGTTTGCGCGCCACGATACGGTGGTGTTGTACCTGATTTACACGAAGGG
>DATDCV010000232.1:0-36005 GCA_036524155.1 Verrucomicrobiia bacterium
GGGGTGAGGGGGAATTTGCAGTCCGAGGTCATGGTTAGGTGTCACTTGTCCCCGCCCGCCAATCGAGTTGACAAAATGTGACGCTCATCCAATCACGCCAGCTCCAGCGCCCGGCGGCGGTAGAGGAAATCGAACAGGTTGCCCTCGTGCGGTTGATCCCACGAAACTCGCATCGTGGAGACCGGGCCGAGGTTCAACCGGTCGATGAACGGCGATTCCAGCAACGACCGGCGGAAGCCGTCGTCTTTGGTGATGGCCGTGACGACGAGCGACGGGCCGATCTGCTCGAGCATCTCCTTCTGGGCGACCGTTGCCACGCTGGCATAAGGAAACAGAAATTCGCGGTTGGCCAACGGATGCGCAAACGAATCGCACAGGACAATCGTCGGACGCAGGTAAGTCGCACCCTCGAAGACGACCTTGCGCGGGCCGCTCCGATATTGCGCGGTGACATCGACCGCACCCGGAACCCGCAAGCCCTCCTCAATGGCCGCGTCGATCTGGTCCGCCATTTTGGGGTTCGCAAACGCCGCCAGTGCAGCGCTTTCATCGTCGGCGGGCAGTGGCGCGACCGGCCCGAGTTTGCACGCCAGCGCGCCGGCGATTTCGGCGCCGTGCTTCGGGACGACCACGGCGGACGCGTTGATGCAACTCCGTCCGCCGTTGTCCGCGATTGAAGCGACCATGAGATCGATGAAGTCCGGCCAATGCTCGATTTGATCCGCCCCGACCAGGATCTTGCTTAAGCCCGGACCATGAACCTGGATCGCCGGGTTATTGGCATACGGAGCGGTGGTGGATTTGTCGCCAAACACCAGCGCGCGGCCACAGCAACGCAGGATTTCGGCTGCTCCCTCGTGATCAGTGGGATAAAACCCGAACGCCTGCGCCGGGCATCCAGCCGCGATCAGCGCCTGGATGATCCGGTAAGGCGTCCAGGGCTCCTCGCGCCCCGGCTTGAGACTCACAGGGATTTTGAGCGGAATCGCAGGGAGCCATAGCGAATTAACTCCCGGCGAATTACTCGGCAGCACCAGCCCGAGGCTTTGCGCCGCCGCGTAGAAACTGAGCCGCGCGCCCGCGTGTTCGCCAAACCCGGAATCGAGGATTGCCGGGTCGAGGCCGCGAGTCAGACCTTTCAGGACCGCGGACATGTTGCTGAGTGCCTGGGCGATCTTCAGGCTGTTGCGCCGCACCATGACGTGCGGCAGCCCGCTCGTCGCCGAGAGCGATTGGACGTAATCGGACGGCGACTGCGTGTGGCCCTGGTCGCCCAGCGACAATGTCCCGTTCAGAAAAAGCTCCGCTGCTTTGCCGCAGATCCCGACGAGACTCTCGCACGATAACTCCCGGAGCGCGGCGCGGGCCTCGCCGATCCGGGAAAGATCTTTGCGGATCACGCCGGCGTTCACCTGGCTGAGCCGTGCCAGCGGCTCGCCCGCGCGGCAATCGCGCACCTCGGCTTGATCCAGGCTGGCGTAAGGCCGGCCGAATCGAAGGCATGGAATGTGAGGGAGCATCGCCTTAAATCCGAAATCCGAAGGAAAACGCAAAGTGAAGCTGGCAAGGGAATGGAGGCAAAAGAATAGACGCGAATAACCAGTGTTCCCTTGTCATTCCTATGCCTCCATTCCTTTGCCTTTTGTCATTGCTCGAACAGAAACACTGCCTTCCGCCTTCGGCCTTCGGATTTCGGGTTTCGGATTTCATCAATACACGCCCTCGACGATCTTGTTCTCCATCGCGCCAAAGGGGCGGACGTCGCCGACGCCATCCCAGGCGTACGGCTCGCGGGGCGGCCGCCGGATGGCTTCATCGCGCTCCAGGAAGCGCGGCAGAAAAAGCTCCCTGGTAAGTGTGGTCAGCTCGACCCGGCCCCAGGCGCCGTATTCGACCAGGCGGTCTGTGTGATTGGGGTCCACCACCCGAAGCACCGCGCGTGGTTGCGGCGCATAGTAGCTGATCGAGAAATTGTCTTCGGGTCGAAGCGGCACGCTGGCGGCCAGCCCCATCAGCGTGTTGCCGTAAGTCGGGTAAAAACCAATGCGACCCTCGAGGATCTCCTCGCAGATAAAACGAACGTATTGCGGCGTCATGGTCGTCCCGCCGCAAAACACGCCCCGGATTCCTGCCTCGAAGAGGTTGAGCTTGTCGCCCAGCGCCTCGAGCAGCTTCGGCGTCGTGAACAGGCCCGCGATTTTACGATGCTTCAGCAGCGTCACCGCCTGGTCCACCACGTGGTCCATGTACGCCCGCGCCTGGTCCAACTGTTTCTCCGCAATGACTTTCTTCACCCAGCGCGGATCGAGATCGACGAAATAACACGGGCTGCCGCGGAAATTGGCCAGATGCTCGATCGCCAGCCGCAACCGGCGCGGCCCGGTCGGGCCAACCATCAGCCACGCCGCCCCGCGCGGGAAATGATCATCCGAGAGCTTCGCCGAGAATTCTTCGTAATCGACCTTGTAGTCATCCCAGCCGATGCGCTGCTTCGGCATGCCGGTCGTGCCGCCGGTTTCGAAAATGTTGTAGGGGCGCCCCTTGAACTTCGCCGGGACCCAAACCTCCGGTGGCAAATCCCGCAGCCATTCATCCTGGAAATGCGGGAACCTGGCGATGAGATCGCCGAAGTGCCGGATTTCCCGGCGCGGATCCCAGCCCGCCTTTCCCGCCCACTCCTGCCAGAACGGGCAGCCGGTTTCGGCGGAAAAATGCCACGCAATAATCTCGCGCAGGTATGCGTCAAGTTTGGCTTGGGCGACGGCGGCTTCCTCGTGGCTCATTTCCTGTTTGGGCGTCAAACACCCCTACAGGTAGCTCATGTTCACCAACATCTCAACTTATGGCACCCGCCGCGGACAAATCTCCTTAGCCCGCGGTTCACCCTCTCCGAAGATATTCCTTGTGGGCCTGGGTATTACAGTTTGTGGTTCGTTTGGTCCGCGTGGATTTCATCTGATGGGCTCGGTGTCAGACGTCAGAAGGTGGAGGTAGGCGTGGTAGGCGAAGACGCGATTGCGTTTGCGACCGGTAGCCTCGGTGACCAGGCCGAGACGGGCGAGGTTGTCCATGGCCTTGGTGACGGGGGGAACCGTGAGCTTTAGCTCGGCACTACATTGGGTTATGGAGGCTAAAGGATGCCGCTGGAGGAAACGGTGGACGCGGAGCGCCGAACCGGCGGCTTTGCCGAGGGACTGGATGCGTTGCTCATCCGCGGCGGCAAGCGCCATGAGTTTTCGGGCGGTGGCGGCTGCTTCCTCGGCGGTCTCGCGGATGCCGGCGAGAAAAAAGTGAAGCCAGGCCTCCCAATCGCCGGCGACGCGGACGGCCTGAAGCAGGTCATAGTATCGCTGCCGGTGGCGCTTGAAATAGAGACTGAGGTAGAGGAGCGGTTCGCGCAGGACACCCTCAGCGCAAAGGAGGAAGGTGATGAGGAGGCGGCCCAGGCGGCCGTTGCCGTCCAGGAATGGGTGGATGGTCTCGAATTGGACGTGGACCAGGGCGGCCTTGACCAGCAGCGGCAGGGGCTGGCGGTCGTCATGCAGGAATTTCTCGAACTCGCCCATGCACTCGATGAGGTAGTCCGGCGGCGGAGGGACGTAGGCCGCATTGCCCGGGCGGGAGCCGCCGATCCAGTTTTGGGAGCGCCTGAATTCGCCAGGCTCCTTGCTGCTGCCGCGACCGGTGGCCAGGAGAACGCGGTGGATCTCCCGGAGGAGGCGGTTGGAGAGCGGGAGCTTTTTGAGCTGCGCCAGGCCATGGTTCATCGCGGCGACATAATTAGAGACCTCGCGAACATCCTCCAGTGGCACGCCGGGCAGCGCGTCACTTTCGAAAAGGAGCAGGTCGGAAAGAGACGACTGCGTGCCCTCAATCTGGGAAGAGAGGACGGCTTCCTTGCGGATGTAGGAATAGAGAAAGAGCTCAGAATCCGGGAGAACGGCGGCCAGACCATCGAGCCGGCCGAGCGCGAGGGTGGCCTGCTCGTGGAGCCGTTGGAGCAACGGGTCAATGGCCAGCGCGGGCTTCGGAGGCAGCGGGCTCGGCACGAAGGCGCGACAGCTCTCGCCGACGGAACTCACTGGCACGTAGTGACCTGTCAGACCGCGTTGCATGTTGTTAAACAAAGCATAGTTGAGATATTTCTTATTAAACGATAGCAGAACATCGTTTAATTGTGAAGCGTTTAATTCAAGTTTGCTGTTCAGCGGCGAAGGCTCGTGCTTCGGCGGTCTGGCCGTGGCTGTCGCTGAGGGAAGGTCCACCGCTCGCGGTAAGCGCGGGTTTCGATGGCGACCACGCCATGACACTACGGGATGCGATTGAAGCGGAGGGGCCTGCGGCGTTAGGCTCGGGGCGAAGAAAGGAAAACCGACATGCAAAAACCGAGTGAAGTGCTGGCGGCGGGGGCGACCCGGGCCGAGATTCTGGAGGCGTGCGGCGTGGCGATCGCGATGGGCGGGGGCCCGACAATGGCCCACGTGCCGCTGGTGCTGAATTACCTGAAGGAACGCGGATGAAGGTGGTCCGGGTGCAACGCCCGCCGTTGCTGCGGGAGAAGTATTACAGGCGGCCGGCGGTGTTCACGCCCGAGAATCTGCTGCGGAAGGCACGGCGGCAGAAGCGAGTGACGAAAGGCAAGGTGCCGGAGATTTGCCTGCTGGACCCGGATGGCGATTTGGTGCGGCATCTGCGCAGGGCTGGGGCGACGAAGTTGAGCGCGGCGTGGGCGTGTTACCACACGGAGCTTTACGAGTTTGACGCCGGGGGTGTGCGGCTTGGCGTCGTGGGCTGCGCGGTGGGGGCGTCGTTTGCGGTGCTGGTGGCGGAGGAGATGTTCGCTTCCGGCTGCCAGCTGGTGGTGAGCGTGACGTCGGCAGGACAGATCCTGCGGGTGCGCCCGCCGCCATATTTTGTGCTGGTGACGCGCGCGCTGCGGGATGAGGGGACCAGCTACCATTACTTGCCCGCAGCCGACTACGCCGAGATTCGACAGGATGTGCTGCGATTTGCGCGGCGGGCTTTCAGCGGAAGCGAGGTAGCGGTGGAGGAGGGCGCGGTGTGGACAACGGACGCGCCGTTTCGCGAAACGAAGCGGGCGATCGCCGTGGCCAGGAGGCAGCGGCTGCTGGCGGTGGAAATGGAGAGCGCGGCGCTTTACGCGTTTGCGACGGCGCGAAAGCGACCGGTCTTGTGCCTGGCGCATGTGACGAATTGCATGGCAAGGAAGGAGGGTGATTTTGAGAAAGGTGAGGCGGAGGGGAGCGTGGCGGTGTTGGAATTGCTGGGACGGATCGCGAAGGAGTGGCGGAGGCGGCATTGAGGGACCGAGAGGTAAAGGCGCCTGGCGCGGTGGGCCTGCCCGGGTCCTCCCAGACGGGCACCAAGGCCTGCGATGGCCGTGTAAGGTTCCTGTCTTGGATTCGAGTGGTTAACTATCTATTCCGCTGTTCCGCCTGCGGCCGTTCGCTCCCTTGAGGCTCAATCCAGCAAATGCACCCGGTAAAGCCGGCTTCCTGATTGTCCCGCGCCAGGGTCGGGTTTCATCGCCGTGTACCCGGTTGCGACCACATCGCCCGGCACCTCCTGCCAGGCCGGTTCACCCAGCGCTTGCTGGTATTCCACTCTGTATCTCCGGCCCGGGAGCGCGTTCCAGAAAATGCTGACGGAGCCGCTCTGCAGCGATGTGAGCGTGAGAATACGGAAGTCGCCGACCGGATGACCCGGGAGGCGAAGGATGAATAGATCTTTCGCCTGGTTGAAGTCACCCGGTGCAAGGTTGGACGCAAAGCTCTCGAACAACACCGTGCGGCCATCGCGCGCCAGGAAAGGATCTCCGGATACCCGGTTGCCGGTCGGCGCGTCCACCGCGCTACTGAGGGCAAATAACGTCCCGCTGAGCTGATCCGCGACGAAGATGTCGGCGACGCCGTTTGTGTCGCCATCCACCAGGTCGCCAGCCCTGCTCTTGAAAACGATGTAATGGCCGTCACCGCTCACCAGCGGCGTTGAGGACGGGCCATTGCCGCCCGCGTTGCCGGCGCGGTTGACGCTGACGAGGCGCACGGTCTGCGTCGCGCGGTCGAGCAGGAAAATGTCAGATACGGAGTTGGCGGAGTTGGTCAGGAAATCGGCGGCTCGGCCCTCGAAGGCGACCCAGCGGCCATCAGCGCTGATGCTGGGGTTCCACCCGGGGGTCACGGCCAGGGACGAGGATTGAGCCGCAAAATCAAAAACGCCAATGACGTTGCTGGCGGTGGCGAAAGCGGCGAAACGTCCGCCGGGGCTGAGGACGGCGGAACGATTGGCGCTCCGCACGAGGCCCTGGTCCGGGATGCCGACAGGATAAAACTGGCCGGTCGAAAGATGTTTTGCAAAGCAGTAAGGCGTGCCGGAGAGGTTGGCATTGCTGCTCAGGTTGATCGAACTCCAGAGAACAACCCATTGCCCGTCCAGCGTAACGATGGGCGCGAACGGATTCAGAACGCCGTTTCCGGCAGTGGACTGACCGCCCACACAGGTTGTGCCATTGTACCGGACACTAAGTGGAATGTTGGTCGCCTGGACCGCATCATATACAAAGGCGTCGAGCGTGGTGCCGGAATCTCCCGCCGCAAGATTGGAGGCCGCGCTCTGAAATGCGATGAACCGGCCATCATCGCTGATCGATGGGTTGAGGGAGCTGTTGTTCGCGGATCCGGTTCGCGTCCACGGGAAGCTGACCAGCCGATTGGTGCCGGTCAGCAGGTCATACAGGAAAACATCGAAACTGCTGTTGATATCCCCGGCGACGAGGTTGGTGGCGGAGCTTTGGTAGGCCAGCCAGCGGCCATCAGCGCTGAGAGCCGGTGCGTAATGGAATCCGTTCCCGCAATCCGCGCCATCCAGGGCCACGTTCACCAGTTGGTTGCTTCCGGTCCAAAGGTCACGGACGTAGAGATTCTCAACGCCGCGGGTCGCGTTGGTGACCAGATTCAACGCGGCGCTGTAGAAAGCGATGTATCGCCCGTCGCTGCTCACGCAGTTGGGCCACCACCAGCTCCGGGCCGTGCCGACCAGTGCCGGCAACGATTGCGCGCGGACACTGATCAACTCGTTCGTGCCCGCAGTGACATTGCGCACAAAAACGTCGGGAAGCTCGTTGGAATCGCCGGAGCCCGGGTCCGCTTGCGTACTGGCGAAGGCAACGGTTTCGCCGTCATCGGTGATGTCGGCCGCGAGCGCGCCGCCAAAAGCTCCACCGGCGCCCCCGCCGTTGTCGATCATCTGAATTTCGCCCGTCAGCATGTTCCGCCGGTAAACATGGCATTGATTAAGGCTGGTGCCGTCGGCGGTGAGGTCCCTGGCGGAGCTCAGGAACAGACAGTAGGCGCCATCAGGCGTAAAAGCCGGGGAGAATGATACGTCGTTCCCTCCCGCCCCGGCAGCGTTGGTGCTCATGAGGAACCATTGAAGGGTGGAGCGGTCGCAGCAGTAAACGTTGACGCGGCTTTCGTAGGCGACGTAGCGTCCGTCGGCGCTAATCACGGGGCGATAAACCACCCCGTTTTCCCCTGCCAGACTGACGCAGGTCGTCGTCGCCGCCACCATGTCGCGAACGTAAATGAAGCGGGTAAACCCGGCAGGCGTCGGATTGGTGGACATCATACTTGCGGCGGTGCTCTCGAATGCCACAAAGCGGCCATCGCCGGAAATCGCCGGATTGGCGGCCGAGGCCGTGCTGACACTGCTGCCGTTGCGCGTGGCGCTTACCAGGACGGTTGTGCCCGACAGCGTATCGCGCAGGAAGATGTCGGGGTTTGAGCTGGTATCGTTCGTCACCAGGTTCGAAGCGCGGCTTTGAAACGCGACCCAGCGGCCATCGGGAGTCATAACCGCATTCTCAGAAGTGGAATTCCCTCCCGACAAGCCGTCACTGCTGACGCTGACGAGGCTGGTATTGCCAGTCTGCAGGTCCCGCAAGTAGATGTTGCAGCCGGAAACGGCGTTGGTCACCAATCGCCTGGGGAACGATTCAAACAATAGGTAGCGGCCATCAGGTGAAAGACTCGCCCGATAAAACGGCCCGGCGGGGACGCCATTGGTGTCAACACTGACGAGCGTAGTCTGGCCCTGGACCAGGTCGCGAATGAACAAGTCAGCGACATTGTTGGTGTCGTTCGCCACCAGGTCCGAAGCCTCGCTTTCAAACAGCACAAACCGCCCGTTCGCGCTGAGGTCCAGAGCAAAGGAGCGGCCGTTCCCAGACCGGTCGCCCGCCGCATTGACGCTGGCCAAAGTCAGTTGGCCCGTGAACCTGTCATAGGCGAACACATCCAGGTCATCGTTGAAGTCATTGGTGACAAGGTTAGCGGCTGCGCTCGTGAACACCACGCGGCTGCCATCCGCGGCAATGAACGGAGCCGCACTTTCACCGGCGCCCGTTGCGGGAATTGAGTCCGCGGACAGTCTCAGGGCGGGCTCCGGCGGCGGGTTCGTTGCGCACTGAGCGTGGAACGGAAGACTCTGGAGACCCAGGATCAGGCAGATGCGAAAGAAGTTTTTCATACCCGGCAAAGCTTGGTTGACCATAGAATACCGGGGAGATAAATTTCAACCCGAATTTGTGCCATACAGTTTCCGCTCAGTCTTGGGTCGGAGCGCCGAGTTGCACTCGGCTTAAGCGCGCCGACGGCCGTGTGTAAACCGATTAGAAATCGGCGCTCCGACCCAAGGCTGAATGGGGTACTTCATGCCCCTTCGCTGGACAATTTCTGCGTGTTGGGTCACGATCCTTCAGATGCTGTGCCAATCGATTCCACGATTGACGGCGGGCAGAGCCCGTTGCTCACGACTGGCTGGACCGAAACCACCTTGCTGCCGCTAAGAAACCCATGCGAAACCCCCCACGTTGTTCGACCGGTCATCTCGGTTCCCTTGGTTGCGCTCTCGCGCTGCTCATTCTGCCGGGCGCGCTGCACGGCCAGTCTCCGGCTTCCTCCGCCAGCAACGCGGGCAAGACCTCCGAACCGTTGACCTGGACTGCCCAACAGGATCACAAAAACATGATGGAACAGTTGGGAATCCTCCGGCTGCGTCCGGGACCAAGCGGCCAGCCAGGCGCCACCAATTCGGCCAACTACGATCCCGCCAAGGCGAATCCTTTCCCCGATTTGCCCGACGCGCTGACGCTAAAAAACGGACAAAAAGTCACCACTCCCGAGATGTGGTGGCAACAACGCCGCCCGGAAATCGTCGAGGATTTCGAGCGCGAAGTTTTCGGGCGCGTCCCGAAGAACGTCCCCAAGGTCGCCTGGGAGGTCGTCTCCAATATCACGGATGGGCTTGTTGGTAAATTACCCGCCAGCGGCAGCCAGGTCATCGGGCACGTGGACAACTCGGCCTGTCCGGCGATTAACGTGGATATCCGTATGACGGTTGTGATTCCCGCGGGCGTCCGGCGACCTGTGCCTGTGCTCATGATGTTTGGCGGATTCGGCGGCACCGGAATGCCCCGGCAAGCCGGTTCGCCGGCGCCCACCAACCGGTTTCCTGAGTTCGGTGGTCCGTTCAAGGACCCACCCTCCACTGAGCAACTGCTGGCCGCCGGTTGGGGCTATGCGACTATCAATCCCGGGAGCATCCAGGCCGACAACGGAGCCGGGCTGACCAAGGGGATTATCGGGTTGGTCAACAAAGGTAAGCCCCGCAAGCCCGACGATTGGGGAGCCCTGCGTGCTTGGGCCTGGGGCGCCGCTCGCGGGTTGGATTATCTCGAAACCGATCCTGCTGTCGAGGCGAAGAAAGTCGGCATCGAAGGAGTGTCTCGCTTCGGCAAGGCCGCTCTCGTCACTATGGCCTTTGAACCCCGTTTCGCGTTCGCGCTGGTTGGCTCCTCGGGTGAAGGCGGTGCCAAGCTGCACCGCCGCAATTTCGGCGAAGCCGTAGAGAACCTGACCGGTTCGGGAGAATATCATTGGATGGCGGGCAACTTCCTGAAGTATGGGGCGGCGGAATCTTCTTTCGGCAGCAGGAATGCCGGGGATCTGCCTGTCGACGCGCATATGTTGATTGCTTTATGTGCGCCCCGGCTCACGTTTATTAGCTACGGTGTGCCGGAACGCGGCGATGCCAATTGGCTGGACCAGCAAGGCAGTTTCATGGCCACCGTAGCAGCCGGACCAGTTTACAGGTTGCTCGGAGCGCGGGCCATCGGTGAAACGCAAGATTATCGAACCGCAAAGATGCCGCCCGTGAACACCGGGCTGCTGGATGGGGAACTTGCATGGCGCCAACACGATGGAGGCCATGAAGACCGGTCCAACATGAAATATTTCATTGCCTGGGCTAACCGATTTATCAAACACACTCCGCCTGCTGCTCCCTTGCCGGACCAGAAGTGAACCTTTTATACGCCTCGGTCGGTGATAAGCACCGGCGGTGCCATCTTGTTTTTCATACTGATCCCCCCAGGCACGGCCTCGCCGCTCACCCTCGCCTTGGCCATCATTTAATGCTATTTATTAGTCACACAACTAAGTGCTCATGTACCGAATCACCGATTGCTTCCGCGACGCGCGGCACAAGGGCGCTGTCCTGCAATGCCCGTTTCAGGGCGAGGCGATCCCTATGATCCTGCGCCACGCGGCGGTGCGCGAGGCCGCCAGGGACTGGAAGACCTTCAGCTCGGACGCGCCGTTTCGCGTGCCGATTCCCTCGGAAGAGGAGGTCCGCACCATGCGGCAGTTGCCGATTGAGACCAATCCGCCGGAACACACCGAGTACCGCGCCATCGTCGAGCCCTTCTTCCAACGTGCCAAACAACCCGAGGTAATCGCGAAGGTGGAGGCGTTGATTGCCGACAGACTCTCGGCCGCACTGGGCCGCGAATCGGTCGAAGTGGTGAACGAGTTCGCATTGCCGGTGCAGTCGCGCTCGCTCACCTGCCTGCTCAACGTGCCCGAGTCTGAGGCGGACACGTGGATCGGCTGGGGCATCCACGTCTTCAAGGTCACCGGCGGCACGTTCAAGAAAGGCATCGTCCTGGAAGATTACCTGCACGCGCAGTTCGACCGGGCCGCCGCGAATCCGGGACCGGATTTCTTCAGCGCGCTGACGCAGGCTACCTACCGCGGCCGGCGGCTGACGCGCGAGGAAATGATGGGCTTCGGCAATCTCACCTTCGCCGGCGGACGCGACACCATCATCCACAGCATTTCCTCGATCCTCGCTTTTCTGGGCCGGAATCCCGAAGCGCTGGAGTATCTGCGGGAGGATCCGAAGCGGATCGTCCACGCCGGCGAGGAGTTCTTCCGCGTTTTCATGCCGCTGACGCATATCGGCCGCGTCTGCCCGGCGGACACCGACGTTCACGGCGTTCCCGTCAAGGCCGGTGGGCGCGTTTCCCTCGCCTGGGCCGCCGCCAACTACGACGAGGCCGTTTTCGGGGCGCCCGAGGAAGTTCGCCTGGATCGCAAGCCGAATCCGCACCTCTCCTTCGGCTTCGGCCCTCATCTCTGTCTCGGCGCAGCCCACGCGCGATTGATCGTGCGCAGCTTGCTGCAGGCCCTCACCGAGCGCGTGGCGAAGATCTCAGTGCTGGAGGCCACAGAGCACATCGAGCGCGAATCCGGCTACCAACGCGTAAACGGCTTTGACGCGCTGACCGTCAGCTTTGCCCCGCGCGGAAACGCAGGGCCCCTTCACGGGTGATTGTGACCACGATGAGAGATTACCAGGGAAAATAATAACTGACCTATGCCTGCCAGCGCCGCCATCCGCGTCCACGACTACAGCCTCGTCGGCAGGGACTCCGTGCTGGCCATCCAGAAAGGCCTGGCCGAAGCGACCTGGTACACTTCCCCCGTGCCGAGGGAGAAAATGCGCGAACTGCTGGCGCGGCGGGACTGGCCGGCCGTTCGCGACACGATTCTCTGGTTCACCCTCATCATCGGCTCCGGTTGGGCGGCCTATAAGTTCTGGCAGGCCGGCAGTTGGTGGGCGGCGATGCCATTCATGATCTACGGCGCGTTGTACGCATCCACCTCGGACTCCAGGTGGCACGAATCCGGCCACGGCACGGCGTTCAAGACCGATTGGCTCAACAATGTCCTTTACGAGATCGCGTCCTTCATGGTCATGCGCGAATCCACCGTCTGGCGCTGGAGCCACACGCGCCATCACAGCGACACTATCATCGTCGGGCGCGACCCGGAAATCGCGGTTCCCCGTCCGCCGGACGTCGCCTCGCTGCTCCTTAACTTCTTTGCGCTCCGGGTGATTCCAAAATATTTCCGCAGTGTCCTGCGTCATTGCCTCGGCCGGATTGCGGCGGACGAAAAGACGTTCATCCCGGAATTCGAGTATGGAAAAGTCATTTTTCGGGCACGCATTTACCTGCTCATTTACGCCGGGGTCATCGCGCTCGCGGTGTGGCAACGAAGCCTTTTGCCGCTCATGTTCGTCGGCCTGCCGACGCTCTATGGTTCCTGGCTCATGCCAATCTACGGTTACACCCAGCACGCGGGCCTGGCCGAGAACGTCCTGGACCACCGCCTGAATTGCCGGACGGTTTACATGAATTTCGCCAACCGCTTTCTCTACTGGAACATGAATTACCACCTCGAACACCACATGTTCCCACTGGTGCCCTATCACAACCTGCCGAAGCTGCACCAAATCGTGAAGCCCGACATGCCCCCGCCCTACCGCGGCCTGTGGCACGCCTGGCGCGAAATCATCCCCGCGGTCTGGCGTCAGCTCAAAGACCCGGCCTATTTCGTTCCACGCATACTGCCCACTCCCACCCTCACGGCTGAAAGCCCGGGGGGACGGCGCGTTTTCACCGCCAAGGGCAAGCCGGTGAACGGATGGCTCGAGATTTGTTCCGGCGGATTCCTCAAGACTGACGACGTCATTCGGTTCGATCATGAGGATAAAACCTATGCGATCTACCGGCTGGCAGACGGCTCGCTCCACGCGACGGACGGCCTCTGCACGCATGCCAACGCCCACCTCGCCGGCGGATTCGTCAAAGGCCGGTTGATTGAGTGTCCCAAGCACAACGGGCGGTTCGACATCATCGACGGCTCGCCGCAGCGAAAGCCCGTGTGCGTCGGCCTTAAGACTTACCAGGCCCGCGAACGGGACGGGAAGATTTTTGTCTCGCTATGAAACTTCTGCTCGTCCGCCATCTCTGGGGCGTGGACCATGCCCACGGCCTGGAACACTACCTGCCGCGGTGGCGTGAGACCGGGTACCAGGCGGTGGAATCCGCCTTCCACATCTCGCCGGATCCCGCTGCCCTGTTGCGTTTCCTCAAGCAAAGCGGCTGGCGATGGATTCCGCAGGTGTTCAGTCGCGACTTCACCCCCGGCGGCACCGTCCGCGAGCACCTGGACTCGATGCGGAAGCAAATCGAGGATTGCCTCGATCATCAGCCGCTCTTCATCAACGCCCACAGCGGTTCGGACGCCTGGAGCCTGGCCGAGGCGGAGGACTTCTATGGCGCCGCCCTCGAATTGGAGCGCCGGCTCGGTGTCGCCATCGCTCACGAGACCCACCGACTCCGTTGCTTCGGGAATCCCTGGACCACCAGGTCCGTACTCGCGCAATTTCCGACCTTGAAACTAACCTGTGATTTCAGCCATTGGGTCTGCGTGGCGGAGCGCTTGCTGGAAGATTGCAGCGACATCATTCAACTGGCTGCGCGACATTGCCACCACCTCCATGCTCGCGTGGGATACGAAGAAGGCCCGCAGGTTCCCGATCCCCGCGCGCCGGAATGGGCGCGCCATCTCGCCGCCCACGAGAGCTGGTGGGACGCCATTTGGGCTTCGCAAAAGCAGCGTGGGCTTACGGCGAGCACTCTGACACCCGAGTTCGGCCCCCCGCCGTATTTGCACGCCCTGCCTTTCACCCAGGCCCCCGTGGCCGACCTGGCGGGCATCTGCGACTGGCAGGCCCGCCGCCAGGCCGGACGATTTGCGCAGCTCTTCAGGTCATGAGGCGTGGACCCTGCCCTTGCTCTCACGCGCCGGATCCTGCTGAACACTCTCGCGACCTTCCGTCCTTATAACGCCCGGCCTGCGTCCGGCACCGGGCGACATCCCGCAGGGTCTAACTTCGCCAAGGGTTACGACAGTACATCATTGCCTCCTTCATCCGGCTTGTTTAGAAACGGAGGGCTGGTAACGGCCACAGTCGGATGAAACACCAGAAAATCATCCCCAACAGCAGGCACTCCCCTGCCGCGGGAGTCGTTCGGATCATGCCGAAGCGCTCATTTTCGAACTCCCCTCTCCCTCAACCCCCGGAGACGGGAGCACACATCCCCTATTCCGCGCCGGGGTCGGGACCACCGCGGAGCGCAAGCGCCCGGGCATATTCGCTCGAGGCACCGGGAACAAAGCTATGAAGAATTCATTGCTCCTCGCGGTTCTCACCCTGGGACTGGGAACGGTCGGCACTTCCGAAGCAATCACAATCCTGTCCGGTCCCTCTTTTACCCGGGCAAACAGGGCCCCTCTCGCGGGCACTCTGGACCTAACCACAGATGTTCCCTCGCGCGTCAGTGTCTCGGTGAGTGACGGAGGACAGACCTGGGAGCGCAGCTTTTATGATTATCAGACCACGCATTCCGTGCCGCTCTTCGGATTCAAAACCCGACGGACTAACAACCTTACCGTAACGGTATGGGACCGCTTCCGTAACAGTTTTACCGCTGCGTCGGTAGCGTTCATTACCGGCCCCTTGCCGCCGGCCTTTCCGCGGATGAACGTGCTGGTTAGCAGGCCGGACAAAATGGAGCCGGGGTACACGTTGTTTCGCGTCGCCAATACCACCTCCAACGTGTCCTATGTAACCTTCGTCGACAACCAAGGCGAGGTCGTGTGGTACAGCCCCAATTTCCTGGTCTCGACCATCGCGGATGTGGTGCGACTGGACAACGGTAACCTCTTCATCCCCCTGGCCACCACTTTTGTCGAAGTCAATCTGCTCGGGGAAATAGTCAACCTCTGGAGGGCGCCCAACCAGCTCACCATCGACCCCCACGACGGTGTCCTCACCGATCGCGACAGCATCCTGTTCCTCAATACCGACTCGCGCGTGGTCTCCGGCTTCCCGACCAGCGCGACAGATCCCTACGCGCCGACGCAAACCGCCACGGTGCGCTTTAACCGCGTCATCGAAATGTCCGCCACCAACAGCGCGCTGCTGAACAACTGGTCGGTTATCGACCTTCTGGATCCGCTCCGAATCACATATCTGACTTTCACGTCCGGTTACCGGGGCTGGGACAGCGAGCACGCTAATGCCGTCATTGAAGACCCGCGGGACGATTCACTCATCGTCTCCCTCCGGCACCAGAACGCAGTCATCAAGTTTTCCCGCGACGGGCAGCTCAAGTGGATCCTCGGCCCGCCTGAAAACTGGGGCCCGGATCTTCAATCCCGCCTGCTGACGCCGGTTGGCACTCCCTTTGAATGGAATTACGCACAACATGCGCCGATGATTACACCTCGAGGCACACTGCTCGTCTTTGATAACGGGAATTTCCGCGCGAACCCTTTTGACCCAACGGTACCCGATTTCGCCAACTATAGCCGCGCCGTGGAATACGACATTAACGAGCAGCGGATGGAGGTGACCCAGATGTGGGAATACGGCGGGAATATTGCCGAACCGCTGTACGCGGACCGCGTCGGCAACGCTGACTGGCTCCCCAACACGGGCAATGTTCTGGTCACCTTCGGCAGCGTCGGTTACATAAACTGTGTTTCTCCCAGCGCGGCCTCCCCCGCGGCCAGAATGGTGCGCATCAAGGAAGTAACGCACGACGCCCCGGCGGACGTTGTTTTCGACCTGTCCATCTTTGACTACAACAACAACAGCCCGGGCTACCTGGGCTACTGGGTGTATCGGAGTCGCCGCGTGCCCGATCTCTACGGCCATCCGCCCGCGCCCGTTGCCGACCTGGCCGTCAAGTCCGACACCGGGGCAGCCCACCTGCAGTTCTCCGGCGATCCCGCCAGAAATTATGTTGTCGAAACCTCAACCGACCTGAACCACTGGACGGAGTTAGGCGCCGCGCAGGCCGGGGAGGGGGGAACCTATGATTTCCTCGATCCGGCAGGCGCAGGAGGCTCAGCCGGCCATTACTACCGGGTTGTGACGCGCTAGAAACCAATCGCCACGAGAAAGGCTTGCCTTTCTTCCTCCGTATTCCAACTCTGGTCCCCTAATCCATGCAAAAGGCGCGACCATGAACATTTCCAAACAGAACTCCGGCCTGCCAGGCGCACTGGCCTTCGATAAGGATAGCCAAAACGGCACAGAGATTGTGAATGCGGAAGTTCGCGGCTGTTCGCGCGGCGACACGCGAAGGCACCCGGAAGGAGCTGTATCGCGACGGCATTTTCTGCAGGACCTGGGCGCAGCAAGCCTGGCCGCGGGAGCGTTGACCGTGAACATGGCCGACGCGACAGCAGCAGCGGCCGAGCCGGCGCCCGCGGCTCAACCGTTTCCCGGCGGCACGCCTTTGCGCCTCAAGCCAATCCTGATCTTCGACGCGCCCGCCCGCAGGGAGCAGGAGTCATGGCGCGGCTACGGAGGGATCCACACGCCGGCAGCGGCACGAGAGGAAGCGGGTCGGATTGAGAAAGAACTTGGCGAGATGAAGCAAAAGGCGGAGTTCCCGGTGGAAATGCAGTCGGTAGAGGTGCTGGATTCGCAGGGGAAACTGGGACAGGTCGACGTGAGCCAGAGCGACCTGTGCCTGGTCTACGCAGCAGGTTCCTGCACGCAGTGGCCACTGGCGGTGCCGATGGTGATGTTTGTGCGGCATCAGTCGGGCCCGTTTTACCTGGGCTTCGAGATCGCGCACTGGCGCTTTTTGCGGCAGAGCGGCGATTTGCCGGCGGTGAAGGGCTTCGACACGGAGGACGTGGTGGTGGACAGCCAGGAGGAGTTGCTGTGGCGGCTGCGGGCGCTTTATGGGCTGAAGAACGCGAAGGGGACCAGGATGCTGACCATCGGCGGCTTGGAGGCTTACAGCGCCCTGGCGCAGGAGAATGGCCCACGGACTGCCAAAGAGGTGTGGGGCTATGAGTTCGTGAACGTGACGGACGAGGAGTTCGCCGCCAGGCTTAAAGCCGCCCGGGCCGACGCCGGGGTTGTGCAGCGGGTGGAAGAGCAGGTGGCGGCCCTCTGGCGCATGCCGAACGTGAAAGTGGAGACGGAGAGGAAGTTCGTGTTCAACTCCTACCTGGCGCTGCACGTATGCCGGCAGTTGCTCAAAGAAACCGGCGCGACCAATTTCGGTTTTGCGCGGTGCATGGGTCACGCCCAAATCGCGATGCTGGGGACACCGCCCTGTTTTGTCCTTAGCCTCGCGAACGATGAAGGGCATACCGCCTATTGCCACACCGATTTGTCGCACACGATGCCTGGCGTGTTGCTGCGCTGGATCGCCAGCCGCCCGACTTTTGTCTGCAATTCGCATCATCCGCACGATGGCCTGTTCTTTGTTGCCCATTGCCAGGCGCCGCGGCGCATGAACGGCCGGGATTTTGAGCCCGCCACGATTATGACGCACTACGAGTCCGACTACGGCGCAGCCTGTAAGACCCGATACACCAATGGTCAGGTGGTCACGGCGGTTGTGCCCAACCTGGCGTGCACCAAGTGGCAAGGGTTCCGCGGCAAGATTGTCGGCTCCCCATCCTATCCGGCATGCCGGTCGCAGATGGAGATCCTGGTCGACGGGGACTGGAAACGCCTGCTGCGCGAAATGGAGGGTTTCCACACCCAGGTTGTTTACGGCGACTACACCCGGGAGGTTGGTTACGCGCTAAAGAAACTTGGCGGGCAGATCCAATGGCAGTGTTATAGCTGAACTTTATGACAAAGCATGCCTCGCTAATCTCGCGGTTTTATGCGCCTGACCGGGCGGTGTGGTTGGTTGCTGGTGCGCTGGTGTGGGCGGCGGCGTCCCCGGGCGCGGCAGAGCTAATTCGGTCGGTGACCTTTAGTTGCGCCCCCAAAGTGCTCCGCACCGCAAATGGCGATCGCTGGGTGGTCGCCGCCGCCCTGGACAGCACCGGTCTGAGCAACGTGGTCGTGACCGCCTCCGCCGATTCGTGGGGTCAGGGACTGCCCCAGCCCAAGGGCAGCGTGGCCGCCGGGAAGGCGGAATTGGAATTCGACATTCCTCCTCTGAAGACCGGGGAACGGCTCCATATCCAAATCCGTTCCGACGCCGGCGCGCAGGACTTCGAGGCTGAGTCGCTCGAAGCCCCGAAGCATTGGACGGTCTATCTCACGCAGCACACGCACACCGACATCGGCTACACGCGGCCGCAAACGGAGATCCTGCCCGAGAGCCTGAGGTTCCTCGATTTCGCGCTCGATTATTGCGACCTGACCGACGATTACCCGGACGACGCAAAGTTTCGCTGGACTTGCGAAACGTTCTGGGCCGTGCGCGAGTTTCTGAAATCGCGGCCGCCGGCTCAGCTCGACCGTCTGAAACGCCGGGTGCGGGAAGGCCGGGTTGAAATCGCCGGGCTATTGCTGAATCTCTCGGAGATCGCGACGGAGAGCTCAATCCACGCGTCGCTGCAAAGCCTGCATGCCCTCGAAGGCGACCTCGCTCTGCCAGTGGTCACCACGATGCAAAACGACGTCAACGGCGCGGCGTGGTGCCTGCCGGATTATTTGCCCGGGATCGGTATCCGCTATCTGACGATGGGCATCAATAAAACCCGATCGATTCTCCCTTTCGACCAGCCGACAGCCTTCTGGTGGGAAGCCCCGTCCGGGCGCCGGCTGCTGGCCTACCGCGCCGACCACTATCACCTGGGCAATTTCTGGGGAATCCACACGGGCGATGCGGCCAGGTTCGGCGCCGGCCTGACGAAATACCTGCAGTCGCTGACGCAGCGGAAGTATCCGTTCGACCGGGCGGCCGTCCAATTCTCCGGGTATCACACCGACAACTCGCCGCCGTCGATGATCGCCAGCGACCTGGTCCGGCGCTGGAACGACCAGTATGTCTGGCCGAAGCTGAGAGTGTCGGTGGCGCGCGAGTTCCTCGAGCACGTTGAGCGCGAGCATGGAAAGGAGTTGGCTGTGCATCGGCAAGCCTGGCCGGATTGGTGGACCGATGGATTCGGCTCGGCCGCGCGGGAGACGGCCGCATCGCGCGAGACCCATGCCGCAATGCAGGTCACCGAGGCGTTGCTCGCCATGTCGGCCCTGCGCGGGCGCAGCATCCCGGAAGCCATCCAGCGCCGCGCCGCCGACGTGCAGGAGAACCTGATGTTCTACGACGAGCACACGTTTGGCGCCGCCGAGAGCGTCAACGACCCATTGGCCGAAAACAGCCAGGTCCAGTGGAGCGAGAAATCCTCTTACGTGTGGAGCGCCGTGAAGGAAGCCAATTTGCTCCGCGAAGACGCGTTCGGGCTGTTGCAGGAGTTCCTGCCGCGGGCCGAGGTCCCGACCATCGCTGTCGTCAACACCTTGAACTGGCCCCGTTCGGGCCTCGCGCCAGTGTTCATCGACCACCAACTGCTGCCGCCGGATCGCGACTTCAAATTCGTCGATGCCCAGACAGGCGACGCAGTCCCGGCCCAGGCGCTGAACCGACGTTCCGAAGGCACCTACTGGGCACTTTGGGCCCGGAACATCCCCGCCCTCGGCTATCGACTGTTCCGGATCGAGGTTTCCGATCGGCCCCGGGCCGCGATCACCACCGCTGCCGTGACGAACCTCGACAACGCGTTCTACGAACTCCGGGTGGATCCTCAAAAGGGCGCGGTCACGCGTCTCGTGGACAAGGAAACCCGCCTGGACCTGGTCGATGCGGCCGCGCCGTGGGGCTTTGGCCAGTTAGTGCACGAAAAGCTGACTGTAAAACGCGACTTCGTGGCGGATCGCTTTCGCCGGACGGCCTGGACTAACGTTACGGTGCAACCGGGAGTGCAGGGGCCGGTGTGGAAAAGCATTCTGCTCGCCGGCGGCCTAGAGGGATGCGCGGAGAAGAACGGCGCCCGGGTCGAGATCCGCCTTTATGAAACCGAGAAACGTGTTGAGTTCCACTGGTCGATCCGGAAGCTGCCGGTGCCGCAGGCGGAAGCCGTGTATGTGGTTTTCCCTTTCGCCCCGCCTGACGGGCAGATTGCCTACGAGGCCCAGGGTGGAATTGTCCGGCCGGGGCAGGACCAGATCCCCGGTTCGTCGTCCGATTGGCAGACCATGCAAAACTTCCTGGCAGTGCGGTATCCCCAGGGGCAGATTGTCTGGGGCAGTGCCGGAGCGCCGTTGATGCAGTTGGGAGAGATTAACCTGGGCAAGTGGCAGCCGGTCACAAAAGTCTCCCAGCCGCACGTCTATTCCTGGGTGATGAACAATTACTGGTTCACCAACTTTCGCCTCACTCAGGAGGGAGATTTCCACTGGAGCTACTTCCTGACCTCGGCCCGCGACCAGGGGAACGCAACGGCCACGCGTTTCGGCTGGGGTTCACGCGTCCCGCTGGCGACGCGCGTGCTGCCCCCGTTGAAATCGGGAAAATCGACCGAACCACCCGCGTGCTCGCTCGTGAGCATCGATGTGCCGGGAGTGGTGGTCGTGGACACGCGCCCTGCCGGGGTGGGAGGGGCAGTGCTGCATCTCCGTGAAGTGGCCGGCGAGACGACAATGCTCGACCTGGGCAATGTCATTACCTGGGCTAACATCGAAAGCGCCGAGGAAGTCGATGCGCTCGGCCACACCCTTCAGGACAACATTGAGTCGCTCCAGTTGAAGCCATACGACGTCCGGTTCGTTCGGCTACGCTTTGCGCAACCGGAGAACTGATTCCGCCGTGACTGGCCCCGCGTTTGCCACCGACCTGGAATACGCTGATTTCGCGCGTTGAAACGCCCCCTCAGTACGGGCATGCTTCTGTTACGCGAAAAGCCAAACGACCAGCCGCCACGATCGGTCAGGGAATGAAGTCACTCCTCTGGGGAGTCGGCCTCGGGATGGGGATCGTTTTTGCTTCCTCCGCCGCCGATCCCCAACTGTCCCGCGCCCGGCAGCTCTCTCCCTCCAGCCGGGGCACGCCGCTCATCATCTCTGAGATCATGTATCATCCGCGCGAACCCGGGGGCACCGAGGTCCTGGAATACATCGAGATCTTCAACACGGAACCGGTGTCGGAGATCATCAGCGGCTATCGGATCTCCGGCGCTGTCGATTTCACGTTCCCCGCCAATACTTCCCTCCCCGGCCGCAGTTTCGTCGTGGTGGCGCGCGAGCCGGCGGCGCTGAGGCAGGCGGCGGGTATCGACAACGTGATCGGGCCGTTTGCCGGCAGCCTGCCCAACGACGGCGGCCGGGTCCGGCTGTCCAACCGCGCGGGGGCGTTGTTGCTGGAAGTCAACTACCAGGACCAGATGCCATGGCCCGTTGCCGCCGACGGAGCTGGCCACTCGCTCCAGTTGGCCCGCCCCGATTATGGCGAGGGCTCCGTTGAGGCCTGGTCAGCGAGCGCGCTGGTGGGCGGTTCGCCGGGCCGGGCCGACCCCGAAGTCAACGACCCGCTGGATGCAGTCGTGATCAACGAGTTCCTGGGCCACACCGATCTGCCGCAAGTGGACTTCATTGAGCTCTTCAATCGCGGAACTGCGGCGGTCGACATATCCGGCTGCGGGCTCAGCGACCAGGCCGACACGAACAAATTCACCATCCCCGCAGGCACCGTGCTCTCGCCGCGCGCCTGGCGCGCCTTTTCGGCGACGGACCTGGGCTTTCCTCTCAGCACCCGGGGTGAGGCGATCTTCCTGACTCGGGCCGACAGCACCCGGGTGATCGATGCGGTGCGCTTCGGCGCGCAGCGCAACGGCGTCTCGTCGGGTCGCTGGCCGGACGGCGCTCCCGGCATTCGCGAGCTCGCGCAGACAACGCCCGGCGCGTCCAACAGCCCGCCCACCCTGCACGATATCGTCATCAACGAGATCATGTTCCACCCGATCTCCGGCCAGGCGAAGGATGAGTACGTGGAACTCTACAACCGGGGCGCCAATCCGGTGGATGTCGGCTACTGGCGCTTCGTCGACGGGATCGCCTTCATGATCCCGCCGGGAACTGTCATCCCTGCTGGCGGCTACCTAGTAGTGGCCCGTGACCGCGCCAACGTGCTGAGCAAATACCCGCAGCTCAACGCCGTCAATACAGTTGGGGACTACACGGGGGAACTCTCAGACCACGGCGAACGCCTGGTCTTGGCCAGCCCGGACGATCTGCGGCTGCCATTCCAGGACTTCGTCATTGTTGACGAGGTCACCTACAGCGACGGTTGGGGGCGCTGGTCCGACGGGGGCGGAAGCAGCCTCGAGCTGATCGACGCCCACGCCGACAACGCCCTCGGCCCCAACTGGGAGGGCAGTGATGAGACGGCTAAAGCTCCTTGGACGGACATCGAGTACACCGGCGTGATCGACAACCAGGCCGGCACCATGGAGGAACTCCAGGTCTTCTGCCCGCAGTCTGGTGAGTGCCTGCTGGACAAGATCGAGCTGCAGAAAGCCGGCGAGGCAATCAACCGTGTGAATAATTCCGACTTCGAAAGCGGCCTGAGCGGATGGGAACTGCTCGGCTCCCACGAACGGTCCAGCCTCGAAACTACCGAAGGCTATGCTAGTAATCGGAGCCTGCACGTACGCGCGACGAGTCAGGGCCGCTGTACCATCTCAATCTATCGTATCACGTACGACCGGCTCTCGACGCCAGTCGCGCCGCCCCTCCCTGGCGAGACGTTCACCATCCGTGCCAAAGGCCGCTGGATCGCCGGCTGGCCCTACATTGTCATCGGAGTCAAGGGACATGCGCTCGAGGCCGTGGGTGCCCTTGCCCTGCCTCCCAACCTCGGTACCCCCGGTCTGCCCAACAGCCGACGGGTCGCCAACGCCGGCCCCGCCATTTACCACGTGCAGCATGCCCCCGTGCTCCCGGCTGCCGGTCAAGCGGTGGTCGTCTCCGCCCGGGTTTACGACCCGGACCGCGTCGCCTCCGTCCTCCTCAAGTGGCGCAACGACACCGCCGCCAGCCCGGTGACGACCACGCCCATGACGGACCCGGACGGCGACGGCGTGTTCCGCGCGACTCTCCCCGGACAAGCGGCGGGGCAGATCGTGGCCTTTGCCGTGGAGGCCTCGGACGCCGCTGCCTCACCCGCCACCAGCCGGTTCCCGGGCCCGCCGCGCGCCGGCACGCCCCCACTCGAGTGCCTGGTTCGCTTCGGCGACACCCTGGCGCCCGGTGTCTTCGGTACCTACAGGATGTGGGTGTCGTCTACCAACGTCGCGCGGTGGCTGGCCCGGGAAACGCGCAGCAACGAGCCCGTCGACACGACCTTCACCTACGACGACTTTCGCACAGTGTACAACGCCGACGTCCACTACCGCGGCAACTGGCGGACCTATGGTTTCGACGACTACCGTACGGCCGCCTACCTGGTCGAATTCCCAAAGACGGAGCGCGTTCTCGGAGACACGCAAGTGGCCATCGATTATATCAGCCTCAACCAGGACAACGGCACGAAACAACAGGAGAAACACGCGTATTGGATGGCGCGTCAAGTCGACCTCATGTCCATCGCCATGCGCTATGTCCACGTGAGCGTCAACGGCTCCGCCGTGTTCCGCTACGACTCTCTTTTGCCCTCGCGCACGCTCTGCACCAGTTTTTATGGCGATGACGACCCGCACGTGTACGAACAGCTCTACCCCCACGAACCCTTCGGCAACTACACCACCACCGGCGGAGCCAAGAAACAGGCGAAGTATCGCTACTGCATGCGCAAGAAGAGCACCACCGTGCCGGATGACGACTTCTCGTCCCTCTATCGCGTCATCGATGCGCTCGCCGCGCCCACCGACGATCTCTACGTGGCCCGGGTGGCCGCGCTGGCCGACATCCGGAGTTGGGCCGGTTACTGGGTGATCAACCGCATGTGCGGCAACAGCGACCACTACAATTCGGCCGGTTACCCGCACAACATCTATACCTATCTTCCCCCTTACGAGCGATCGCGGTTGCACGCGAATGATCTGGATGGCGCGTTCCTGACAACCTATTCCCTTTTCCCCGAGCCCGGTTACCTGCCCGGCGTCATGTTTGCCAAACCCGAGTTCCGACGCGTGTATTGGCGCCTCGCCTGCGACATGGTCCAGGGGCCAATGGATCCGGCCGTCAGCGGTGTTCGACTCAATGAGTGGTACCAGGTCTTTCTCAAGAATGGCATTACCGCGGTCGATCCCTCGCAGACGAGCGCCTGGATCACCGCGCGGCGCGACGAATACCACCTGGCGGTGGCACCCATGACGAACGTCGCGTTCCGGGTGCTCACTCCTGACACCCTCACAAGCGTGACTCCGATAACCGTCGGGGGCGAGGCCCCGGTCGCGGTCACCACGATCGAGATCAACGGCCAGCCGCATGCCATCAAGTGGGTCGGCGAGACTAACTGGCAAATCCGCGTCGCCCTCTCCGCCGGCGTCAATGTCCTCGCCTTCCGTGCCCTCGACGAGCGTGGCGCCGTCGTCGGGAGCGACAGCCGGACGGTTACTTACACCGGCCCGGCCGTGTCACTCCAGGGCAAGCTCGTCATTAGCGAGATCATGTACCATCCCGCGGCCCCCTCTTCCAGCTTCATCGAAATCCACAATCTCTCTTCCACCGAAACTCTCCCATTGGGCGGACTGCGTGTGGACGGCGTCGATGCGACCATCGGACACGGACGATTCATCGGGCCGGGCGGTTACGCGGTGATCGCCGGCAGCCTGCCGGGGTATCAATCCACCTACGGCAACGCCGAAGTGGTGGTTGCAGAATTCGACGGCACTCTGGCCAATGGCGGCGAGACCCTCACCCTGCAAGTCATGCAGGGCACGAACTGGACAGTTCTGGACCAGGTGACATACAGCGACGATCCCCCCTGGCCAACCGCCGCGGATGGTGGCGGCGCGTCACTTCAGTTGATTGATCCCGCCCAGGACAACGCCCGAGTGGCTAATTGGGCGGCGGTCACGAGCAACACTCCGGCGCCCCCAGCCTGGCACTATGCGGTCGCCACCGGCACGGCGACCAGTTCTTCACTGTATGTTTATCTCCAGGCAGCCGGCGACGTGTACCTCGACGACATGGACCTCGTGGCCGGCCAGGTAGCGGAGAAGGGACCTTCCGTCCTGGCCAACGGCGATTTCGAGAACGCTTTTCCGGGGCCTTGGGTCGTGTCACCAAATCATGCTGCTTCCGGACTCAGTTCGACCGTCAAGCACGCCGGCCAGTACAGCCTCCACCTGGTTGCCTCCAGCGGCGGCTCTTCCCGCACTTCATCTGTGTACCAGGACCTCTCACCGGCCTTGGTTACCGGACAGCCTTACACCTTGAGCTATTGGTATCGGTCGGGCTCCAACGGCGGCACGCTCACGCTCAGGTTATCCGGCAGCGGTATCAGCAGCACAGTCACCGTGCCATCCGAGAATAACACCTATGCCGGTGGAGCCACTCCCGGCGGCAGCAATGCCGTCCAACGCCTGCTGCCGTCCTTCCCGCTGCTTTGGCTCAACGAAGTTCAGCCCGACAACGTCTCTGGCCCTCTCGACGGGGCGGGTCACCGTCATCCCTGGGTCGAGCTCTACAACGCTGGTGCCTCCAACCTGGCGCTGGCCAGGATGGCGCTCACTGACGATTACGCCGCATTGGCCAAGTGGGCCTTTCCGTCGAACACGGTCATCCAGCCAGGTCAATTTCTGGTGGTGTGGTGCAGTGGCGACACGAACGAAACCACCGGGATGGAACTGCACACCAGTTTCCCGCTTCGTTCGGGCACGGGCTCCGTCGTGCTTTCCCGATGGCTGGACGATGGCACACTTCAGGTCCTCGATTACTTGAATTACACCGACTTGCCGGCGAACCGGTCTTATGGCGATTTGCCCGACGGCCAGCCTTTCAATCGTCGGGCCATGTTCTACGCAACACCCGGGGGCACGAACGACGCCACTGAGCCTTCGATTATGCTCTTCATTAACGAATGGATGGCCAGCAACACGCGCACGCTTCCCAACCCGGTCGGCGGCGCCTACGACGACTGGTTCGAGCTGTATAATCCGAATTCCTTCGCGGTGGACTTGACCGGGTGGTCGCTGGCGAATTCCTACACGAATCCAACACAGAATGTCATACCGAGCGGCTATTTCGTCCCCGCACTGGGCTACCGGCTCATTTGGGCCGATGGCAAACCCAGCCGCAACTCCCCGAGCCACCCGGATCTGCATATCGACTTCAAACTTAACCGCGACGGCGAAACCATCGCGTTGTACGCGCCGGATGGCCGGTTAGTGGACGGCGTAACCTTTGGCCTTCAGGCCAGCGATGTCAGCGAGGGCCGTTATCCGGCCGGTGGTGCGTATATCTACCCGCTCAGCGCCCCTACCCCTGGGACCACTAATCTCTTCGTCCCACCCGCGCCCGCTTTTAGCGGCATCGAACGGGCGGGGACACAGGTCACCCTCACCTACACCACAACACCTGGCTTCACCTACCGCTGTGATTATCGCGACCAACTGGACGGTTCCGACTGGATTCCGCTCACTCCGCCCGCCACGGCAATGCACCCGACTTCCACCTCGATTGATTCTCTCGTCGGCAGCCCGCAACGGTTCTACCGGGTTGTCCTCGTCCCTTAGCGCGTGTTTGGGAATTCGCCCGGTGAGGGCACCGGGCCTACAGGTCGATGAAATGCTGAGCGTTTCTTGTAGGCCGCGTGCCCCCACGCGGCGGTTTTTGTAGGCCACGTGCCCTCACGCGGCGGTTTTTTTGTATTTTCCAAACACGCTCTTACCCGAACCTCGGGACGCTTATTCTACCGATGGCAGTCTCTTCCACTCTCGGATGCGGTCGCAAGCTTCCTCGAAGTAGTCTTTGAACGGGTCCAGCCAGATGATCCTGCTGTCTCGCTTAAACCAGGTGATTTGTTCTTTGGCGAATTGCCGGATGGCTATGCCGAGCTGCGTGCCCAGCTCATCAACGGTGCGCGGTTCGCCGCGCAGATAGCGCGCTATGTACCGGTACTCCAGGCCCAGTTTGTCGAGCCTGACGTCGGTCACGCCGCGAGCGCGCAGTCCGGCGACTTCGTCGATCATCCCGTGGGCCAGCCGCTCCCGGAGGCGTTTTTCAATTCTCTCCACCAGGATTTCGCGCGGCCAGGTCAATCCCAGTTGCAGGCATTGGTACCGCGGGGAGCTTTTTCGGGCGGCCGCATACGCCTGGCCGGCGGCGGCAATTTCAATCGCTCGGATGAGTCGGCGCGGGTTGCTTTTGTCGATGCGGCTGGCTGCGTCCGGAGCGGCTTTTTGTAGTCGCTCGACTAGTTGAGGAAGGGTGAGGGACTCGAGTTCGGCGCGCAGTGCGTTGTTCGGGGGGACATCCACCAGTTCATACCCTTCGACGATAGCGCTGATGTATAAACCGGTTCCGCCAACCAGGAAGGGCAGCTTTCCAGCGCCGGCTATGGAATCGATCGCGCTGTAAGCCGCTCGCTGGTACTGCGCCAGTGAGAAATATTCGCAGATATCGGCAACGTCGATCAGGTGATGTCTTACTGTTGCCGCCTCGGCCGGCGTTATCTTGCCGCTGCCCAGGTTCAGTCCGCGATAGACCTGGCGCGAGTCGGCGGAGACGATCTCGCCGCCGAAATGCTTCGCCAGCCGAATGCCCAGCTCACTCTTTCCCGAGGCGTTGGTCCCGAGAATGACGACAAGTTTCTGCATTTCACGCACCGCAGATTTTTAACCACGTAGCGCAGATTTGTAATCTGCTGTAGCGCAGAATTCCATTCTGCAGGCCGTCCGATCGTCCAGACGCGTTGGTCGCTTCGAGCACGTGCGAGTCTCGCCTTCCGCGCAGGTTGGGGCAACAGCCGATTACAGATCGGCGATACAGCAGATTAAAAATCTGCGCTACACGCGCTACTCCAGCGCCAGTCCGCGGGTGTCGCGCAAAACCCGGCCTTCACCGGGTTGTTCACCACGTATCGGCAACACCGTTCATACTCCGTGTCGTTGCGAATCCAATGGTCATAAGATTCGGGCTGCCAAAAGGCCTGTCCGGTGCGGCTCAGAATCACATTGGCCTCACGGGCAGTATATCGCTTCCAACTCTGCACAATGCTGCTCAGCGTATGATTCGGCATGGGCCAGACTACGACATGGACGTGGTTGGGCATCACCACCCAGGCTCGAAGTTGGTACCGCTGGTTTTCAAAGAATCTGAGCCCGCCGGCAACGAGATTAGCGATGTCCGGCCGCCGCAGCCAGCACGCGCCATGACCCTTGTCGATGTAAGCCTCCACCTTCCGAAAATAGTCTCGCTCAATACCCTCCAAAACGCTCGGCTCAGGCGGTGTTGTTCCCAGTTTCCGGGCCGCCTCCTCTTGCACATGATAGGCCCGCTGGCGCACGGCGCGTTCTTCTTGGAGCTTAAGCAGAAGATCCTCCGGCAGCGAGTCCGCCAGTCGAAAGGTCACGAAGTAGCGGGCTCCTTCGCGTTTCACATGAGGGAAATACCCACGTGTGTGCACACCGGAACGCTTCGGACTAAGTTGCTCAGGCTTTATTCCAGTAGCGCGCAACTCGAAATTCACGCGCTCGAGTCGCGGATTTTTCTCCGCCGGAAACATGTCTCCGCTCTAACCGATCGAGTGCCGTGATGACAAGCGTTTTCTTCGTAGCGCAGATTTTTAATCTGCCGTATCGCAGAATTCTATTCTGCAGGTCGCCCGACCGCCGAGACGCGTTGGCCACTTCGAGCACGTGCAAGTCTCACCTCCCGTGCGGACTGGGGCAACAGCCGATTACAAATCGGCGATACAGCAGATTAAAAATCTGCGCTACAGCGGCGTGTCACCGACCTCGAACGTCGCGAGGCACACCTGTGCCTGCGTGGGATCATTCAGGCAAAGGGCGCCCTGGGCAATTCTTGGAACCGGTCCGCTCTCCAGCCGCAAAGGAAGGCGCTCCCTCAAAGAGGCAGCGTAGCCGGCAAGATCCGCAAACCCCTCTCCGTGCGCCTGGGCCAAGCTGACCAGCCGAAACATGCCAAAGCTTCCGGGACACGTATATTTCATCAGTTCCGCCGTCACGCGCCCCATTGTATAGCGGGGATTGATTTCCACCACGGGCTTCAGCCGGCGACCACCCTGGGGCGTGCGATAAACAAAAGCATCTATACTCACCGGGCCGACAAAGCCCACAGGATGCAGTTCGGCTTCGAGCATGGAGAGAACTTCACCGTAGAGCCGCTGGAGGCGCTCCGACATCCCTGTCTCTCCGCTCAATAACGTCGCCACTTTCTCAGGCAGACGCTGGCTGTAATCAGGCTCCGCCCAGTTCGCGAGGTATTGCCCCTTGCGATCGTTGATCAACCCGGTATAGCCACAGAACTGGAGATTGTGTGGCCCCATCTCCAGTTGGATGGAGAAGTCCAGCTCGCGTTCCAGCCAGGGTTCAACCACCAGTTGCGGGCCGCTGCTCAAGACATGGCCCAGCCACTGCCGCTGCGCCGGCAGCACCTCCTTTTCCCACAGCCGGATCGCATTGTGCCCGGCCAAACCGAGGGCCTCCTTGACAACCACCCGATGATGACCCCGGCCCCGAATCGCGGCGACCGCCCCCAGCGCCTCGTCCATTGTGTCCACCGTCACGCCTGCTTCTTGTTCGCAGCAAAGCCAGGGCTCGCGGCAACGAGCCAGGACCTTCCTTAGAAAACCCGCGCTCCACGCCTTCGAATAGAGCCGGGCGATGTGGTCGTTGAAATATTGGTCGGCGCTCCGAGTTTCGCCCGACATCTCGGCAAACAGCGGCTCGAGAAGTTTTACACTGTCGGGCCCCCACGCCCAGGGTCGCAGACCGCCGAGCCTCCGTTGACTGAGGTTGCTGTAGGAATCGATTCGCCCTTCTCTGAGTTCCACAAACTCCGGCCGCGGAAACCCGGCGGCTTCAAGGGTCATCAAAAAGTCTGCCGACGGCCGTTTCGGCACAAGCACTATGTCGTCCGGCCGACAGAGGAATTGTGGCAGGTTCGCCAAATCATTGGCGAGCATCACCTGGTGCTTTACGGGAGTGAACGCGTCGCCTTTGGCGATATAGCCCTCGGCGAAGGGATTGAATACAAAAACACTGGAAGCGCGGCCTTCGGTCGAATCACCAGATTCCATCGTCGCCGGGCAACTTACCTAATGCGCTCCACCCCTTCAAAGGTCAACTTCACGGGATTGATTCGGCCTTGCGCATCGAAGTCCAGCCGGTCGATGCAGGTGACGCGGTGGTTGCCGTCGCGATCACCCAGCGGGCGCCGGTGATAAACGATGAACCAGGTATCTTCGTTGGGCAGTTTGATGAGCGAATGGTGCCCGGCGCCGGTCGCGACCTTTGGGTCCTGCTGCAGGATTTTGCCAATGCGTTGGAAAGGTCCGAGCGGCGAATCCGCGATTGCGTACGCCACCGAGTAATTGGGGCCTGTCCAACCGCCTTCGCTCCACATGAAGTAATACTTTCCATTCCGCAGATACATGCAGGGGCCTTCGACATAACCTTCGGGCGTGATCTCTTTGAACACCACTCCGTCGGGGAACGGGTCGAAGCCTTTGAAATCGTCGCGGAGCCTGGCGATGTTGCAGTGTCTCCAGCCGCCATAAACCATGTAATATTGGCCGTCGCGGTCTTTGAAGACAAACTGGTCAATCGGCTGCGCCCCGTTGATGAACTTGCCAATCAGAGGTTTGCCCAAATAGTCCTTGAACGGACCGGACGGGCGGTCGGCTACAGCGACGCCGATGCCGCCTGATTGCTGATCGTTTTGGATATCGTTGGCGCTGAAAAAGAAGTAGAACCGGCGCTCCCTCTCGACCACCGCCGGGGCCCACATGGCGCGCCGCGCCCAGGCCACGGCATTCGTGTCCAGGATGCGGCTGTGCTTGGTCCAGGTGACCAGGTCCGGCGAGGAAAAAGCATCGAAAAACACCTGCTGGTTATAAGGAGCGGAGTACGTCGGGTAGATCCAATATTCGCGGCCGAAAACAGCGCCTTCCGGGTCCGCGTACCAGCCCGGAAAAACCGGGTTGCCCGCGCGGCCTGCGGTGGCGGCAGAATTGGTCGCTCCCTCGCCGCCGCAAACCGGACTGATCCAGCCAATCGTTGCGATGACCACGGTCAGGGCACACGCCCGAAGCCGCCGTAAGTGCAGGTGTCGAACAGATTTCAACTTCACGCTGCTGAGGAATAGCGACCGCACACCCCGAACGCAACGCTCATATCACACCGCGTAACCCGGTCTTTCACCCCGGAGCGCCGGTTTTCAACCGGCTTAAACCAACCAACCATGCAGAGCGGAACGCCGGTTTTCAACCGGCTTACACCACCCAATCACCCCTCTGTTTCGGCAGAGAAACCCCACCCGGGCGAACCAAGGGCGTCATAAGCCGGCTGGAAGCCGGCGCTCCCTCCAAAACTCAATTACCCCAGCCCGTGGCGATGAGGACCAGTGCCAAAAGGTGATCCCCGTCTATTTGACGATCGACGGATTTGATAACCTCTAAACCTGTTTCAGGATCGCAATGGCCCAGCCAGGAAGGACAACAGAGCCACCCACCGGCGGAAGGGTTTTCGTTGATGTGAGAAGCACTTGGTGCTTCGCACGTTTGATTGGAATGTTCTGCTCCGAGTCGCCAAAATTGCAGACGATCGTTACTGGACCGCGTTCGATTGCCAGCCAGCGGGCGGTTTCGGCATAGCGTGCCTTGATCTGGCTGAACTCGCTGTCAGCCAGGCAGGTCTCGCGCCGGCGCAATTGAATCAGTTGGCGATACCAGTCGTGCATTTCCGAATGAGCAGGCTCCGCGAGCTCATTCCAATTAAGCTTGGAGTTTTCAAAGGTCTCTCGCGCTTGTGGATCGGGAATTTCTGCAGGGCGCCAGCCCCAGGCTGCAAATTCTTTGCGGCGGCCCTCGCGCACCGCTTTGGCGAGAACCGGCTCCTGATGATCCGCAAAATAGAGGAACGGGGTCGAAGCGCCCCATTCTTCACCCATAAAGAGCAGCGGAACAAAGGGGCCAGTCAGCACCAGCGCGGCTGCCATCTTGACCCGGGAGACATCCACAAGCTGGCTGAGTCGATGGCCCATCACCCGGTTGCCGATCTGGTCGTGGTTTTGAATGTAGCCCACAAACCGATGGCCGTTTAACCCGCCATGGGGGCGTCCATGCCGCCGCTGCCGATATTTCGAAAACTGGCCATCATAAACGTAGGCATTGGTCAGGGCCTTCGCCAAGTCCGCCAGCCTCCCAAAATCCTCGTAATAACCCATGCGCTCGCCGGTGAGCAATGCGTGGAGAGCGTTGTGAAAATCATCGCTCCACTGGGCGTGCAATCCAAAGCCCCCCCGCTCGGAGGGCCAGAGCAAACGAGGGTCGTTGAGGTCGCTTTCGGCGATGAGCACCAGGCGGCGGCCAAGCTGGCTTTCGAGTTTTGCGACTTCCTCGCGGAGTTCCTCCAGGAAGTGCTTGGCCGATGTGTCCAGAATTGCGTGGACGGCATCCAAACGCAGCCCGTCGAAGTGATAATCCCGCAACCACATTAATGCGTTTTCGCAGAAGAATTGCCGGACCTCGTCGGATTGCCGCCCGCCGAAGTTGAGGGCCGGGCCCCAGGGTGTCTGGTAGCAGGCACTAAAATAGGGACCGAACTTGCCCAGGTAATTGCCCGAAGGCCCGAGGTGATTATAAACCACATCCAAAAGCACACCTATCCGTCGCGCGTGGCAGGCGTCAACGAACCGCTTGAGCGCCTCCGGTCCTCCGTAGGGTTGATGGACCGCGAATAGTCCCACTCCGTCGTAACCCCATCCGTGGTGACCGGCAAAAGCGTTCACCGGCATCAACTCGACATGCGTAATGCCCAACTGAACCAGATGCTCCAGCTTCTCAATCGCGGCGTCGAAAGTACCCGCGGGCGTGAAGGTGCCCACGTGGAGTTCGTAGAGAACCGCTGCGCCTAGGGGTGCGGGCTTAAACCCGGCGTCGGTCCAACGGAAGGCCGTCTGATCCACCCAGCGCGAAAGAGCATGGACACCGTCCGGCTGCCAGGGAGACCGTGGGTCAGGATAAGGACCTTCACCATCAAGGATGAAGCCGTAATCGATCCGCGGCCCGCCACATTCCAGGATCGCGTCCCACCAGCCCCTCGATTCCGGCCGCATCGGTCGACGGATATCGCCCAGTTGCACCTCAACACGCCGCGCCAGCGGCGCCCAGACACTAAACTGATGCTTCACGCCCCTCCTTTCGTATCAGCAGGGCGACGGGAAACTCCCGCAGCAAATCGGCCAGCCTGCAGCGGCCTGGCGCCAACCCTTCATCGGTGAGGGCGTTATGCCATGTGCCCGCCGGAAGCGCCAGCTCGGTTTCGCCCCAGTCATCCTTTAGCCCCAGAATGAGCCTGGGCGCAACCGTAATGCACCCGCCGCCACGAACAAATGCAACGACGTGCTCGGCTTTGGGGCCGCGTGCCCACAGCGGTTCGTAAGTGCTGTTTGCACCGAACCAGGCGGGATGTGCGCGGCGCACCTTCAAGGCTCGGTAAATGAGAAATAGCTTGGGCAGGCCGTCTCGGCGTCGTCCCCAGGCCTCCACCGCCGAAAGCCCGGCCACCTCGGTCGCCAGCCTCCGGCGCAGGTCAAAGTCCACTGGACGCCGGTTGTCGGGATCGACCAGGCTCAAATCCCAGAGTTCCGTGCCCTGGTACATATCGGGCACGCCTGGAGTCGTCAATTTGAGCAGCGTTTCGGCCAGCGAGTTCACCTGGCCGGGCACGATCAGCCTCGAGACAAAACTGACCAAATCCGTTATGAACTGGCTGTCGCCCAAAGTGCCGAGCACAAAATCGCGCACGGCGGCTTCATAATCCGGGTTGGGCCGGCTCCAGGAGGTGTGCTGTTTTGCTTCACGGGCGGCCTTTTCCATCACCGGCACCGCTCGTTCAGGGGGGAGCGGCCAGGCGCCCACCAGCGTTTGGTAAAAAAAATACTCGAAGTTACGGTCGGGCCAGTCAAAACGACGATGTTTCTCATTCGTGGCGGACCAGCGAAGCACGGCTGTGCGCCAGTCGGCCGGGATTTCGCTGAGCAGGCAGAGGCGCATCCGCACATCCTCGCTCCGCTTGGTATCGTGGGTGGAAGTCGCGAGCATTGCGTGGGGCCAGCGACGCTGGGCCTGCCGGCATTCCTCATGGAAGGCTTCGGTGGACATGCCAAAATGGCTTGGGTCACCACCCACCATGTTCAGCGCGATGAAACGGTTATAGCAGTAGAAGGCCGTGTCCTCAGCGCCTTTGGCCATTGCCGGTCCGGTCAACTGCTGAAAGCGCATCACAAAATCCGCTTCGTGCTCGCCTTTCAGGCGCAACAGCAGCAGGTCTTCGAGCACGTCAAAAGACTCAGACGGCAAGTCGGTTCGTTCCTCCCGCGCCCGCGCAATGGTTTCAGAGATGACCGTCGCGTCGGCTTCAAGTACGCGGCCCGGACGCGCCTGGACATAAGTGCGATATACCGGCAACCGCGCAGCGACCTCAATCAACGCCTCGCGCACTGCCTCCTGCGCAAGGTCACGGTAGCGCCAATGGTTGTTGACGATGCGCACCAGCAGCCGTGTCAGCCGGTCGACTTCGGCCAGCAACAACTCCCGCAGCGCCTGGCGCCGCCTCTCGCGCACGAGCACGCCGTAGTCGCTCGGCTCCCCGGTAAACTTCACGTACAGGTCTGCCAAAGTCTTTTCTCCTCCGGGGTCAACAAATAGCCCCGTAGAACGCCACATGAACTCATATCCTGTTGTGCCCGCGATGGGCCAATCCTCATTGATCCGCTCTCCCGGCTGCAGGATTTTTTCAGCGACAATCCATGCTCCGGCAGCCGAAACCCGCAATCGTTCGAAGTATCCTGTAGGATCGCGTAAACCGTCAGGATGGTCTACGCGGAAGCCTCCCACCCAGCCACGCGCATGCCAACGGAGCGCCAGCGCATGCACGGCGTCGAATACTCGGGGGTCTTCGACCCGGATGCCCGCCAGCGTCCGGATGTTGAAGAATCTCCGGTAGTTGAGCTCGGTGTCCGCGCGGCGCCACTCGACCAGAAGGTAGTGTTGCTGCTGGATTAGCGCATCAAGCAGCGTGGGATCTGCATTTAACCTCCGGGCTGCTGCTGTGTCCGGCGCAACCGGAGCGGTCAGTGTTGCCGGATCGAGCGGGAAGCGATGTTCGAAATACGCGAGCAGCGTCTCGCCTTGTTCGGCCACCAAACGCAGTTCGCCGCGTTGCAGCACACGGCCATACGAATCCCCCAAAATGGGCACCAGCACTTTCCCGTGCAAACGTGGATCCGGGACCTCCCACTCAATGTCGAAGTATTCGGCGAAGCGGCTCGCGCGCCCATGCTTGAGGACATCCCACCACCAGGCGTTCTCTCGACCGCCAATGCCCATGTGGTTAGGCACAATATCCAGAACCAGCCCCATGTCGTGCTGGCGCAACGCGCTGACCAAAGCCTCGAGATCCGTCTCCGTTCCCAACTCGGGATTCAGCAGGGAGTGGTCGCACACGTCATAACCATGAATGCTGCCGGGATAGGCCTTGAGCATCGGCGAAGCATAGACATGGCTGATCCCCAACGTATGAAGGTATGGCACCAGTTCCCTGGCCTGCCTCAAGTCGAATCCCTTATGCAGCTGTAAACGGTAGGTAGAACATGGCGTCGTCATCACCCTCAGGAAACCAGCCGCAAGAGCGCCAAAGACCGGGCTTCGAGTGTCACCGGGGTCGTCCCGCCAACCACTTCGCTATCCGCTTTCAGATCCGGCCGGTTAGTGTCGAACACCAACGCCCACTTCGCGTCCGGCAGAAAGGCCGGCGGCATGAAGGGGATTGGCTCAT
>DATDCV010000233.1:0-2695 GCA_036524155.1 Verrucomicrobiia bacterium
TGCCGCAGAAGCTAGCGCGCGAGGGCGTCAGCCCGGAAATTCCGTGGCTCTACAATTTCAAAATTGACTTCCGTTTCAAGTAAGACCCAGGACTCAAAAAACCGGAAGATGTCAAATTGTTTACCCCTTAAAAATCTCTGCTCAAGCGGTGAAAACGGCGGGACATGTTGGCACGTTTGTGCGTTATTGAGTACATGGGCCAAGAGTCAGTCCCGAATGTGCAGGTGGTGACAAGGTTTGTTCGCGAGGTCATCGGGTGCAACTGTCCGGATGAGGTCTTCCGGCACATTGAAATTCAGCGCGGCAGTTCCGCCGTCAAAGCCTGTTCGGCCGATTGCGAACTGCGCATTGGTGGGCGCTTGCTCATCTTGGTCACCTCTGAACCTGTGTCGAGACTCTCCCCGCGTTTAGCCGAAGTCATTGCCGAGGGGAAACGAGCCAGGGACGAAAGCAAATTCAACCGTTTCCAGTTGGTGGTGCAGACGGAGAACCCTGATCGGGAAAGTGAGCAGCTCGTTCAGGCCTTTGAGTCCTTGTCCCACAAGGACGAGCGAACGCATTTGCACGTTCTCCCCAAAGGTGATGTCGCAAACTTCTTCTCTCATGCGCCTCACACAGATTGAAGTCGAATGTTACGCCGGCGGCAAAGCAGATCCCGCGCTTGCGGGACCGCGCCGGTTCAATTTGGAAGGTCAGACCATTGAGGTGAACGAGGTGCTCGACCGGTGGTACCAGGTCGAAAGCAGACCGGAATGGCCGCGAGCGGATTACTTCAGGGTGCGCGCTGTGAATGAGCGCGAATACCTGCTCAAACATGATCTCGAAGCCGACGAGTGGTTTTTGGGACAGCGATGGTGAGGACTGGGATTGTGTCGAAAGGATCTAATTGAAATGCTGCACGGCAATCCGATGATGGTTAGTCAGATCGCGCGGCTCGTGGAGGAAGCACCCAGCCGTGTCGCCGACGACCTTGCTCATCTATCCCTTTTCACCGTGTCCGGGAGGTTTACAGAGATTCCCAACGCATTTGGCACCGCCCTGATCCGGAAGCCGCTCAGGCTCGAGATTGACAGTGGGTAGCATTTTGCTACCTTACTCGGATGAGTCAACCGGTGAAAGTCTCTGACGCTTTGGTCCTCGACGCCCGGCTCATGGGCGAAGCTACGCAGCGCTCGATTGCCGGCCAGATCGAGTTCTGGGCCAGGCTGGGCCGAGCGGTGGAAACCCTCCTGCGAGGCGACCAGGTGCTGGCATTATCCAAGGCCGGGAAGGCCAGGCCCCTTTCTGCCTGCCTGCAATCGGTGGATTCTCCCGAAGGCCGCAAGCGTTTGGCCGAACACCTCAAGAACTTACCTTCCCCACACTATGAGCCAGCGCCGGGCGGCTTGCTGGTGAGAATCGAGGCCAGTGGCAAGCGCACCACGGGCCGCTTTGTTAACCGCAAGTTCCAGCCGGTTCGAGCGGCTGGGCGGTGAAGGCGAAGCAAAAGAGAACGGAAGCGACTCCATTGGCGGCCTGGAGCCGCGTTCTGGACCAGCGTCCAATCCTGGTCGCATTGGCCGGACCGAACGGAGCCGGGAAAACGACTTTTTACCACACCCACCTCAAACCTGCCGGCTTGCGATTCCTCAACGCGGACGAAGTTGCCCGCGAACTGAACATTAATGCGTATGAAGCCGCGGCGGTTATTACTGAACTGCGGCAGGAATTGGTCAGGCAACAGGAAAGCTTTGTTTTGGAAACAGTGTTTTCGGATCCCGTGGGCGACAAGCTGGGATTTTTGAAAGCCGCGGCGCAGTCCGGCTATACCGTGGTGCTGTGCTTTATCGGGATCTCGGGATCGGATGTCTCCGAGCAACGGGTGAGTATGCGGGTTTCTCAAGGGGGGCACGATGTCCCTGCGGACAAGCTGGTCTCACGTTTTCCTCGTACTATGGCGAACCTCCGGGCCGCACTGCGAGAACTGCCTCACGTGCTGATCTTCGACAATGAGGATCTTGCAGCTCCGTTTCGTAGAGTCGCCGTCATCGAGGGGGTGCGGCTGATTTGGTCGGCCACCCCACTCCCGCAATGGCTTCCTAAGCTGTTGTCGACCTCTTAATAAACGCGCCAATTATGCCCGTCTCACCGACTTATCGCGAGTTCGTGCTCGAACAATTGCGTCGGGTGACACCCGTTACAGGAAAATCGATGTTTGGGGGCGTAATCTGATCGCTCCTACCTCGTCCTCACTTGACCGTCACCCGGCTGACGGAGTAACGACCGTCGCTTTCGGGCGCATCGATCGCCAAACGAAAGGGCTGGCGTTGGCCGGTTGGATCCATCACCCCCACCGTAAGCGTATATTCGCCAGACTCGATCGTAACTGGGAGTTGGAGCGACTCCGCGATCGGATGTTCTCCCGGCAGCCACTGCCCTGGGGCAGTCTTTCCATCGGACTTCAGGCATACCTTCCCTGACGAGTCTGTGAGCGTGAATTGCAGGGTGTAGGGCCGATACAGCTTGCCCACTCCAACATTTGCCCACCTCATCTGCAGATGAAGACCGCTAGCCGCAATGCCTTTTAGGAATTCCTCAGAACAACATAAGCATTTGGAATTTATAAATCATTGAGGTAAAGTAGTTTAGGATTGTACTTTTTCGCTGGGCACCCCATTAAGCTGGGGATGAAGCACAAAACCAGCGTTCCGGCCAC